>CAKTNP010000003.1 GCA_934589155.1 uncultured Oscillospiraceae bacterium | reverse complement strand
GCCTCGGCCCCCAGAATGGTCACGGGCTCCCGGCAGACGGTGGACGCCACGGCGGCGGCCATGGCGATTCGATGGTCGTTTTCGGCGGAGACGGTGCCGCCCCGAAGACCCGTGGGATACACGGTGAGGCTGTCCGGCCCTTCCTCCGCCCGGCCGCCCAGCGCCCGGACCATGGCCGACACGGAGGCGATCCGGTCGCTTTCCTTGATCCGCAGGCGGCCCGCTCCCACAAAGCGGGTAACGCCGCCGCCCCGGGCCGCCGCCACCGCCAGGGTGGGGACCAGGTCCGGGATCTGGCTCACATCAATGTCCCCGCCCCGCGTCAAGATCTGGAGCAGCAGGGCCTCCGCCGCCCGGTCTCCTTGGGGGGAGTTGGAGTCCAGTCCCGTCACCCGAAGCTCCGAGCCCAGGGCCTTTGCCGTCAGCCAAAAGGCCCCGTTGGACCAGTCCCCCTCTACGGTCAGGGTCCCGGGGGAGCGAAAATGTTGATTTCCGGGGATCTGATAGCCCCGGTCTTCTTCCAGAATCTCAATCCCAAAGGTCCGGAGGGCCGCCAGGGTCATATCCAAATAGGGCTTGGACTGAATGCTGCCCGTCAGCCGGATCTCGCTGTCTCCGGGCAGACCCGGCAGGGCGAAGAGCAGTCCCGAAATAAACTGGGAAGACACATCCCCGGCCAGGGTATAGGCGCCGGGCTGCAGGGCTCCCTGACACCGGACGGTATCCCCGGTGGGCCGGGACAGCCGGGCGCCCATGCGCTCCATTTCCTCCCACAGGGGAGAAAGAGGCCGCTGGGGCAGCCGCCCATGGAGGAAAAATGTCGTATCCACCCCCAGGGCTCCCGCCACCGGCAGGAGAAAGCGCAGGGTGGAACCGCTTTCGCCGCAGTCCGCCTCCGCCCTCTCGGGTCTCGGCCCGCAGGCCACGGAAAAGCCCTCCGGGGTCCGGTCCACCCGGGCTCCAAGGGCCCGGAGGCAGTCCGCCGTGGCCAGAATATCCCGGGACAGGGCGGCACAGCGCAGGTCCGTAGGCTCCCCGGCCAGGGCAGCGCAGATCAAAAGCCGATGGGCCTGGGATTTGGAGGGAATGGCGGCAATGGTCCCCAAAAGGGGACGGGGGGTAATGGTCACATTCATATTACAGTCCCGCTTCCAAAATGGAGGGTAGGTCCGCCACCGGGATCCCCTGGATCCGGCAGCGGCCGATCTTTTCCGGCAGGATCAGGTTGATCCGGTCGCCGGAGCGTTTCTTGTCCGCGAACATCCCAGACAGGAGAGCCTCCACCGGGAACTCCGTGCCGGTGGGCAAGCTGAACCTGCGGAGAATTTCCTCGACGCGGTCCGCCAGCTCCCGGGAGCAGACGCCCATCTTCGCGGCGGCCCGGGACACGATGGCCATACCCGCCGCCACGGCAGCTCCGTGAGACACGGTATAATTGGACGCCCGCTCAATGCCGTGGCCCACGGTGTGGCCCAGGTTCAAAAGCTGCCGGGCGCCGGTGTCGAACTCGTCGGCCTTTACCACGTCCCGCTTGCACTCCACGCACCGGGTCACCACCCGGCTCCGGTCAAAGTCCGGACCCCGGTCCCAAAGATGCCGGAACAGGTCCTCGTCAAACAAAACGGCGTATTTAATGACCTCGGCGCAGCCCTCCCGGAAGATCTCGTCCGGCAGGGTGTCCAGGGTATCCAGATCGCAGAGCACCGCCATGGGCTGGTAAAAGGCCCCGGCCAGGTTCTTGCCCTCAGGCAGATCGATAGCGGTTTTCCCTCCCACAGAGGAATCCACCGCCGCCAGAAGGGTGGTGGGGATCTGCACAAAGTCCAGGCCCCGGAGGTAGGTAGCAGCGGCAAAGCCCGCCAGGTCCCCGGTGACGCCGCCGCCCAGGGCCACCACCGTATCCGTCCGGGTCAGGCGGCAGTCCGCCAAAAAGCCCAAGAGCTTCAGATAGGTCTCCCCGTTTTTGGAGGGCTCCCCCGCCGGGAACACGAAACTCTGCACCCCGTATCCCGCCGCCCGGAGGCTCCTCTCCAGCCGGTCCAGGTACAGGGGAGCCACATTGCTGTCAGTGACGACGGCGACACCGTCGGTGCGGGTGAGCCCCCGCAATTTCTCCCCGGCCCGGTCCAAAAGGCCCCGGCCGATTTTCACTTCATAATTCCGAGAAGCAGTCACGCTTACGGTCGTCATGTGCCGTCCACCTGCTCTTTCCGTTTCTTACCCTCGTCCAAAAGCCGGGTCAGCTCTTCCCGGTCCCGGGTATCCAGGGCGTCCCGGTATTTCTGCAAAGCCTCCACCAGAACGTCCAATTCCGTTATCAGGTTGTCCCGGTTTTCCAAAAACAGCTCCGCCCACATCTCGGGATTCAGCCATGCCACCCGAGTCAGGTCCTTATAGCTGCCGGCGGAAAAGCCCTTGTGGCTCCCCGCCGTGGGGCTTTTGATAAAGGCGTTGGAAATAATATGGGGCATCTGGGAGGTAAAAGCGATCATCCGGTCGTGTTCCTCCGCCGTGGTCACGGAAAAGGAGCCGAAGCCGCAGGGGGCCAGCGCTTCTTTCACCCGCTCCAAAAGGGCCATGTCGTCGAACACCGGAGGCACGATCACCATTGGCGCCCCCTGGAACAGGTTGGACCGGCTGTACTTAAAGCCAGAAAAATGGGTGCCCGCCATGGGATGCCCCCCTACGAAGGTAAAGCCGTACCGCTCCGCCAGGGGAAAGCACCCGGCACAGACCTCCCGCTTCACACCGCCGCAGTCCAGGGCCAGGCAGTTTTTGGAAAGATAGGGTCCCATATCCCGAAGGTAGTCCACGCAGGCCTCCGGATACAGGGACAGGATCAGCAAGTCACAGTCTTTTGCGTTGTCCCTGGTCAGCTCCTCAGACACGGCACCGGAGAGCCTGGCAAATTCAAGTGTGCTGCGGCTCCGATTATAGGCCAGGACCCGATGGCCCGCCTTGGCATAAGCCCGGGCCATGGAGCCGCCGATGAGGCCCAAGCCCACGATCCCAACGGTCATTGCAGTACCGCCTCCCGGACCCGAAGGATCTTGGGGGCAAGCTCCGCAAACTGGGCCGGGGTCAGAGACTGGGCACCGTCGCAGAGGGCATGGGGGGGATCATTGTGAACCTCCACCATAATGCCATCGGCACCGGAGGCCGCGGCGGCAAGAGCCATAGGCGGCACCAGCTTGGTCCGGCCGGTGGCATGGCTGGGATCCACCACGATGGGCAGGTGGCTCAGCTCCTGCAAAATGGGCACGGCAGTGAGATCCAGAGTGTTCCGGGAGTAGGTCTCAAAGGTCCGGATACCCCGCTCGCAGAGGATCACGTTCTCGTTGCCGTTGGCCATGATATACTCGGCGCTCATGAGAAGCTCCTTCAGGGTATTGGCCAGGCCCCGCTTCAGAAGAATGGGCTTTTTGCTCTTGCCCAGCTCCGCCAGCATATCAAAATTCTGCATGTTCCGGGCACCCACCTGGATAAAGTCCACGTCCTCGAACAGGTCGATATGACGGATGTTCATCAGCTCCGTGATGATGGGCATGCCCGTGGCCTTCTTTGCCTCCACCAGGAGCTTGATGCCCTCGGCCTTCAGACCCTGGAAATCGTAGGGGGAGGTACGGGGCTTGAAAGCACCGCCCCGGAGGATGTTGGCTCCGGCGGCCTTCACAGCCTCCGCCACCTCAATAATCTGGTCGTGAGTCTCCACGGAGCACGGACCGGCAATGAGGCAGAAATTCCCGCCGCCGATCTTCACGCCCCCGGCGGAGACCACAGTGTCCTCGGGGTGGAACTTCCGGTTCACCTGCTTAAAGGGCTCCGACACCCGGCGGACGGAGTCCACGATCTCCAAAGAGGCCAAAAGCTCCATGTCCACCTTGGAGGTGTCCCCTATGAGGCCCAGGATGGTATAGTCCCTGCCGTGGGAAATATGCACATCCAAAGACTGGCTCTTCAGCCAATCCACCAGGTGCTCCAGCTGCTGTTCGGTGGTTCCTTGTTTTAATACGGCGATCATAACGAGCGCTCCTTTCATAAAAAAGAGCCGCATCGGCGATTCGATGCGGCTCACGTTGTTCTGGATCTCTCAGGACCTTCCGTCCCGGGAACATCTCACGAATTGCAGCACAAATCGCTATTACTTTCCACCGTAAAGTAAAAGTAATAGTAGGAATAGGCTGCAAAGGAAATGTTCATCAGCATGGAAACGGATCCTCCAAAAAGAATTCTGCCCGTAGTATAGCACGTCCGCCCCCAGGAATCAAGTGTCTTTCCGACTTTTTCGCCCCGTCCTCCGAAAATTCTTATAATTGTAAACCATTTAGCAAATATAAGTTGACAATCGACATGAAATATGGCATACTGTCCGGGACAATATTAGGAGGTTTTTCCATGAAAGAGAAAACATTTACCGTTCGGAATCTGTGCTACATCGCCCTGATGGCGGCGCTGCTGGCGATCTGCGCCTGGATCACCATCCCCACCCCCGCCGTAGCCTTCACCCTGCAGACCATGGGCGTGTTCCTGACCCTGATCCTGCTGGGGGGCAAACGGGGCACCATCGCCATTCTGGTTTACATCCTGCTGGGCGCCGTAGGCGTGCCCGTGTTCTCCGGCTTCCGGGGCGGCCTGGGGGCCCTGCTGGGCAGCACCGGCGGCTACATCCTGGGCTTCCTGCTGACGGGCCTTTTGTACTGGCTCATGACCGCCCTGCTGGGGGAAAAGCTGCCCATTCAGGTCCTGGCGCTGGTGCTGGGCCTGGCTCTGTGCTATGCTTTCGGCACCGCCTGGTATGTCCACGTGTACCTGCAGACCAAGGGCGATATTACGGTCAAGACCGCACTGATGGGCTGTGTGGTTCCCTTCCTCCTGCCGGATCTTGTGAAACTGGTCGTGGCGGAGCTGGTGGGCCGGCGGCTGAAGCCCATTCTGAAATAATACCAAAATAATAGGCATATAGGCTTGACAATACGACAGGATTCCTCTATAATCGACCATAGATCGCAGAACAAATCAATCTTCGGGGGGCCGGACGGATCCGGCTGAGAGTGAGCTTTTGGGCTCTGACCCGCGAACCTGATACGGTTGATACCGTCGTAGGGAAAGATGCAACTTATGGCCTCACGCCGCATTGCACGCCACGACTGGTTTGCAATGCGGTTAATTTGTGAGGAGGTTCTCGATTCTATGGCAACCCAAAAAAACAGCAAATCTCTGCGTATCCTGGCCGAGAGCGCCATTATGGTGGCTCTGGCAACGGTCCTCAGCATGGTAAAGGTGTATGAGGCGCCTTACGGCGGTTCCGTCACCCTGCTGAGCATGGCCCCCATCATCATTCTGAGTATGCGCCGGGGCGTGAAAACCGGTCTGCTGGCCGGTTTCGTCCACTCCGTCATCCAGCTTCTTCTTGGCCTAAATAATGTGGCATGGGTCCCCACCCCCGGCGGCATCGTCCTGTGCTGTCTGCTGGACTACATTCTCCCCTTTACCCTGCTGGGTCTGGGCGGCCTGTTCCGGAATATCCGCTTTGTAAAGAACGATACCGCAAACCTGGTTATTGCCGCGGTTTTGGGCACCCTGCTTGTGACCCTGCTGCGGTTTGCCTGCCATATTCTTTCCGGTGCTGTGATCTGGTACGCCCTGGACCTGGAGTGGTACGCAGATGATCCGGATCACATTGTCCACAAGTATGGCGCTTGGATGTTCTCCGTCATTTACAACGGCACCTTCATGCTGCCGGAGATCATCGAGACCGTCATCGGCGTTCCCCTGCTGACCAAAGCCCTGAGCAAGGTCGGCACGGACCGCTGAAATTACTTTGCTCCTCTCTTCTCTCTCAACATAGGAATGAGGCGTCTGCCGGTTTGCCGGTCAGGCGCCTCATTCCGTTTGCGGCATAAAATAAGACCTCCGGCCCGGCCAGAGGTCTTGCTTGGTCTCTATCTTTAATCCTCTTCCAGACTCATGGTCTGGCGGCAGTACTTCATAATGGCCCGGCGGGTAACGATACCGATAAAGGCATTCTTATCGTCAATCACCGGCACGAAGTTCTGCTCGCTGGCCCGGTCGATGAGTTCCTGCATGGTGGTGGAGACCTTCACCGGCACATTGTCCCGACGATGGGATATCTCCATGATCCTGTGGTCCTCGGTCTGCCGCAGGTCCATGCCGCACAGGTTCTTCACCGCCCATAATAGGTCTCCCTCGGTGAGGGTGCCGCAATACTCTCCTCTTTTGTTCAAGATCGGCAGGGCCGCATAGCCCGCCGCCTCCATCCGTTCCAGAGCCTGGCGCAGGGTATCGTCGTCATTGAGAAAGGCACACATGCCCTTTGGCGTCAGGAAAAACAGAATATTCATGTACCCGCTCCTTTTTTCAGCCGGGGCTCCCGGCCTTTGATCCTGGGGTATTATAGCACACCGGCCGTCGAAAGTCTGTAAAAAAATTATTAAAAATAGTAAAATGCCCGCCGAATAATCGGCGGGCATTTTGTGCAGTATTACTAAAATTCGATCACATGGTGGGCTGGTTAGCAGCCTCGATGATCTTTACGAACTTCTCAGGAACCAGGGAAGCGCCGCCGATGAGGCCGCCGTCGATGTCGGGCTGAGCCAGCAGCTCGAAGGCATTCTTATCGTTCATGGAGCCGCCGTACAGGATGGAGATGGCACGGGCGTTCTTGGAGCTGTACAGCTTGCGGACCACGGTCCGGATGCCCTCACAGACCTCCTCGGCCTGCTCGGGGGTAGCGGTACGGCCGGTGCCGATGGCCCAGATGGGCTCGTAGGCGATGATGACCTTGCGGATCTTCTCCTCGGGCACGTTCTGCAGGCCCTGCTTGATCTGCATGGCGATCCACTCGGCGGTGACGCCGGCTTCCCGCTGCTCCAGAGTCTCGCCGCAGCACATGATGGGGATCAGGCCGGCTTCCAGAGCGGCCAGGACCTTGGCGTTCACGTCGGCGTCGGTCTCGCCCATGGCACGGCGCTCGGAGTGGCCGATGATCACGTACTTGCAGCCGGCGTCCACCAGCATGTTGGTGGCGATTTCTCCGGTGTAGGCGCCGGAGGCGTTGGCGTTGCAGTTCTCGGCGCCGATGCCCACCCGGGTCTCGCGCATGGCGCGGACAGCGGCGGGGATGCAGACGGCGGGCACGCACAGGGCCACGTCACACCAGCGGCCCTTGGGCATAATGGCCTTAAAGCTGGTCATGAATTCCTTGGTTTCGCTGGGTGTCTTGTTCATCTTCCAGTTGCCTGCAATGACGGTCTTGCGGTACTTTCTGTTCATGGTTCTCAATGTCCTCCAATTATCTGTATGTTAATCGTAAATTACGAAACGTAATTTCTTATTTGTCCTGCAGGCAGGCGATGCCGGGCAGCTCCAGGCCCTCCAGGAACTCCAGAGAGGCGCCGCCGCCGGTGGAAATATGGGTGATCTTGTCGGCGAAGCCCAGCTGCTCGCAGGCCGCGGCGGAGTCGCCGCCGCCGACGATGGTCACAGCGGAGGAATCGGCCAGAGCCTGGGCCACGGCGATGGTGCCCTTGGCCAGGGTGGGATTCTCAAACACGCCCATGGGACCGTTCCAGACCACGGTCTTGGCGCTCTTGGCAGCCTCGGCAAAGAGCTCGCGGGTCTTCTCGCCGATGTCCAGACCCATCTTGTCCGCGGGGATCTCGTTGGAGGACACGGTCTCCACGGCGATCTCGCCGTCAATGGGGTTGGGGAACTCGGAAGCCACCACGGTGTCGATGGGCAGCAGGAGCTTGACGCCCTTGGCCTCGGCCTTGGCCATCATGTCCTTGCAGTAGTCGATCTTTTCGGAATCCAGCAGGCTGGTGCCCACGGAATAGCCCTTGGCCGCCAGGAAGGTGTATGCCATGCCGCCGCCGATGATGAGGGTGTCCACCTTCTCCAGCAGGTTGTTGATAACGTTCAGCTTGTCGGAGACCTTGGCGCCGCCCAGGATGGCCACAAAGGGACGCTCGGGATCGGCCAGAGCCTTGCCCATGATGGAAACCTCCTTCTGGACCAGGAAACCGCAGACGGCGGGCAGGTAATCTGCCACACCGGCGGTGGAGGAGTGGGCCCGGTGAGCGGTACCGAAGGCGTCGTTCACGAAAATGTCAGCCATGGAGGCCAGCTCCTTGGACAGCTCGGGATCGTTCTTGGTCTCGCCCTTCATATAGCGGACGTTCTCCAGCAGCATCACATCGCCGTCCTTCAGGGCAGCGGCCTTGGCCTTGGCGTCCTCGCCCACCACGTCGGCAGCCATAATAACGGGCTTGCCCAGCAGCTCGGAGATCCGCTCGGCCACCACCTTCAGGCTCAGCTCGGGCTTCCACTCGCCCTTGGGCTTGCCCATATGGGAGCACAGAATGACCTTGGCGCCGTGGTTCACCAGATACTCGATGGTGGGCATGGCAGCCACGATCCGCTTATCAGAGGTGATCTTGCCGTCCTTGGTGGGGACGTTGAAGTCGCAGCGGCACAGCACCCGCTTGCCGGATACGTCAATGTCCTCGATCGACTTTTTGTTATAGTTCATGGTCTTTTTCTCCTTTTCCATTTAGTATGCAGAATCAGGTCCAGGGGTCAGGCTGCCACCGGCCATTTTCCCGTGGTCCAGAAGGCCGGGAAAATTCAGCTGCCGCAGGGCCTCATACACGGTAATTGCCACGGAGTTGGACAGATTCAGGCTCCGGGCCTCCTGCCGCATGGGCAGACGCAGACAGCTTTGGCGATGGGCCTCCAGGAAATCCTCCGGCAGGCCCTTGGTCTCCTTGCCGAAGAACAGGTAGCAGCCGTCGTGAAACACGGCATCGGAATAGGTCCTGGGAGCCTTTGTGGACAGGCACCACATTTCCTCCACCCGGTTTTTCCGGAAGAATTCTTCCAGGTTCGGGTACACCCGAACGTCCACCAGATGCCAGTAATCCAGCCCCGCACGCTTCACAGCCTTCTCCGAGATGTCGAAGCCTAACGGCTCGATCAGATGCAGGACGCTGCCGGTGGCGGCGCAGGTACGGGCGATATTGCCGCAGTTCTGCGGGATCTCAGGCTCCACCAGCACCACATTCAGCAACGCGTTTCCCTCCCGGAAGGTCCAGGGTCCCTTCCTGACCGTTTTCCCGTCTATTGTATGTCAGTTTCCTCACAAAATCAATGAGAAAATTTCATTCCGGCGCAAGTTTCCATACTTTTCACATAAACCGGGGCAGCGAGAATCTTTTTTTGTGGAATTTTCCGCCAGGGTCCTTCTGGCTCGGCGGCGGATCGGAACGCTCCGCCGGAAAGCCGGAATAAAAATACGGAAAACTCCGGATTCTCCCGGCACTTACCGGTGTTTTTCCAAAATGTCGTCCAGGTCGTTGAGCCCGGCGATGGAGGTCACCACCACCACGGAATCTCCGGGCTGGATCATGTCCTGGCCCTGGGGGATAATTACCCGGGTGCCCCGGGTGATGGAGCCGATCAGGACCCCCGGCCGGGTGGGCAGATCCGTCAGAGGAACGCCGCAGACCCGGGAGCCAGGCTTCACCCGGAACTCCAGCGCCTCCACCTTGTCTCCGATGATCTTATACAGGGTCTCCACGTTGGAGCCCTTGGAATTGGCCATGGCCCGGACGTAGCGGCTCACCACCTCTGCCGCCGTATGTCGGGGGGAGAACACGCTGTCGATGCCCAATTTGTCGGTGACGCTCTTGTAGGAGGTCCGGCTGACCTTGGTAATGACCTTGGCCTTGGTAATCTCCCGCAGATACAGACTGATAAGGATATTCTGCTCGTCAAAGCCTGTGAGGGTAATAACGGCGTCCATGTCCTCCACGTCCTCCTGGCTCAGAAGCTGGTAGTCCGTGCCGTCGCCGCAGATGATCTCCGCCTCCGGCAGTGCCGCCGCCAGGGCGGCGCACACGGCAGGGTCCCGGTCGATGACCTTTACATTGGCGCCGAAGTCCACCATCTGCCGGGCCAGATAATAGCCGATGCGGCCGCCGCCGATGATCATGACCTCCTTCACCGGGCTCTTCTGGACCCCGGTGCGTTTGAGAAAAGCCGCGGCCTCCTTGGGAGCTGTCACCACGCTGATACGGTCTCCGGCCTCCAGCCGGAAGCCGCCATTGGGGATATAGGCCTCCTTCCCCCGTTCCACGGCGCAGACCAGGACCCGGGCCCGGAATTTGCCCATTTCCATAAGCCGGATGCCGTTTAGGGGAGAATTCTCTCCGATCTGCAGCTTCAGAATCTCCACCCGACCCTTGGCAAAGGTATCCACCTTGATGGCCGAGGGGGTCCGCAGGACCCGGGCAATCTCCGTAGCGCAGATCAGTTCCGGGTTGATAGACATGCTGAGACCCAGGTCGTCCTTGATCATGTTGGTCTCCCGCCGGTACTGGGGATTCCGGACCCGAGCGATGGTGTGCCGGGCTCCCACCTTCTTGGCGATGAGGCAGATCAGCAGGTTCATTTCGTCCGTGGAGGTGGTGGCGATCAAAAGGTCCGCCTTGTCCACCCCCGCCTGGAGCTGGGCGTCCAGAGTGGAGCCGTTGCCCTCAATGGCCAAAATATCCAGGTCATTGCCGGTCTGCTGGACCGCGCTGGCGCAGGTATCCACCACGGTAACGTCATGCCCCGCCTTGGACAGTTCCTCGGCAAAGGTTCTGCCGGCCTTGCCGTCGCCGATGATCACGATCTTCATCGCATATTTCCTCCCGGAGTTCCGCTCCGTCATAAATTCTCAGGCCCTAGTCCTTCTTTCCTAAATTGAAACCAATATACCACGATTTCCCCGGGTCTGCAACCATAATTCTCCCATTTTGCGAAAAATTCCGCAAAAAAAGCCCGGTGGGAGGTCCCGCCGGGCTTAGGGAATATGGGGTTTGTCAGATCTCCATAATGACCGGCAGGATCATGGGATTGCGCTTTGCGGTCTTATAGAGGTAGCCGGACATATCGTTCTTAATGGCGGACTTGATGGAAGACCAGTCCCGGACGTTCTTCCGGCTGCACCGGTCTATGGCCTCCATGGCGATGGTCCTGAGATCCTCCATCAGGTCTCCGGATTCCTTCACATACACAAAACCTCTTGTGATGATGTCGGGCCCGGAGATCACGGAGCCGTCCTGGCTGGACAGGTTCACGCAGACCACGATCATGCCGTCGGTGGCCAGGTGCTTTCGGTCCCGCAGCACCACGCTGCCCACGTCGCCTACGCCGGTGCCGTCCACCAGAGTCTTGCCCGCGGGAACGGTGCCGCCCAGGCGGCAGGTCCGGGCGCTGACCTCAATGGTCTGGCCGATGTCGGCCACCACGATGTTCTTGGGGCTCATGCCCATCTGCTGGGCCAGCTTGGCGTGGATCTGCAGATGCCGCTGCTCGCCGTGGACCGGAATGAAGAACCGCGGATTTGTCAGGGCGTGGACGATCTTCAGCTCCTCCTGGCAGGCGTGGCCGGAGACGTGAAGACCCTCGGACTTCTCATAGACCACCTCGGCGCCCTTGCGGTACAGCTCGTTGATGATCCGGGAAATGGCCTTTTCGTTGCCGGGGATGGCGGAGGCGGAGATGATAATCCGGTCGCCGGGCTGGATCTCCACCTGACGGTGGGTGGAGAAGGCCATGCGGTACATGGCGCTCATATTCTCGCCCTGGGAGCCGGTGGAGACAATGACCACCTTATCCTTGGGCAGGCTCTTGATATTGTTGATATCCACAATGGTATTGGCCGGGACCTTCAGATAGTTCAGCTCCTGGGCCACCTTCAGGACATTTTCCATACTGCGGCCGGTGACGGCCACCTTTCTGCCGTAGCGGTGGGCCGTGGCCAGCACTGCCTGGATCCTGTGCATATTGGAGGCGAAGGTGGTGACGATGATCCGCTGATTGCAGTTCTTGAACTGCCGGTCCAGGCTCTCGGTCACCGTGGACTCCGAGGGAGTATAACCCGTCCGCTCCACGTTGGTGGAGTCGCACAAAAGGGCCAGGACCCCTTCCTTGCCCAGCTGGCCCAGGCGGCCCAGATCCATCATGCCGTCCTCGGCGGTGGGATCGATCTTGAAGTCGCCGGTGACCACCACGGTACCGATGGGGGTATGGATGGCAAAGGCCACAGCATCGGCAATGGAGTGATTCACGTGGATGAACTCCACCTGGAAACAGCCGGCCTTTACCACATCGCCGGCCTTGTGGGTCATAAGCTTCACCTTATCCTGGAGCTGGAACTCCTCCAGCTTCAGCTTGATGAGGCCGTTGGTCAGGGCCGTGCCGTGGATGGGGCAGCTGAACTGCTGCATGGCATAGGGGATGGAACCGATGTGATCCTCATGTCCGTGGGTGATGAACATGCCCCGGAGCTTTTTCTGATTCTTCACAAGATAGGTGAAGTCGGGGATCACCAGGTCCACGCCGTACATGTCGTCCTCGGGGAAGCCCAGTCCGCAATCCACGACGATCATATCCTTACCATACTCAAAGGCGGTCATGTTCTTGCCGATTTCGTTGAGGCCGCCCAAGGGAATAATTTTTAACTTTTCTGCCAAATGAAAACAAATCCTTTCTTAAATTTAGTGTTATTTCCGGCCGAACGCGGCAAGCAGGGTACACTTCTCCCCTTGTTTTCCGCGTTTCTCTTTTTGGATGATGTGAGCGCGCAAAATGCCCATAGCAAAGCAAGGCCGCCGCCCCGCCTTCAAAGCCCCGTCTCGCTTTTTAGAGCAGGTACCGGCCGCCGCCACACAGGTACTATGCGGGCCCGATGATAGAAAAGGTCCGGAATCTCGCTCCGGACGCCTTGCCCAAGCTGTTGAGGAAGCATCCGCTTCCGAACTCTCACGCAAAATCCGGCGGGACAACGCATGGGTCCCGCTCATCCATCCGTAGTATACCACGGTTTTGGAAAAAAGTATACTACAATTCGCGGAGGAACTTTAAACATTCTGAGAAATTCCGAAAAAATCAAGATTCCGACCAGTCCCCGCTTGATTCACCGGGGCGTCCCTGTTATAATGTATGGCATAAAAATGGGTGCTTGTCGGATTCTCCCGGAGAGCCCCGGAAAGGCGGACGATCTTGAACAAAAAGCTGGGGCGGCTGATCCAGCCGAGCATGGGGATCTATTTTATATGTATGCTGTGCTTCGCCGTGGGTACGCTGTTTTTGGATCATCCCATTGCGGCGGCCTGCGAGGGCGGCATCACCCTTCTGCTGTTTCTGGGCTATCAGCTGGACAAGGCCCGGCGCCGCCGGGATCTGGCCGCCTACATTCAGTCCGCCACGGACACCGTGGACACCGCCACGAAAAAGGACATGCCCTTCCCCATGGCCCTGGTGCGGATCATTGACGGGGAGCTCATTATGGCAAACTCCCGGTTCGTGAACATTTCCGGAGTGAAGGACTCTCTGTTTGAGCAGAAGCTGAGCTCCGTGATCCCGGAGTTCTCCCTGGAATGGCTCACCTCCGGCAAGACCGAGTGCCCCTACAATGTGTCCCTGAACGGGCGGCGCTACCGGGTCTACGGCAGCCTCATTCACGCCGACGACCCCGAGGGAAACCTGCTGGGAGTGCTCTATTTTTCCGACCTCACCGAGCTGTACCAGGTCCGGGACGAATACATCCGGTCCCGACCCGTAGTGGCCATTATCCTCATCGACAATTATGAGGAACTCACCTCCAACTTGCCGGAAAGCGCCATTTCCAGCATGAACGCCAAGATCAACGACATTCTCACCAACTGGACCGACTGCTACCACGGTATGCTGCGGCGGCTGGAACGGAAGCGGTTCCTTTTCGTCTTTGAAAGCCGGGACCTGCAGGACGCCATCGGCAACAAGTTCAGCCTCCTGGACGAGATCCGTCAGGTGGTGAACCCCTCCGGCCTGGCGGCCACCATTTCCATGGGCCTGGGCAAGGACGGGGCCAACTTTGAGGAGGCCTATAACTTTGCGGCCCTCAGCATTGAAATGGCCCTGAGCCGGGGCGGCGACCAGGCGGTCATCAAGGACCGGTACAACTTCTCCTTCTTCGGCGGCCGGACCAAAGAGGCCGATCATCGCAGTAAGGTCCGGTCCCGGGTCACGGCCAACTCCCTGTCGGAGCTGGTGGCCCAGTCCAGCCATGTGTTTGTCATGGGTCACAAAAACGCGGACCTGGACGCCGTAGGCGCCGCAGTAGGCGTATGCTGTCTGTGCCGCAAGCGGGGTAAAAAAGCCAGCATCGTCCTGGATATGGACAAGAACGTGGCCGGTCCCCTGATCGCTCAGCTTCTGGAGCATCCCGAGTACAAGGACTGCTTCATCTCCTCCCAGGACGCCCTGCTGCTGGCGGACCCCAAAAGCATTCTTGTGGTGGTGGACACCAACCGGCCGGACCAGGTGGAGTGTAAGCCCCTGCTGGAAGCCATTTCCAAGGTCTGCGTCATCGACCATCACCGCCGGGCGGCGGACTACATCTCCCCCGTGGTGGTAAACCTCCACGAACCCTATGCCTCCTCCGCCTCGGAGCTGGTGACGGAGCTACTGCAATACGCCGTGGAGCCTACGGACGTACTGCCGGTGGAGGCCGAGGCCCTGCTGTCCGGCATCGTCCTGGACACCAAGAATTTCAACGTGCGCACCGGTGAGCGGACCTTTGAGGCCGCCGCCTTCCTCAAGCGCCTGGGCGCCGACACGGTGGAGGTCAAGAAGCTGCTGCAGAATGATCTGCAATCCACCCTGGCCCGGTACCAGATCATCAAGAGCGCCAAGATCTATCGGGACGGCATTGCCATTGCCGCCCTGGACAGCCCCACCAGCCGGACCATTGCAGCCCAGGCGGCGGACGAGCTGTTAAGCATTTCCGGCATCACCGCCTCCTTTGTCATGTACCCCCACAAGGACGAGGTGGTGATCTCTGCCCGGTCCATCGGCGAGACCAACGTCCAGGTTATCCTGGAGCCTCTGGGCGGCGGCGGCAACGCGGCCACCGCAGGTGCCCAGGTCCCCGGTGACGACGTCAAGACCGTGCTGGGCCGGCTCATCAAATCCATCGATCAGTATTTTGAAGACTAAGGGAGCTTTTCCTCCCATGAGAAAAGGAGAACCGTTATGAAAGTGATCTTACTGCAGGACGTCAAGGGCAAGGGCAAAAAGGGCCAGATGGTAGAAGTCTCCGACGGCTACGCCCGGAACTATATGCTGCCCCGGAAACTGGCCGTGGAGGCCACCGCAGACAACCTGAACACCAAGCGCATGAACGACCAGGCCACCGCCGCCCGCCAGGCCAAGGAGCGGGCCGAGGCCATGGAGATTTCCAAAAAAATGAAGGATCTCACCGTCACCGTCACCGCCAAGGGCGGCGGCGCGGGCCGGCTCTTCGGCTCCGTCACCACCCAGGAAATCGCCGACGCTCTGGCCGCCCAGACCGGCATCAATCTGGACAAGCGGAAGCTGGTGCTGGACGACACCATCAAGAACGTGGGCACCTACACCGTGAAGGCCAAGCTGGGCTATGAGATCACCGGCCAGTTCCTGGCCCAGGTGGTGGAGGGCTGAGCCCCTATTTCTAGAGATAAAGAGGTGAGGACATGGACGAGTCCCTGCTGACCCGACAGATGCCCCAATCCCTGGAGGCCGAGCAGGCCGTTCTGGGGTCCATGCTCATTGACGCCCGGTGCGTGCCCGATGTGATCGGCGTGCTCCGGCCCGACGATTTTTACCTGACCCAGAACAAAAACATCTACGAAGCCATCTACTCCATGTTCAACTTCTCCCAGGTCATCGACCCGGTGACGGTACTGGACAAGATGAAGGAGCTGGGGATCTACGAGGATTCCTCCCCCAAGTACCTTATGGAGCTGATGGAGATCACTCCCACCGCCGCAAACGCGGTGCGCTACGCCAACATCGTCCGGGACAAGAGTATGCTCCGGGGGCTGGTCTCCGCCGCCCAGGACATTTCCGAGACGGTGTTCGAGGGCACCGGCACCCCCGCCGAGCAGCTGGAGGCCGCCGAGAAAAAGATCTACGCCCTGCGGAAGGGGGAGCGGGGCGACAGCCTGGAGAAGATCAGCGTGGTCCTCCACCGGGTCTATGACCGGATGGTGGAACAGGCGGAGTCCGGCAGCGACATTCCCGGTCTGTCCACAGGCATCCGGGATCTGGACCGGAAGATCAACGGCCTCAACAAATCGGACCTGCTGCTCATCGCCGCCCGGCCCGCCATGGGCAAAACCTCCTTCGCCCTGAACATCGCCCTGAACGTGGCGAAAAAATACAAGCAGACCGTGGCCTTCTTCTCCCTGGAGATGTCCCGGGAGCAGCTGGTGTCCCGTCTGCTGTCCGGCGAGAGCTTTGTGGACAGCCAGAAAATGCTGACGGGCAAGCTCTCCGACGACGAATGGACCAAGCTGGCCATGGCCTCCGACGTACTGAGCCAGACGGACATTCGGGTGGACGACAACCCCTCCATCACCGTGGCGGAGATGAACGCCAAGCTCCGGCGGCTGGACAACCTGGGTCTGGTCCTCATCGACTACCTGCAGCTGATGACCAGCTCCGGCTACGGCAAAGGCGGCGACAGCCGTGTGAATATCGTCTCCGACATTTCCCGTTCCTTAAAGATCATGGCCAAGGAGTTGAACGTTCCCGTGATCTGCCTGTCCCAGCTGTCCCGTGCCAACGAGAGCCGGACGGACAAGCGGCCCATTCTGTCGGACCTCCGGGAATCCGGCGCCATCGAGCAGGACGCGGACGAGGTCATGTTCCTGTACCGGGACGACTATTACAACGAAAATTCCGAGGAGAAAAATGTGGCCGAGTGCATCGTGGCCAAGAACCGCCACGGCGAGACCGGCACCGTAAAGCTCCAGTGGCTCCCCGAATACACCACCTTCACCGACCGGGAGTGGCGGCATGAGGGATAAGGTCCTGGCCTGGTGCCGGGAAAACGAGCTTTTCGCCCCCGGGGACCGGGTGATCTGCGCCGTCTCCGGCGGGGCGGACTCCATGGCCCTTCTTTGGTGCCTCCGGTCCCTTTCCGATACCCTTTCCATTTCCGTCTCCGCCGCCCACTTCAACCACGGGCTCCGGGGGGCGGAATCCGACCGGGACGAAGCCTTCGTCCTGGATTTCTGCCGAAAACATGAGATCCCCTGCCAGGTGGGCCGGGGCACGGTCCAGGCCTCCGGCACCGGATTGGAGGACGCGGCCCGGCAGGCACGGTACGGCTATCTTCTGTCCCTGGACCCCGGTGCCAAAATTGCCACCGCCCACCGGGCGGAGGACAATGCCGAGACCCTGCTCCTCCATCTGCTGCGAGGCACCTCCCTGGACGGTCTCTGCGGCATCCCGCCCCGGCGTGGTCCCATTGTCCGGCCCATGCTGCCCGTGACCCGGACAGAAGTTCTGCGCTATCTGGAGGAATACCATCTGCCCCATGTGGAGGACAGCTCCAACGGCTCCGACGAATTCCTCCGGAACCGACTGCGGCACCGGGTACTGCCGGAGCTTATGGCGGAAAATCCCGCCTTTTGTGAAAACACGGTCTCCCTCACAACCCGGCTCCGCCGGGACCGGGACTATTTGGCAGATCAGGCTCTGACTGCCCTGGCCAGTTGCCGGGCAGGCGACGGTCTGTCCTGCGGCGCCCTCCGGGATCTGGATCCCGCTCTCCGGAGCCGGGTCCTGAGCCTCTATTTGCAGGAAGGGGGCCTGTCCCAGCCGGAATCCGGTCATATCCGCCTGGCGGAGCGGCTGCTTTTCTCGCCGGATCCATCGGCCAGGGGAAACTTTCCCGGTAGGCTTCTCCTTCGCAGGGAATATGACCGGCTCACCTGGCGGCCGGCCTCCGGGGCCTTTACGCCGGTGGTGCTGGCGGTACCCGGAGTGACGGAGGTGACGGAGCTGGGCCTCACCGTGACCTGTGAATATATCACTGCACCTCCGGTGCCGAAAAGCACCGGGGACCATTTTCTGTTGGATCCCGGAACCCTTTCCGGCTCCATTGTTCTTCGGCCCCGCCAGCCCGGGGACCGGCTCTCCCGCCCCGGCGGTACCAAATCCTTAAAGGCCCTATTCATCGACCGGAAAATTTCGGCGTTGGAACGGGACCGGATCCCTGTTCTTGCCGACAACCGGGGTATTCTGGGGGTCTATTCCATAGGCCCCGACCAATCCCGTTACGCCATGGAGGGCAGACCCGCCCTATCCATTGTGATTACCGTTACAGAAAGAGGTTGACTCCAATGCACGAGAATATCGAAAGCATCCTGCTGTCCGAAGAAAAGATCCACGCCCGCATCGCCGAGCTGGGCAAAGAGCTGTCCCGGGAATACGCCGGGAAGAACCCCCTGTTCGTGGGCGTTCTGAAGGGCGTGGTGGTGTTCTATGCCGACATGGTCCGGGCCATCACCGTTCCCTGCGAGTTTGACTTTATGGCCGTGTCCTCCTACTCCGGCACGGAATCCACGGGTAAATTGAACATCAAAAAGGACCTGGGCTGTGACATCACCGGCCGCCATGTGGTGATCCTGGAGGACATTCTGGACACCGGCTTTACCCTGAGCCGCACGGTGGAGCTTCTGAAAGGCCGGAACCCGGCCTCCTTAAAGATCTGCACCCTGCTGGACAAGCCCGAGCGCCGGGAGGCAGAGATCGAAGCCGACTACGTGGGCTTCACCATCCCCAACATGTTCGTGGTGGGCTATGGCCTCGATTACAACGAGCGGTATCGGAACCTGCCCTACGTGGGCGTTCTGAAGCCCGAAGCCTACGCCGAGTAAGGAGCCGATCTCTTGAAAACGAAAAAAGCGCCGAATCTCGGTATCCTGATCCTGATCCTGCTGGTGGCCCTGTGCGTCTACTCTCTGGTGACCACCATTCAGGGCAGCGGACTGTACTACTCCCAAATCGTAGAGCAGTTCCAAAACGAAAACGTCCGGGCCTTTGAGGCCGGGGACGGCAAGATCATCATGAACTTTTACACGGCCGTAAACGGCCAGAGCACCGTCACCAGCAAGGTGGACCTGCAGCTGCTGCAGTCTCAGCTGGGGGATCTCTTTACCCAGCAGGCGGAAAAGGGTATCCTTACCTACACCTTCCTGCCGGACACGGAGCCCACGGTATTCTCCAAGGCCATGCCCTATCTCATCGCCGGGCTGATCCTTCTGATCTTCTGGGTGCTCCTGGCCGGCCGGGCCGGAGCCGCCGGCAATCCCGGCGCTCCCTTCGGCAAGGCCCGGACGGTGCTGGGCCAGAGCGGGAAAAAAGTCACCTTCCAGGACGTGGCCGGCGCCGACGAGGAGAAGGCCGAGCTCCAGGAGGTGGTGGACTTCCTCCGCAGCCCCGATAAGTTCACCAAGCTGGGCGCCCGAATCCCAAAGGGCGTGCTGCTGGTAGGCCCTCCGGGCACCGGCAAGACTCTGCTTGCCCGGGCGGTGGCCGGGGAATCCGGCGTTCAGTTTCTGTCCATTTCCGGCTCCGACTTTATGGAGCTGTATGTAGGCGTCGGCGCCAGCCGGGTCCGGGATCTGTTTGACCAGGCCAAAAAGCTGGCCCCCTGCATCGTGTTCATCGACGAGATCGACGCCGTGGGACGCCGCCGGGGGGCGGGTCTCGGCGGCGGCAACGACGAGCGGGAGCAGACCCTGAACCAGCTGCTGGTGGAAATGGACGGCTTCAACGCCAATACCGGCGTTATCGTCATGGCCGCCACCAACCGCCAGGACATCCTTGACCCGGCCCTCATGCGGCCCGGCCGCTTTGACCGGCAGATCTACGTGGGGGTCCCGGACGTAAAGGGCCGGGAGGAGATCCTGAAGATTCACACAAGAGCCTGCCGCCTGGACGGCTCCGTGAGCCTTCGGTCCGTGGCCCTGGCCACCTCCGGCTTCACGGGGGCGGACCTGGCCAACGTGGTCAACGAGGCCGCCATTCTGGCCGCCCGGTCCGACCGTCCCGCCATCAATATGCAGGATCTGGACGAGGCGATCCTGAAGGTCATCGCCGGCCCGGAGAAAAAGAGCCGGGTCCGCCGGGATGCGGACCGAAAGATCACTGCCGTCCATGAGGCCGGTCACGCCGTGGCCATGTACCATCTGCCCAGCCATGATCCGGTCCACGAAATCACCATTATCCCTCGAGGCCGGGCCCTAGGCCTGACCATCAGTCTGCCGGACCAGGACAGCGACCATTTGACCCGGAACCAGATGCACGACCAGATCGTGGGCTTGCTCGGCGGCCGGGTGGCAGAGGATCTTCTGCTCCGGGACATTTCCACCGGAGCCTCCAATGACCTGGAACGAGCCTCCCGCATGGCCCGGAGCATGGTCAGTACCTACGGTATGTCCGAGGAATTGGGCGCCGTGGTGTACCCCCAGGATGATGAGGTCTTCGTAGGCGGCAGCTACGGCAAAACCCGGATCTACTCCGAGAAAACTGCGGCGGACATGGACGAAGCCGTGTCCAAGATCGTGACCGGCGCCTATGAGGAGTGCCGGAAGATCCTCTCCGACCACGCCGACAAGCTGCGGCAGGTGTCCGATTTCCTGCTCCAGAACGACACCATGTCCCGAGAGCAATTTGAGGCCTGTATGGAGAACCGCCCCATCGGAGACGAGGCCCCCAGCCTGCTGGGTCGTTCAGAAGAGCCCCGGCAGTAATCGAATCAGCAAAACCAGAGCCCGGCGGAAGGTTCCGCCGGGCTCTGGTTACAGAAAGTGCGCCGCGGGTTCTCCCGTGGCGCACCTGTTTTTATGAAAGATCCCACCGGGCTTTACTCATGTCCACGTGGTCCTCATCCCGAAATGGTACTCCCTCCTCCAAAAGCAGTGCCTTCTGTTCTCGCCAACCGGGTACCAGGCGGCCGTCATGGGCCACCACCCGGTGGCAGGGATACCGTCCGTAATGCTCCGCCTCCCGCAGAACCCGGCCCACCAGCCGGGCATTTCTCGGGCGGCCGATAAGGGACGCAATCTGTCCGTAGGAGGCGGCCTTCCCCGCCGGGATCTCCCCGACGGTCTCCAGGATCTCATAGACCAGCTTTTCATCCACGGCTACTTTTTGGCCTCCTGCCAGAGGCTCAGACTGTCGCCCAGGTAGTCCGGAATATTTTCCAGGGCCGATGCCAGCGTCTCCGCCGTGGCGGCGCTGACGGCGCCTGAATAGTTCACGTCCTTCAGCTTCAGGGCCATATCAATATCCAGAATTTCATAGTCACCGGTACTGCTCTCCCCCGGAGCCGCTATATATATGGGAGTGTAGGACACATCCGTGAGCTTGGCCCGGCCGGACAGGTTGTCCATGGTGAACTCCAGCTCCAGAATAACGCTGGTCTGGGTCCCGGCATGGCTGTCGTCCCCGTACAGGTCCCCCAGTCCGTAGGCCGTTACCGTAGTGGTCTTTTTCTCCGTGGTAACGTCCAGGGTCCCCAGCTTGTGGGAGTGGGTTCCCAGGATCACGTCCACCCCGCCGGACAGCAGCAGGGAGCGGATGGTCTGCTGGCTGCCGCTCTCGCTCCGGGCATACTCGCTGCCCCAGTGGATCAGGGCTATGGTGATGTCCGGCTTTTGGGCCGCGGCCGCAGCCAGCACGGCGCTGATCCCCTCGGTGTCGACGGTATTGTAGGTGGAGTCATAGTCCTTGTACAAAAGATTCACGCAATGGTTGTGGCCCTCCGGAAGGCTCAGGTTGTCCATGCCCTTGGTAAAGGCCACAAAGGCGATCTTAAAGCCGTTGACCTCGCACAGGGTGATGCCCTGGGACTTCTGATAGGCCGCCTCGTCGGCATAGGCCCCCACCGGCTCCATGCCCGCCTGCCGCACCGCCGTCAAGGTAGCGGCCAGACCGTCGATGCCGTTGGAAATGCTGTAAGAATTGGCGGTCTGAACCATATCTATTCCCGCCGCCGCCAGGGCCTCCGCCAGGGCATAGGGGGCACTATGGGTGGCTGAGCCGTAGGGCTCCCCGCAGAAGTTGACCTCCAGATTGGCAACAGCAATGTCCGCCCGGGACAGGATCGGCGCCACGTTCAGAAAGGCCCGGGAGAAGTCATAGCTCCCGTCGGCCTGGAGGGCCGAGGCCAGCAGATCGTCGGAAATGTTCACGTCACCGGCGGCGGCAATGGTCACGGTCTGCCGGTCCTCCGGCGACAGGGTCTCCTGGCCCTGGGTCTCCGTCTCCGTGGGAGTTGTCGTCTCCGCCGTCCCGTTCAGGTCCGCCCGGTATTGCAGGGCAGCGTACACCAGTCCCGCCGCCAGCAAAACCGTCAAAAACAGCAGGGCCCAGGGGAAGGGCCGGGGGCCCGGGGCCTTTTTCCGGGTCCGGCGGGTCCGAGAGCTCTCCTCCCCGGTCGGTATCGGCTGGGAGGGCTGCTGTTCCTTCTTTTCTTTTCGTTTCCGGGCCGGGCGCCGGGTGCGGGTGGGCCGCTTTGGCTCCTCCTGCAAGGTCGGCTCCGGCTGCTCCGCCGGCTGGGGCTCCGGGGCTTCCTGTGCCTCGGCGGCGGCTCCCGCCGGCGCTTCGGTCTCCGTTCCGTCCTCGTCCAGCAGCGCCCGGATCTCCGCCAGGAAATCCTGATCCTTTTGGTCCATCTATGATACCTCCCCCAAACGGGCGTAAAAACCTTGACAAATTTCAGGGAAACACTTTACTTTTTATTATATCGTAAATTCCTCTCAGGCACAAGTCCCCATTGGCCATGGAAAGTGGAAAACTTGGCGGCGGGCGAAAAACGTGATATAATGGGGACCACACACCGGGCAACGCACCCGGCGCCGCTCCGGCGGCAGAACAGGAGGTAAGCATGGCACCACAGCGAAAACGGCGCAGATCGAAAAAAAACGACTCCCTGGTGGGGCTTCTCGGAATAGGCGCGGTGCTTTTGGTATTTTTGTTGCTCTTTTTACCCCAGGCTCTGGATCGAACGCCCCAGGAGACCCAGGCCCCGACGGAGGTCACCCTGCCCCCCAATCCCTTCTCCCCCGAGGACTTCTCCCTGGACAGCCAGGGCTATGTGACCTGCTCCGCGACCAAGACCCGGCTGGGCATCGACGTGTCGGAGCACCAGGGCAAAATCGATTGGCAGGCCGTGGCCGACGCCGGGATCCAGTACGTCTACATTCGGGTGGGCTACCGGGGCTATGACCAGGGTGGGGTTTATGAGGACGACCGGGCCCAGGAAAACTACGAAGGAGCCGTCGCCGCCGGATTGCAGGTAGGCGCCTATTTCTATTCCCAGGCCATTTCCCCGGAAGAGGCCCGGGAGGAAGCCCAATTCGCGGCGAAGATCATAAAAAAGTGGGACCTGAGCTATCCCGTGGTCTACGACTGGGAGTGGGTCAGCAGCGATGCCCGGACCGGCTCCATGACCGGGGAGGCCGTCACCGCCTGCACCCAGGCCTTCTGCCGGGAGATGGAAAAGCAGGGCTATGACGCCGCCTTTTACTTCAACCAGGACCTGGCGGAAAATACCTTCGTGCTGGAGAAGCTGACGGACTACGACTTTTGGCTGGCTCAGTACGAAAACGCCCTCACCTTCCCCTATCGGGTCAAAATGTGGCAGTTCACCGCCTCCGGCTCCGTGCCCGGGATCTCCGGGAACGTAGACCTCAATCTCTATTTTAAATAAACCAAGGCCCCAGGGTGTGTCCCTGGGACCTTGGTCTGTTATTGGGGGATGCTGGTCTGCCCGGCTTCTTTTTCCATGTCCTCCGAGGAGTGGGAGGCGATATAATCCAGGTAGCTCTGGACAATAGCCCGGTCCCGCTCATCCCGCAGAGGCAGGATTCGGGACAGGTCGTTGGGGTCATACCGCCCGGCGGAGATCCGGACCTGGCAGGACCCGTCCAGGGGGTCCGGGGTATAGAGCATGTAATCGGTCTTAGTCAGCTCCGAATAGAAGGTGAAAAGCACCGTCATGGTCACATCTCCCTCCGGGGTGTGCATGACAAAGGTAATATCCTGTTCCATGGCCTTACTTTCCCAGCTCCTGGCTTCTTTCATAAGCGGCAATGACAGCGTCCATGACCGCCCCCCGCAGCGCCCGCTCCTCCAGGACTCGGACACCCCGGATGGTGCTGCCGCCAGGGGAGCACACGGCGTCCTTCAGTTCGCCGGGGTGGCTTCCGGATTCCAGGATCATCTGGGCCGTGCCCAGGACCACCTGGGCGGCATACATCTGGGCCTTGGCCCGGGGCAGGCCGCAGACCACGCCGCCGTCGGCCAGAGCCTCCACGAACTGGCACACATAGGCCGGGCCGCAGCCGGACAGGCCGCTGCCCGCGTCCATCAGGCCCTCCGGCAGCTCGTCAAACTTGCCGGCCCCGGCCATGCCCCGCAGGAACTCTGCCCGCATTTCCTCGGTCACCAGGCTGTTGACGGTGTAGAGGATCATACCGGCCCCGACCCCCGCCGGGGTGTTGGGCATAATGCGGATCATGGGGTACTCCGCCCCCAGGATCTCCCCCAGCCGCTCCAGGGTCAGCCCCGCGGCCATGGACACCAGGCACACAGGCTCCCGACGGCTGGCCAGGATGGGCGCCAGCTCCCGCAGGACTCCGGGCATGACCTGAGGCTTCACCCCAAAAAATACAAAGTCGGACCGCAGGGCCAGGGCCCCGTCCTCCAGGGCGGTGCAGCCCAGCTCCTGGGCCATGGCCTGGGCCTTTTCCATGGTGCGGCTGCTGACGGCGATCTCATCTCCCGGCAGGGTCTTGACCGCCGCCCGGGCCAGGGCGCCGCCCATGTTGCCTACGCCGAGAAATCCAAATTTGTAAGTTGACATAATATATTCTCCTTTTCTATTTTCGTCGGTCATTCCCGTTCAAAACCCAAATAGCGGGTCCCCTGAAAGCTCAGCTTTCCCCGGTCCCCCTCCGCCAGCATCCCATATTCCCGGCCCGAAATGGGAAATTCCATCCGGTCCCCGCTCTCCACCTGAAAGGTTACATAATAACTGGTGGAGTAATGCATGTGGCCGGCGCCGGTGTTGTGGACATGGCTGCTGGTATTCATCCGGCGGGAGACCACCGTGGCCCCCACCGTGAGCCGGGGACTTTTGTTGTTTTTCCCCCATTGGGCAATTCCCTGGATCAGCAGTACCACAAAAGCGCCCAAAATCAGGAAAAACACCAGAAAGAAAAGAATTGCAAAGCCACCGCCATCGAAAAATCCAAGCATGACTTCCCTCCTAGCGGATCTGACCGGAGCCGTGGATGATGTATTTGTAGCTGGTCAGCTCCTCCAGGCCCATGGGGCCCCGGGCATGGAGCTTCTGTGTGGAAATGCCCATTTCGCAGCCCATGCCGAATTCCCCGCCGTCGGTAAAACGGGTGGAGGCGTTCACATACACGGCGGCGCTGTCCACCCGGCGGGTGAACGCCTCGGCGTGGGCAGGGTCCTCCGTCAAAATGGCCTCGCTATGGCCTGTGGAGTGGGCGGCAATATGGTCCATAGCCTCCTCCAGAGTGTCCACCACCCTCACCGCCAGGATGTAATCCAGAAATTCCGTATCAAAGTCCTGGGGGCCAGCCGGGGTGCCGGGGATAATGGCCGCCGCCCGGGGGCAGAGCCGCAGCTCCACCGTGGGAAGGCCCCGGTCCGCCCGCTCCCGGGTCAGCCGCTTTTGGAGCCGGGGCAAAAATTTCTCCGCCACAGCGGAATTCACCAGCAGCACCTCCTCCGCGTTGCATACAGAGGGACGGCTGGCCTTAGCGTTTTCCACAATATCCAGGGCCCGGTCCAGGTTGGCAGAACTATCCACATAGATGTGGCAGATGCCGGTGCCGGTCTGGATACAGGGGACCTTGGCCTGCTCTATGCAGGCTCGGATCAGGCCCGCGCCGCCCCGGGGGATCAGCAGGTCAATGTAGCCCACCCCGTTCATGAGATCCACCGAGCTCTGCCGCGTGGTGTCGGACACCAGCTGCACCAGCTCCCGGGGCAGGCCGCAGGTCTCCAGTCCCTGCTGCATGGCAGAGACAATGGCGGCCGCGGAGCCGTAGGCCTCCCTGCCGCTGCGGAGAATACAGGCAGAGCCCGCCTTCAGGGCCAGGGCCCCGGCATCGGAAGTCACGTTGGGGCGGCTCTCATAGATAATGGCAATGACCCCCAGGGCCACGCCGGTCTTTTCCACTATGAGACCATTGGGCCGCTCTATCCGGGAGATGACCTGACCCACTGGGTCCGGCAGGGCCGCCGCCTGGCGGATGCCCTGGGCCATGGAGGTCACCCGATCGGCGGTCAGCCGAAGCCGGTCCAGCATCACCTCGGAAATATGGGCCCGGGCGGCTTCACAGTCGGCCTCATTGGCCCGGAGGATCTCCGGGCACTGGGCTTCAATGACATCGGCCATGGCCAACAGGGCGGCATTTTTCTCCTCGGTGCCCAGGGTTCCCAGCCGGGGCGCCGCAGCCTTAGCCCGCTGCATGATCTCCAGTGTCGTCATTGTTTTTCACTCCTTCCCACAAACCGGGTGCCGGCAGGGGCCCCTTCCGCAATATCATAGAGGATCCTGGGATCCGCGCCGTTGGCGATCACCATATCCATTCGGTTCTCCATGGCCATGGCGGCAGCCTTCAGCTTCGTCACCATGCCGCCGGTGCCCAGGTCGGAGCCCTTTCCCTGGGCCAGAGCCCAGACCACCGGGGTCAGCTCCTCCACCCGGGAAATGAGCCTGGCCTCCGGATCTCTGTGGGGATCGGCGGTGTACAGGCCGTCAATATCCGACAGAAGGACCAGCAGATCCGCCCCGGCGCTGACGGCCACAATGGCGGCCAGAGTATCGTTGTCGCCGATGACGATCTCCTCCGTGGCCACGGTGTCATTCTCGTTGATAACCGGCAGGACCCCCAGCTCCAGCAGCCGGAACAGGGTATTGTGGAAATTCCGCCGCCGGGTCTCCTGCTCCACGTCGCTGCCCGTCAGTAGAATCTGGGCCACGGCATGGTTATACTCCGAAAACAGCTTGTCATAGGTGTACATGAGCTCGCACTGGCCCACGGCGGCGGCAGCCTGCTTGGTAGGAATGTCCTTAGGGCGGCAGGGCAGGCCCAGCTTGCCCACGCCCATGCCGATGGCACCGGAGGACACAAGGACGATCTCATGCCCCGCATTTTTCAAGTCGCTAAGGACCTTGCACAGAGACTCCACCCGGCGGATATTCAGCCGCCCGGTTGGATAGGCCAGCGTGGAGGTTCCCACCTTCACCACAATACGCATTGGGTCCACCTCTTTATTTCAGAAAAGTAGTACCGCTATTCTATCAGGAAGCAGGGAAAAAAGCAATCGGTCTTGTAAAAATAGGCCTATCTTTTCCCCGGCGGCAGGTTAGGCTGGACTTTTCGGCAGGCCGCCGGTATACTGTTCTGGAATCCTGCAAGGAGGAGAAGCCATGACCGGTTTTCTTATAAGACATTTTGTGAAAAATTGGAAAAATACGGAGGATCCCCAGGTGCGCCGGGCCTACGGCGGCCTGTCCGGTACGGTAGGGATCCTCTGCAATCTTCTTCTGTGTCTGGGCAAATTTCTTGCTGGACAGCTTTCCGGCTCCCTGTCCATTACCGCCGACGCCATGAACAACCTGTCCGACGCCGCCTCCTCGGTGGTGACCTTGGTCGGGTTCCGGCTGGCGGAAAAGCCCGCCGACGAGGACCATCCCTACGGTCACGCCCGGTTCGAGTATATTGCGGGGCTCCTGGTGGCGGCCATGATCCTCTTCATCGGCTTTGAGCTGGCAAAGAGTTCCCTGGAAAAGATCCTGCACCCGGAGCCCGTGACCTTTTCTCTCCTGACCGGGCTCATCCTGACGGTATCCATTCTCTTAAAGCTCTGGATGTGGCGGTTCAACCGGACCCTGGGCCGACGGATCCAGTCCACCGCCCTGGAGGCCACGGCAGTGGACAGCCGAAACGATGCCGTCACCACTCTGGCCGTGCTGGCCGCGGCCGTCATCGGTGCCGTCACGAGGTTTTCCATCGACGGCTATGCGGGACTCTTGGTTGCACTGTTCATCCTCTGGTCCGGAATCGGCACTGCCCGAGACACCATCGACCCCCTTCTGGGAGAACGGGAAAGTCCGGAACTGCGGCGGACCATCCTTGACGAGATTAAATGCAGGGAGAAGGTCCTAGGCTTTCACGATCTCATGGTCCACGACTACGGCCCCGGCTGCCGCTTCGCCAGCATCCACGTGGAGATGGACCAGAAGGAGGACCCGCTGGTCTGCCACGACATCATCGACGACATTGAGCGGGACTGCCTTCAAAAACACAACGTGCACCTGGTGATTCACTATGATCCCATCGTCACAAACGACGGGGAGCTGAACCATATGAAGTCGCTCGTCCTGCGCACCCTGCGGCAGTTGGATCCCCGGCTGTCCGTTCACGATTTCCGCATGGTCCGGGGCCCCGGACACACCAACCTGATCTTCGACATCCGGCTCCCCTTCGACATGGAATCTCGGGAGCCGGAGATCCGGGCTGCCATTGACGAGGCCGCGGCCCGGGAGCCCGTCAAATATTATACCGTGATCACCTTTGACCCGGGGCTCTGCGACGGCACGGAGCAGGAGGGCTGAGCTCCGCGCCCCCCGGCAGGCGGCTGCCTTTTCTCTTCAAAATATACGGATCCCCCGGGAAAGGCATCTGCCTTTCCCGGGGGATCTTTTCAAAACTCCTCCAGCAGCCGCCGGCGCCCGGCCTCATCCAGAGCCGTAAGGCTCCCTTCCCGGATCTCATAGACCTGGGTGCACATGGTCAGCACGCTGGGCCGGTGGGTAGTGACGATACAGGTCTTGTTTCGGTATCGGGCCATAATATTCCGCAGGATCCGCCGCTCCGTGGCCACGTCCAGGGCAGAGGTGGCCTCATCCAGCAGCAGAATGGGGGCATCGTGAAGCAGGGCCCGGGCAATGGACAGCCGCTGTCCCTGTCCCTCGGAGAGCAGGCCCCCATCCTGGCCGATGGGACTGTCCAGCCCCCGGGGCAGGCTCCGAACTGCGCCCGCCAGCTCCGCCAGCTCCAGTGCCTCCCACAACTCTGCCTCGGAGGCGTCCTGCCGGGCCAGCCGCAGGGTCTCGGCCACGGTACCGGAAAACAGAGCCTTCTCCTGGGGCACATAGGAAAACAGGGTCCTGGTCCCCGGGCACAGGGGCAGCCGGGTACCGGAGCCGCCAAAGAGCTCCGCCCGGCCCTCCTCCGGCTGAATGAGACACAACAGCAGCCGCAGAAGGGTGGTCTTTCCCGCGCCGGAGGGGCCCACAATGGCCGCCACCTGGCCCGGCGCCGCCCGGAAATCGCCCCGGCGCAGCACCGGCTCCCCGGGCCGGTAGGAAAAGCCAGCCTGGCACAGTTCCACCCCTACGCCCCGGGGATCCCGGCGCAGCTCCTCCACCTGGGGCGGGACCTCTTCCGGTTCCCGGGGCAGGTCCAGGACCTCCATGATCCGCTTGGCGGCCACGGTGGCCCCAATGACCCGGGGGCCCATCTGCAGCAGAGACCTGGCCGAGCTGGACAGATAGCCGGACAACTGAATAAACAGCACCATGGTGCCAAAATCGATGCGGCCGCTCCACAGCCGGTAGACCCCCCAGCCCAGGCAAAGGTATGCCGACGCCATTCCCAGAAGGCTCATTCCCGCATTCACCTTCACGGACAGGCCGTTTTGCCGCAGAGCCAGGTCCATATGCCGGTCCTGAAGCTCTAAGAGCTTCTCCCGGAACCGGTCCACCAGGCCGAAAGCCTTCACGGACTGGATATTCTGGAGGGAATCGGAGCAAAAGGCAGTCAGGTCCCCGGTGGCGGCCATGACCTCCTGATTATAGATCCGGAGCTTAGGGGTCAGCCAGCCAAATACGGCGCCGGATACCGGCACGCTGAGAAGGGCCAGCACCGCCATAACGGGGTCAAAATACACAATGACCCCCAACACACCCAAAAACTGGACCAGACCGGTGATGAGGCTGGGGATCCAGCCCAGGACGCTGCCCGCCACGGTGCCCGCGTCCTTGTCCAGCCGGTTTAATAGGTCCCCGGAGTGGAACCCTGAAATGGGCTGCCAGCCGGTATTCAGGAACTTACCGAACAGGTCCCCTCGGATCTCCTTGTTGACCTGCAGCCCCACCTGGGCCGACACCCGGGCGTTGACGGCGCTCAGGCCCACCCGGAACAGAGCCAGGCCCAGAAACCAGCCCGCCAGGGGCACCGCCCGCAGGAAGGCCTCCCGATCCCGGCTCCCGGCCACCACCAGATTGATGAGCTGCCGGGACAGCAGCGAGGACCCCAGGCCCACCGCCGTGGAAACAAGGCCCAGGACGATATATAAAATGATCCTGCCCCAATACCGCCGGGCATAATGATAGATCCACCGGGTCTCCCGGACAATGTCCCGAAGGGTCCCCTGCTTCACATGTTTGACCACCTTTTGAACATAACTCATAGGCGTTCCTCTCAAATGGCAAAAACGATGGGCGGAGACGTCCATCGTTTTCCGCCGCAGCGCGGCCTAATTTCTGTTCCTCTCGCCGTAACGGCCGTATTCTTTTCCATAGCCATATCCGTAGCCGTAGCCGCTACCCTTGTGCTGGGCCGGCACCCCGTTTAGGACATAGCCGCACAGGGCCACGTTCCGGCGGCTCAGGCCCAGAATGCTGTCGCAGACCGTCTGCCGCAGAACGGCATCATACCGGATCACATACAGCGTCCGGTCGGCGCTGCGGCCCAGTACCGCCGCATCTTCCAGGATCCCGGCGGGCGGGGCGTCAATGACCACATAATCCGCCAGCTCACGGAGCCGGTCCAGAATATGCCGGGTCCGGCCGGAATCCAGAAGATCCATGGCCCGGGGGACCCGAGTGCTGCCCGCCAGAACCCGCAGCCCCGTATCCCCTACGGAGATCAGGGCCTCCTCCGGGTCAATGGACTTGTCCCGGATCAGCTCCGTCAGGCCCAGAGAAACGTCCTCCAGGCCGAAGCGCTCCCTCATCTGCTGGTTTCGCAGGTCCGCATCCACCAGGATCACGGATTTTCCGCTCTGGGCAAGTGACAGGGCCAGGTTAAAGGACACCGTGGTCTTGCCCTCGCCGGGCAGGGTGCTGGTCACCAGGATCATGCGGTCGTTTTCCGTCTCCAGCTCCCGCAAAAGCTTGGCCCGCAGGGCGCTGAAGGGATCCGCCAGCCGGGTCCGCTGATTGGTGTCCAGCAGGGACACCCTCTCGGCCCCGGTCTTGCGGCGCTTATGCCGCCGGACCTCCGGGATCTGTCCCAGGCAGCGGAGGCTCACCTCCCGCTGCAGATCTCTGGGAGACAGCACCGTGACCCGGCCCAGGGACATCAGCAGCAGGATCACGCAGCCAAGGACCGCCCCCTGGAGGGCCCCCTTTACCGCCGTGCCAAGACCTGGCATCGGCGAATCCGGCACCGTCGGCAGCACCGGCTCCTTGATCATGGACAGACGGGTGCTGCCCACCACGAAGGAGGCCACCTGGGGAAAATTCTCAATGACGGCCTGAAGCAGCTCCAATGCCGTCTGGGGGTCAGTGCTGGTTGCCGACAAGATGTAGAAATTGGAGTTTCCGATGACCTGGGGCGTGTTCACCGTGCCGCCCAGGCTGTCCCGGCCCAGGGTAGCCTTGATCCGCTCGGTCATGGCCTCGGACCGTATGATATAGGGAAAGGTCTGGACCAACTGCTGGGCGGCCTGGGCATTATAATAGCTGCTGCCGCTCAGCAGATCCGTGGTATCATCCACGCCGCAAGTCACAGAAAAGGTGGCCGCCGCGGTATAGGTGGGCCGGTAGCTCAGCCGTGCCCGGGCATAGCGCAGGCCGCCCAGTGCCAGCATCAGGACAGCCGCCAGGGGCCACCACCGCCGTGTCGTTCGGAAAAAGCTCCGCAGGACCCGGCCCAGGTCGATCCCGCCTTCCTCCCTCTGGATTCCATGGGTGTCACGTTCCTCCATCAGCCCTCCACCTGCTTTCCGCCGCTGCTGCGGTCTCCGTATCCGTAGCCATACCCGTAGCCGTAGCCATAGCCATAGCCGTAGTCCCGGCCATGGGACCGATACACCAGGCTCTTCATATCGTTCAGAACCAACCCCAGGAACTTGGATCTGCTCTGGTTCAGCGCATCGATGGTGTCGTTGATATCCGCTGCCGCCGCCCGGTCCTGGCGCACCACCAGGATCGAGGCATCCGCCAGATCCGCCAGGCTGATGCCTTCTGCGAACATGGAATAGGGCGGCGAATCGATGACGATATAGTCCATATTTTCCCGCATAAGCTCCACCAGCCGGGCCATATTCGGGGAGGCCAGCAGCTCGGCCGGGTTGTCGGACCGTTTCTTATTGAGCAGCAGGGCGATATTTTCCGCCTTGCTGTAAGTCGCCGCCCGGGACACCCCGTCTAGGGTCACCTCCGGCGCCTGGAGCAGGGCCTGGAGCCCTCCGGCCTGGACTGCGCCGTCCCCGAACAGGCCCACCTGTGTGGGGTTCCGCAGATCCGCATCGATCAGCAGCACGTTGGGGTGCTTCTTTGCCAGGGCCAGAGCCAGGTCCGCAGCCACCGTGGACTTGCCCTCTCCCGGCGCCGCACTGGTCACCAGGATCACGACTCCGCGGCGCTCCTCCTGCCGGGCGGCAGCGGAGCGCTCCACGGATGCCTCCACCGCAGAGCGGAGGCGGAAGAAGGTCTCTTCAAAGAAGAAGCTCACCTCTGGGCTGGAGATCAGCAGATTCCCGCCCTGTCTGCGCCGGTTTTCATGAGGCACGGTCACAAGGACGGTACCGTCCAGCTTATGCCGGGCGGCGGAGCGGTTCTGGATCGTATCCCGGGCAATGTTCATCCAGGCCAGGGTCAGCACCGCCAGCAGGGCGCAGACCGCCGCGGCCCGCACCATGTTCCTTCTCACGTTCATGGGATTGATCGGCGTTGTAGACACCTGGGCATCGGACATAATCTGTAGCACGGCGCTCTGGTCGATAAGATCCGAGAAATCGGAGTAATGCTCCTTCACCGTCTGCACCATCAAAAAGGCGTCCTTGGGGGAGCCCGCAGTGGCGGTGACCACCAGCATATTGGTCTGGCCCTGGGTCTCGGCCTTCAGAATGCCGGGCATGGAGCTGACCCCCAGCTCCTGGCAAATCCGCTCGGACATGAGGCTGCTCTCCAGGATCTGGGAAAACACCACGGACATTTCGCTGGCGGCGTTCAGGTTGTTATAGGTGGTGGTCAGGCCGGACCGGGAGGTCACTGCGAAGGTGACGCTGCTGCTGTACTCCGGCGTATAAAGGACGTTGGCCGTCAGTCTGACCCCCATGGCACCGATGAGAGCCGCCAGAATCACCAGAATGATATGATTCAGGATTCCCCGGATCACACAACCCGGTTCAATATCCTGCCAATTGATCTCGTTTCGTTCCTTCATTCGTTTCCTCCGCTCCTCAGACCACCACGACCGTCAGAATGGTCTTGCCCTCTCGTCCGCCGGAGCCGGTGTAGGAGTAGACCACCTCATAGGTGCCGGGCCGGTTGGGATCCACCTCGGAAAAGATCTCCGCCTGGCCCCGGCTCACGGTTTTGTTCCCGGCGCTGGGATCCGTAATGGACCGCACATAGATCCCGGGATCAAAAGCGCTGCCCTGGTCCAGATACACCAGGTACTGCGTCAGCTGGATCTCCGGCGTAAGATACCCGGAGCCGCTGTCCACCAGGATCGTCAGGGGCAGCACGGAGGTGTCGCCCAAAGAATTGGTGACCTGGACCGTTACGTGATAGGTCCCGGCCAGGGTGTTTGTCAGGTTGGAGGCGGTGAGCCGGATTTTATCCTGGAGATCCCCATCGATGACGTCCACCGCCGTCAGCCGGTCCAGGAGAGTGATGGTGTCACCCACGTAATAGTGCAGCGGCGCCGTCAGCCGGAAGCGGGGCTTCTGATAATCCGTATAGCGAATGGTCCGGGAGCAGGTGGCCGCATTGTCGGCGCTGTCAAAGACCACGTAGGTGATTCTCGCCGTATTGGCCCCCGTCAGGTTGGATACATGCTCCACCAGGACCTTGTCCGTCAGGTCTCCGTCCCGGTCGTCCCAGGCGGTAACCCCCTGCAGCAGCTCCGACCGGTCCGCCTCCACGCTGACCTCCAGCACCTCGCCTTCACAGGTGATGGTGGGCGGAGTCCTGTCCACCTGGGTCCTGGCGTACCACTCCGAGGCCGCCGTAAGTCCCGCCAGCACCACGAAGAGCCCTATAATGATTCCTCTCAACAGCTTCATTCCCTACGATCCTTCCTATGTATTCGGCTCAGTCCGAAAGGCTCCGGCACAGGGGCCGGTCCTCCAGGATCCGCCTAGGATTCTCCTCAAGCAAAAGCCGTGTGTATGCCGCCCCGCAGCCCTTCTCCAGCCGCCGCCGGACCCGGCTCAGGTCCGGGGTCCTGCGCAGATGGCTGTGGGCATCGCTGGCTACAACGTGGACCAGTCCGTGGTCCAGCAGAGCCCAGGCAGTTTCCTCCGCCCCGGCTCCCAGATCCCCTAGGATGCTGCCCTTGTTCACCTGGATCCCGTAGCCCAGGCGGAACCATCGCTCCGCCACGCCGGGATCCCGCTGGACCGCCTCGTACCGCTCCGGATGGGCCACCAGGGGCGTCAGACTCCGGTCCCGGGCCTGCTCCAGGACCGATGTCATATAGACAGCGCTCTCGTCAAAGTAAAACTCCGTCAAAAGATACCGACCCCCGGCCAGGGGCAGGAGTCTCCCATTGTCATACAAGGCCCCAAGATCCTCCCCGCCGAAAAATTCCATGCCCGGCAGAATCTTCAGAGGGATCCCCGCCTCCGCCACGGCCCTTTGCAGACTGCGGAACCGCTCCGCCAGCTCCGGCCCCCAGAAATTCCCGGCGCTGCCGGGCAGGCCGCAGTGGGGCGTGGCGGCGATCACCCGGGTGCCGCCCTCCCAGGCGATCCGGGCCATAGCCAGGGACTGGGAAAGGTCCCGGGATCCGTCGTCCACCCCGGGGAGTATATGGCAATGCAGATCCACCAAGGCTCGACCCTCCCAACGCGAACTTTCCGCAGAAATCAGGTTTCTTCCCGTCCCTTATTTTTCTTCGTTCCGCCGAAGAAGGCGGCGCATTTTTTGCCCGCAGCCCAGATCCGGAACAGCAGCGGACGGATGGGGCGTGTAGGATACCACAGGGCGCTGCACAGCCGCCAGGAAAAGCTGCCGCAGTCCACCACCCGGCCCGTCTCCCGCCGGACGGCCACCGCTGCCCCAATGATCTGGGAGGGCCGGATCCGCTCGGTCCAACTTTGTGCGTCGCCGCAGAGGATCAGGCTGCCGTCCCGCTCCACCCGGCGGAGCCGGTGGAGGATATAGTCCCCGCCGGGCCGCCGGAAAAACAAGATCCGGCCGGGCCGGAGCCGCTCCCGGGTGGGCTGGGCCAAAATCACGGCGTCCCGGCCGTGCCGGAGAAACGGGACCATGCTGTATCCCGTCACCGTCAGAAGGCAGGTGGCGCCTCCCCGGAGGATCTCCTCCATCCGGGGTACCGCCTGACTTCCGGCCTGGGCCCCCTGGTCCATTTCTCCTCACCACCCTACTTTTAGGACCATTATAGTCCTTGTTCCTGTTTCTTGTCAACCAGTCAATTCCCTCTGAGTTTTCGGATTCTTTTGGCGTTTTTTGTCGAATAATGTCCTAATTTTCCCATCTCGTCCCAGGTTTATCTTTTTCACCCGGATCCGTGGTTTTTTCAACTCCCTTCTTTCTTTTTCTCTTTTGCCATGTTATATTATAAAAGTATGTTTGCGTAAACGACAGATTAGGAGGACATGTCCTATGGAACCTACACCTGGCGCGCCGAAGAAGCACAGGGGCAAAACGGTCTTGCTTTGGTTCCTGATCGTTATTCTGGCCCTGGTGCTCTGCGCCTTTATGGTGCTCTTTGCCGCCTATCACTATTCCGTGGACAAGCTCAACCGGCCGGATCCCACGGAGACCTACCTTTCCGAGGAGGAACTGCTGCGGCAGCAGGCCGCGGAAACGGAGCCTGACGCGGATTACCCCACTCTGGATCCCACGGACGTGGCCCAGCCCGGCCAGGCTGCGCTCATCGGCCAGGAGGATCAGATCGTCAACATTCTTCTGGTAGGCCAGGACCGCCGCCCCGGCGAGGGACGGGCCCGGTCCGACAGCATGATCCTGTGCAGCTTCAACAAGTCCAAGGGAACCATTCAGATGATCTCCTTCCTCCGAGATCTGTACGTTCCCATTCCCGGGGGCTATATGGACAACCGGCTCAACGCCGCCTACGCCATGGGCGGCTTTGCGCTGCTGGACGACACCCTGGAAACGGACTTCGGCATCCGCATTGACGCCAACGTGGAGGTGGACTTCTCCGGCTTTACCAAGGTGGTGGACATACTGGGCGGCGTGGACATCAACCTGACCCAGGAGGAGGCCGACTGGATGAACATGGGCACTTATAAGGGCTTCGTGGCCGGGCTCAACCACATGGACGGAGAGGCCGCCTTGAACTACTCTCGGATCCGGTATCTGGACTCCGACTTCTACCGCACGGGCCGCCAGCGAAACGTGCTCATGGCGATGCTGGACTCCGTTCGAAACATCGACCTGACCTCGGCAAAGGCCCTTGTGGACGAGCTGTTCCCCCTGGTGACCACAGACATGACCAACGCCCAGATTCTGAGCTATCTCACCACCCTGCTGCCCATGCTTCCCGGAGCGGAGGTCTCCTCCTCCCGGGTACCCTCCGACGACGGCTTCTACTACGCCTCTATCCGCGGCATGTCCGTGGTGGTGCCGGATATGGAGCTGGCCCGTCAACAGCTGAAGGAGGCCCTCGGTGAATAACACTCCCAAGGCCCCCGTCCGGAGCCCGGCCAAAAAAGCGGACTTGTCTCCCAAGCGGATCCGGATCCTGTTCCTTCTGGCGGCGGATGCCGTTCTCATTCTGGCAGCGTCGTTTTTGTCCCTGTTCGTCCGGTTTGAATTGAACATTCCTCTCATGGACGAGTCCGGGTTCCTGCCCTCCATTGTCCGCTATGCTCCCATAAATGTCGTCACGACTCTGGTCATCTTCTGGCAGTGCGGACTGTACAGCAGCCTGTGGGAGTTTGCCGGTGTAGATGAGCTCATGCGGATCGTCATTGCCAGTGTTCTGTCTGCCGTGGCACAGCTTTTGGGCATGCTCCTGTTGGCTCTGCCGGCCCCCCGGAGCTATCCCATTCTCTACGTCATGTTCCTGACCCTGGCGGTCATGGCCCTGCGGCTGTGCTACCGCTGGTTCCGATATCTCCGCCGCCCACACGGCCACCCCGTAAAACGGACCATGCTGGTGGGCGCGGGCTCTGCCGGCGCCACGGTACTGCGGGAGCTCCAGTCCAGCGAAAAGTCCAAAAACAAAGTGGTCTGCTGCGTGGACGACGACAGTGCCAAGTGGGGCAAGTACATCCGGGGCGTGCCCATCGTCGGCGGGCGGCACACGATCTCCGTGGCCGCCGCCAAATACCGGGTACAGGAGATCATCCTTGCCATCCCCAGCGTCTCGGCTCGGGAACGAAAGGAGATCATGACCTACTGCCAGGCCACAAACTGCACCCTGAAGACCCTTCCCGGCATTTTTCAGTTGGCCAACGGAGACGTCAGTGTCCAGTCCATCCGCAAGGTGGAGATCGAGGACCTGCTGGGCCGGGAGGCCGTCCATGTGGACATGGCCGGCATCAGTGGGCACATCGGTGGCCAGACCGTGCTGGTCACAGGAGGCGGCGGCTCCATTGGCTCGGAGCTGTGCCGTCAGATCGCCGCCTACGCTCCCCGGCAGCTGATCATCTTCGACATTTACGAGAACAACGCCTATGACATCCAGACGGAGCTGCGGCACAGCCATCCGGAGCTGGACCTGCAGGTCCTCATCGGCTCCGTTCGGGACCGGGCCCGGCTGGAGTCGGTCTTTGCCCGGTACCGACCGGATCAGGTGTTCCACGCCGCCGCCCACAAGCATGTGCCTCTCATGGAGGACAGCCCCTGCGAGGCCGTGAAGAACAACATCCTGGGTACCCTGAACACAGCGGAGCTGGCGGACCAATACGGGGTCAAACGGTTCCTGCTGATCTCCACGGACAAGGCCGTAAACCCCACCAATGTTATGGGTGCCAGCAAACGGGTCTGTGAAATGGTGATCCAGATGGTGGGCCGCCGATCCAAGACGGAGTTCGTGGCCGTGCGATTCGGCAATGTGCTGGGCTCCAACGGCTCCGTGATCCCTCTGTTCAAAAAGCAGATCGCCGAGGGCGGGCCCGTCACCGTCACGGATCCCAGGATCATCCGGTACTTTATGACCATTCCCGAGGCCGTTTCCCTGGTGCTCCAGGCCGGGGTCTACGCCAAGGGCGGCGAGATCTTCATTCTGGACATGGGCGAGCCCGTGAAGATCGACGATCTGGCCCGGAACATGATCCGCCTGTCCGGCTTCGAGCCGGGCGTGGACATTCCCATCGTCTATACGGGCCTTCGCCCCGGAGAAAAGCTCTTTGAGGAGCTTCTTCTGGACAACGAGTCCGACCGCAAGACCCAGAACAACCTGATCTACATTGCCAAGGATGAACCCTTTGACGACCGGGCCCTGGCCCGGGCCATTGACCGCCTCCGCCGGGCCGCGGCGGATAATGATCCGGACATCCGGAAGATCCTGGCAGAGGTGGTCCCCACCTACCGTCTGCCCGTGGGAGCCAAATAAGGCTCCGGAAAGGAACCATCATGAAGCGGAACGACAATTACATCGTGCGGAAAATAGCCGGGGAGACCCTGCTGGTGCCCACCGGCGCCGCCGCCCGGGAATTCAGCGGACTCATTACCCTCAACGAGCTGGGGGCCTTTATCTGGGAGCATCTGAACGAAGCGGCGGACGCCCAGGACCTGGCGAAGATGATCGCCGCCGAGTATGAGGTGGACCCGGCCACGGCCCGGGCCGACGCTCAGGAATTTCTGGACCTGTTGATCAGCCGGCATATGGCGGAGCTGTAATCGAAGCCCTCTTACGCACAAACGACAATGACCCGGCGGAGCTTTCTTCTCCGCCGGGTCATTGTTCATCCAACAGTTCCTTAGGGACCTCCAGCTTAGAGGTCAGCTCCAGCTCTCCCCCTGTCATGGGATGGAAAAACCGCAGCTTTTTTGCGCACAGGGCCTGGCTCGTGAGCCCCAGCCGCCGGGACAGCGCCATGGACTCCTCGGAGCCGTACTGGGGATCCCCCAGAATGGGCCAGCCCATGTAGCTGCAGTGGACCCGGAGCTGGTGGGTCCGGCCCGTCAGGGGCCGCAGCTCCAACAGGGCACCTCCCTGCCGCCGCTCCAGGACCCGGTATTCCGTCCGGGAGGGTTTTCCCCCCTCCCCTACCCGCCGCAGGAGGCTGGGCAGGGGCAGCCGCTCAATGGGGGCGTCAATAAGCCCTGTCTCTGCCTCCGGCCCCCCATAGACCAGGGCGTGATAGGTCTTTTGGATCCGGCCCAGCCGGTGCTCCTCGTTCATAAGGGCGTGTACGTGGGAATTTTTCGCCAGCAGCACCACCCCGTAGGTGTCTCGGTCCAGCCGGCTCACGGGATGGAAGGCGCATTTCTGTCCTGTTTCCCGGTAATACCAAGCCAGGCCGTTGGCCAGGGTCCCTCGGTCCCGGTTCCGGGAGGGGTGGATCAGCATCCCGGCGGGCTTATCCAGGGCAATCAGGTCCTCATCTTCATACAAAACGGACAGGTCTATTTCCTCGGCAGGGTACTCCGGAGTTTCTTCGTCCAGGAGAACCCGGATCTCCTGTCCCGGCCGTACGGGGTAATTCGTATGGACCGGGACCCCGTCCACCAGCAACCCGTCCCGGTATTTCAGCCGGTTGATGAGCCCTGTGGACATATTCAGTTCCCGGCTCAGAAAGCCGGACAGCTTTCCCTCCCGCTCCGCAATATGCCGCAGTTCCACGGGGTCCCCCCTTTCGTTTTTACTATATCATATCGGCTTTTCCGGGGGATTGCAATTCTTTTTTCATTGGGTCCGCCAGGCGGCAGAGTTCCATGGCCGTAATGGTCAGGGCCGGAGCCAGCAGCATTCCCAGAACCCCCCAGAGCCGATAGCCCGCATACAGGGCGCAGAGGGTCAGCAGGGGGTCCATGCCCATATGCTTTCCCACCAGCCGGGGTTCCAGCAGGGACCGGGTAGTCAGGGCCGTCCCATAGAGAGCCAGGAGGCCCACCCCCATAGCCGGATCCCCGTCCAGAAAGCGTAGCAGACTCCAGGGAATCAGCACCGTTCCCGTACCCAGCATGGGCAGGGCGTCCACCAATGCCACCAGAAAGGCAAACAGCGGCGCAAACCGGACCCGCAGAATCAGGAACCCCGCCAGGAGAATCAGAAAGGTCAGACCCATGAGCTTGGCCTGGGCCTGGAGCCAGCCCCCCAGGGCCCCGCGAAGATGCCTCAGAGCCGGCAGCAGCCCCTCCTTCCACCGGTCGGGGATCCTGCCGGTGATTCCCGACCGTAGGCCCGGCATTTTGGCGGAGATCATAAAGCTGGATACCACCGCCGTACCGAGAAAGAGCATGCTGTCCGGCACCTGGGATAAGATGCCGCTGAGGAAGGTCAGCAGTCCCGATACCGCCCGGCCCGCCAGTGCAGAGGTCCCGGAAAACAGGGAGCTTGCCGCCGACTCCAGCATGGGCCTAAGCTCTCCCGGAGCCCGGTCCGTCATGGCATAGGTCCAATCCCGGAGCCGTCCCAGCGGCCGGGCCAGGGATGCCGCCATTTTAGGCAAATTCCGGGATAGACTGCCCAGTTCCCGATAGGCCCCCAAGGCCGCCAGGTATAGCAGCCCGCCCAGCAGAAGATAGATCCCCGTGACGCACAAAGCCGCCCCCAAGGCTCTGGGGATTCTCCCCGTTCCGGAGAGTCGCCCCACGGCAGGCTCCGCCAGGGCCGCTACCCCCAATCCCAGGAGGAAGGGCAGGCTCACCGGCAGCAGGTACCGGACCCCCAGCCAGGCCCCCAGCAGCACCCCGGCCAGAGCCAATATTTGCTTCATTCCCCGTTGTTTCCGCATTTTTGCTCCTTTTTTCCGGAAAGCCCTTGCTTTCGGCTGAATTTATGGTACAATACTTCCAGGCCGTTGTCGGCGGACGTTTGTCCGCACGTGGCCCTTCAGGAGGTAACCCATGGCTGCAAATCCGAAATACTATATTATCGAATCCTCTGCCCTGCCGGAGGTATTTCTGAAGGTGGCGGAAGCCAAGCGCCTTTTGGATACCGGCGAAGCCGCCACTGTCAATGACGCCGCCCGGCGGACCGGCATCAGCCGCAGTGCTTTTTATAAGTATCGGGATTCCATTTTGCCTTTTCAGAATCTAATGGCGGGACGGATCATCACCTTCCAACTGATGCTCCATGATGAGCCCGGCGTTCTGTCCACCATACTAACCATTTTTGCCCAATGCGGCGCAAATATACTGACCATCAACCAAACCATTCCCACCAACGGCTGTGCCAGCGTTACCGTCTCCGCCGAGACCGGCGAATTGCTGCTGCCTCTGGAGGAGCTGCTGCGGAAGCTCCGCTCCACCGCAGGCGTGGTCCGCGCGGAGGTCCTGGCGGGGTAACCGCCTCTCATACCGGAGCCGAAGTTTCGGCTCCGGTTTTTTGTCAAAAGATGGGGTCCGGCATAGAATGGCCTGAGGACGGATCCTCCGTCCGGGAGGTGAATTATGCTGATCGTGCAAAAATTCGGAGGCACCTCCGTAGCCGATGCCGAGCGGCTCCGGGCCGCGGCCCGGATCGTGACCCAGGCCGCCAAACGGAGCCGTGTGGTGGCCGTGGTTTCCGCCCAGGGCTCCATGACCGACGATATGATCGCCAAGGCCATTGCCATCGATCCCCGGGTAGGCCCCCGGGAAATGGATGCCTACCTCTCCGCCGGGGAGCAGATGTCTGCCGCGCTGCTGGCCATGACCATTGAATCCATGGGTTGTCCCGCCGTGTCCCTTACCGGCTGGCAGGCCGGGCTTCGCACCGACGCCGTCCACGGCAATGCTCGGATCCAGGCTCTGGAAGGGGACCGGATTCGTCGGGAGCTGGACCGGGGCCGGGTGGTAGTGGCGGCAGGCTTTCAGGGTCTGAGCCCCGAAGGAGATATTACCACTCTGGGCCGGGGCGGCTCCGATACCACGGCGGTGGCCCTGGCGGTATTTCTCCAGGCGGACCTGTGTCAGATCTACACCGACGTGGACGGGGTCTATGACAAAGATCCCCGGAAAAGCCCCGACGCGGAGCGCTTCGACTGGATCTCCTATGACAAAATGCGCAGGCTCATCGCCCTGGGGGCCCAGGTCCTCCATGACCGGTCCGTGGAACTGGCCCAGCGCCACGGGTTGGCTCTGGAGGTTCTGTCCAGCTTTACCCAGCGGCCGGGGACTATCGTCTGCGCCGGCCCTCGAAATCTGCCCCACACCTTATCATAATGCACCGGGCGGCAGGATATGCTTTTTGTATATCCTACCGCCCTTCCCCATAGAATAGAGCCGGGAAAGCCTGGGTTCCTTCCGGTTTTCCCCGAAAATCCAAAGAAAAAGCTGTTGACATTTGGGAAAAACCATGGTAGAATGTCAAGGCAAAACAAAGAAGGCCAGTCACCTGCCTCACCTCACGCTATGCAAAGAGGTCAACATTTTCAGAATTTCCGGAGTTTTCCGGTGATTTTGTGCGTGTGTGCGGGTGCTTGGCATCCGCATTTTTATTTGTTATTGGAGGTGCTTACCATCGGCAAACTAGACCATCAGCTCAACGAGGAAATTCGGGATAAAGAGCTTCGCGTCATCGGCCCGGAGGGCGGCCAGCTTGGCATCATGTCCGCTGCGGAGGCTTTGCGCCTGGCGGAGGAACAGGATCTGGATCTGGTGAAGATCTCCCCCAACGCCACCCCCCCTGTGTGCAAGATCATGGACTACCGGAAGTTCTGCTTCGACCAGAAGAAGAAAGAGAAGGAAGCCCGGAAGAACCAGCGTGTGGTAGAGATCAAGGAGATCCGCATGTCCCCCGGCATCGACACCAACGACTTCAACACCAAGATGAAAAACGCGCAGAAATTCCTGAAGGAAGGCAACCGCGTGAAAGTCACCGTCCGGTTCCGGGGCCGTGAAATGGCCCACACCAACATTGGTGAAAAGCTGCTGCTGGACTTCGGCGCAGGCTGCGCTGAATTGGCCAACGTGGAGAAGAACCCCAAGTTGGATGGTCGTTTCATGGCGATGTATCTGTCCCCCAAGAACGCAAAGTAAAAAAGCCACCGGCTTACCATACGGAAGGAGAAGCAATATGCCTAAACTGAAGACCCACAGCGGCGCTAAGAAGAGATTCAACCTGACCAAATCCGGCAAGGTGAAGAGAGCCCGCGCTTTCAAGAGCCATATCCTCACCAAGAAGGACACCAAGCGTACCCGTCGTCTGCGCACCACCGCTTACGCTGACGTGACCAACACCGAGGCCATCAAAAAGATGATCCCTTACAAATAAGGAACATAGGAGGATATAGCAATGGCAAGAGTAAAGGGCGCAATGATGACGCGCAAGAGAAGAAATAAGACCCTGAAGCTGGCGAAATCCTACTGGGGTTCCAAGTCCACCCACTTTAAGATGGCCAAGCAGGCTGTGGCCAAGTCCGGCGTTTACGCCTACACCGGCCGCAAGCTGAAGAAGAGACAGTTCCGCAGCCTGTGGATCACCCGTATTTCCGCCGCTGTCAAGCCCTACGGCCTGAACTACAGCCGCTTCATTTACGGTCTGAAGAAGGCCGGCATCGAGATGAACCGGAAGTCCATCTCCGAGCTGGCCATCCATGAGCCCGCCGCCTTCGCCGCTCTGGTGGAGGTTGCCAAGAAGGCCCTGTAAGAAATTGTCCCAGCGTCCCCACGGGGGCGCTGGGTTTTTCTATGGAAACCCGGATTTTTTACAAATTTTACACCAGGCCCTTGAGACTGCACCCGATTCGGTGTATAATGAAGGGCGAAAATACGGGGCTCCGTGCCCCATTGGGAGGAAATAACCATGTTTGAATCCATGATCGAAACTCTGAAGGCCAACCCCCGGAAGATCGTCTTTACCGAGGGTCCCGACGCCCGGATCCTGGAGGCCACCGACCGTCTGAAGAAGGGCGGCTTCCTGACCCCCATTCTGGTGGGCAACGTGGAAGAGGTCAAGGCTGCGGCCAAGGCCGGCAATTTTGATATTGAGGGCATCGAGATCATCGACCCCGCCACCTATCCCGAGATGGACGCCATGGTGGAGAAGATGGTGGAGCTCCGCAAGGGCAAGATGACTGCCGAGGACTGCCGCAAGGCTCTGTCCAAGGGCAACTACTTCGGCACCATGCTGGTGAAGATGGGCTACGCCGACGCTTTGCTGGGCGGTGCCACCTACTCCACCGCCGACACCGTGCGGCCCGCCCTGCAGCTGGTCAAGACCAAGAAGGGCGCCCATCTTGTGTCCTCCTGCTTCATCCTGGTCCGGGGCGATGAGAAGCTGGCCATGGGCGACTGCGCCATCAACATCGACTACCAGGATACCGTGGACAAGGAAGGCAACGTGGTGGTCTCCGCCGCCCAGAAGCTGGCCGAGGTGGCCATTGAGACCGCCAACACCGCCAAGGTCTTCGGCATCGATCCCAAGGTCGCCATGCTGAGCTTCTCCACCAAGGGCTCCGGCAAGGGCGGTACCGTCTCCCTGAGTCAGGAGGCCACCAAGGTGGCCAAGGAAATGGCTCCCGACCTGGCTCTGGACGGCGAGATGCAGTTCGACGCCGCCGTGTCCCCTGTGGTGGGCCAGCTGAAGTTTCCCGGCTCCAAGGTGGCAGGTTACGCCAACACCTTCATCTTCCCCTGCATCGAGGCCGGCAACATCGGCTACAAGATCGCCCAGCGGCTGGGCGGCTATGAGGCCTACGGCCCCATTCTCCAGGGCCTGAACGCCCCCATCAACGACCTGAGCCGCGGCTGCAACGCCGACGAGGTCTATAAGATGGCCATCATCACCGCCGCCCTGGCGTAAGGCACCCAACAGCCTATTTCAGTCTGACCTTTCGCCTCGCACGGTTTGGGCTTCACCCCATAAAGAGTCACCAGTCACCTCGAACCCCCCAGGAATATCGCACGCCCCCTGAAGCAAGCAAAAGCTTGCATCAGGGGGCGTTTTGCGTCGTGTGATATCGATAATTGCTTGGTATTTCAGGTCATGCATTTTAATGCGGCCGTGTTATTTCTTTACCGGCCAGCCTTCTTACTCTTGCAGTAATTCCATAAATAAGGAAAATAAATCTCCAAAATAATCGCAACTCTCTCTTTAAGCGGATATGAAGATAGTCCGCACTTTTCAACAGCAAATCTGTAATATGTCATAATTTCTTTTCGGAGTTCTTTACTCTGATAACTGCAGGAGGCTGCAGAGAATTCTGCGCAAGTAGTTATCATCCTTCTGTAATACCCTTCCTCCCATTCCGTTTCCTGCAATTCTTTTGCGCATGATTGGAAGACCATTAGCATATCTATCTTCTTAGGATTAAAGGCCACTTTCGATGCGGTGTTTTCTATGTACCGCATGGTAGATCCCTCTCTAATTCGATAATTATATAAGAACTTGCATGTAAATAGACCCATTTTACATTTTTTTAATAGTCGGATGATAAACAGCGAGTCCTCAAATATAATTCCTTCCTCAAAGCGAAGATCCGAAAACAATTCTCTTCTATAAATCTTATTCCACACCGCATCCTCTATCAAGTTGCTATGGAAATATGTCTCAAACATATCTCCAACTATTTCTTTCCGCTCCACTTCGTAATCATTGCGCCAGATAAATTCATTTTTCCCATTTACAAAATTAGCTGTGCAACTTACGAAATCATAATGGCTTTCATTTATCTCATTATAAAGATACTCCAGATAATCCGGTTCCAAATAGTCGTCGCTGTCCAAAAAGCAAACATATTCTCCACGGCAATGATCCAGCCCCATATTCCTTGCCGATGACTGGCCCCCATTATCCTTATGGAGTACCGAGAAATGCGGATCCATTTTGGCATAACGATCGCAAATCGAGCCGCTTTCATCTGTCGACCCATCGTCTACAAGAATCGCCTCAAATTCCTGAAATGTTTGGTTTTGCACCGAGTCAAGGCAACACGGAAGATACTTCTGGACATTATACACCGGGATAATAATACTGATTTTGGGTGTCATTATCCAATTCTCCTTATAATTTGCTTTTTGTATCGTTCATCCACGCCGTCCTCCACCATGTCCCCTCCGGGCATTTCCCCAATGTATTTATTAGGAACAGGCGTCTTTTCTTCCGCTCCCTTTTTATACCATTCGTATTCAATATCGATATGCCCAATATCCAGTGCTTGCCGCCCTTTGCTATGCAAACGATATGCTAATACTGTCGCCGTAGGGCCAAGCGCAATTAAAATCAATTCAAAAGAGTCAAGGTCTAAAATTGCCTGCTCGATCTCATCAATACAGGAATAGGCATTTACGGACGGGCATACGATCCTGCCAATATCCGCCGTGTTATCGAACAGGTCATTTCCCATGCCTAACCTGCTCTTTTCTCCTTCAACAATGAGGACCCGCTTATTGTCCCAGACGGAGCGCAAACGGGCAATCTTCTCATTCATTGGGATTTTATCTCGATAATCGATGTAAAATCGCGAAATTAACGAGTCACTATAACTTCTGTCAAATCGCAGCAATTTATAAATTCTTGCCCTATTATTGCGCAAATATTCCTTCCAATACTTTTCTGCGTTGAGTGTAAACTGACTTGTCCCCGCAAAAACATCCGGAATCCCAACCAACATTTCTTTTTCTTCCGGCGGCAATTGCAAAATGTCTTTTAACTCCGCAGACAATTTTTCATGATATGGCTGGAACTTTAACTCTTGCCCGCATATTAGCGAAAACTCACCATCTCCGAAGCGTGAAAGGCTGTAATGTTCCTCTTTTATTTTTCTTATAGTAACACTCTGTTCTTCAATACTCGGACGTTTGCCCGCAAGCAGAATATCATTTTGAATCGTTCGCACTATTCGCAGATATGCACTGTATATCTTAATTAGGGCTTTTTTCATTTTCTGCTCCCCGTCTTATTTTCTGCATTATAAAATTGCAGGTCTCTCTATCATAAATATATGCAGCCCCGCCAAAAACAACCAACATCAACACCATCAATAGTGCAGCATACGCAATGACATGAACGTAAGAAAATAGCGGAATCCGTATTTTAGAGGCTCCCAGCAGAACTGCAGCAAAAAGCGCAATGTTAATGGTCCACTTTCTATAAATATTTTGGGAGTCAATGCGAAGAATTTTCTTGCACGAATAGTGGATCATTGCAATACTCCTAAATAACAATGCGGCTATTGTACCAATCAGCACTCCATAAATTCCCAGCGAAATAACAGCCACAACTGAAACAACAATGTTGATAACCGCCTCCACCGCAGAATGCCATTGCGTCTTCCGGAACTCACCTGCATATTCGATCACTTTTTGTGATGAGAATCGTCCTGCTTGCAGGAGCTGAATAATCGTAAACAGCAATGGCAAAACAGGATCAACATAATTTATATCCGTAATTCCTGCAGTGTACAATTTCAGGAAGGGCAAAATACATAAATATAAAACCGAGTTACAAGAGAAAACCAGTATAAAATTTAACGTCTCAAATATATTCTGCAGTTTCAAAAATTCATTTCTGTCTGAATTGAACTTTTGTCCCATTGCAAAAACAATGCTGCTTGTTACCGTGGACACCAAACTACTGATCACAGAGTAAAACATCGTATACATTGCATATACGCTTACCGTTTTAAGATTGCAAAAATATGTCAGAATAATCATGTCGGTATTACTAAAGATAAAACCCGAGATCTGATGTAGAAAAACAGAACTTCTCTGTCCTATTTTTTCTTTCATCGGTGCAGCATGAATGTTCAGCCAAGGAAATTCTCTTTTTACATACCAAATAATAAATACCATCTGAATTAAGGAAACGATGAAATACATCATCTGTAACGCTATAATTCCGAATCCCGACAACAGCAAAACTATTTTACTAACGCTTGTCCCAACATAAACGGCCATGTTTAATTTTGTTAGCACATAGCCCTTTCCATCTACAGTAATAAGCGTTCTATACTTTCCTTGAAACCAGAAATTGATTACCTGGGGGATTCCCGTCAGCATTACTACCGCATAGATAACAGCCGGCGAGAAAGATGACTGTATTGTTGCAGCATACACGGCGCCAATAACGAGCAAACCTACAAAATAGCAAATACCAACATTGCGATAAAAAATGTTGGCCGCAGACATTATGCCATTAATATTATCATATTCTTTTCTCGCAACAGGTCCATATAAGGACTGTGTAATGGATAGCCCCATCCCTCCCTCAAATAATGCCAAGTATACTATTACTTGGTTTGTCGAATTGAGCAGTCCGTTTGCCTCCGAGCCCAAGCTAACGAGCACAAGCCTAGGGATTAAAAATCCAAGCAATAGTGTAAGTACCTGATACTCTATCCCAGTCACTATATTTTTTTTGATTTTTTGCCCTGTTTTCATTCCTTCTGGTCCCTCATTACTACGGAAAAAACACTCTGTGATATTACATCCACATCCCGTTTTACTACTTTGCAGTTCTTTCTCTCGTCCAACTGTTCATGGGCTCCGGCGCAGTCTGTGGAAATAATTGGGAGATCAAAAGCCTTCGCTTCTGCCAGCGTAATGCAAAAGCCCTCATGCTTTGAAGTCTGTACATATATATTGGCCTCTTTCAGATATGGGTACGGGTTGGCCTGAACTCCCAAAAATACGATTTCCTGGTCCACGCCATATTTCTTACACTGCGCTTCGATCGTTGGGCGAAGCTTCCCGTCTCCCACCAAATACCATCGAAATCTCAATCCATTGTCTTTCAACTTTGCCGCGATCGACGGAATAATATCCTGACCTTTCTCCTCCGACAAGCGCCCCACGGTAACGATTCGGGTCCCCTCAAAGCCGTCCTGAAATCCATCCCCCGCCTCAGCCAATCTCCGGCATTGCTCCGGCGATACCACATTGGGAACTGTAATGGTCTTGTCTGAAATCTCCGGAATTTTCTTTAGAAGCTGCTCCCGGGCGGCATCTGATACGGCGCAAATACTGTCAAATTTGGGATACAGCTTTTTGCACATCTTCGTATTGAAATGGAATTTGCTTACATCAAAGTGGATCCATTGTACCTTTTTTGCCGCCCGAACGGCATATAGAACATAAACCGTCAAGAAATCGAATGGGCCGCAATATGCAATCGCCGCGTCATAGGCGCCCCTTTCCGGCTGTTTCCTTAACACATATCTATAGTACAATGTTCTATCATTTGTGATCTTCGCGACCAAATGCAATGCGGCGATCCAAAATGCTCTGCAAATGTGTCCCGATCTCAGATAGTCCCCCGCAATCCGCAGCGGCGGGTCCATGATCTCTCTTTTCATGGAGGCGTAATCGTCCATAACTTTTACATGGACCCGTTCCGGTATGTAAGGAAGGAACCCTCCGGACTTCTCGCATAAAAGCAGCGTGACATCGTATTCCTCCGGCGGCAGCGTATCCACATAGTTGAGGAACGCCTTTTCCGTCCCTCCGATGTTCATATTATTTAATACAAAAAGGACCTTCTTCATTCCGCACCTCCTTTATTCTGAGACTTCAGGCAAATTGTGAACAACGCGCTTTTTCTAGTTTTCAACATTTAAAAGCAACGGTGAAAACCTATAAAAGCACAATTCCTCGTTCCCATATGACACCTTCCTAACGAACTGTAATTCTGCAAACAAATCATCAAGGTATTCCTGCGACGCAGCTCTCTCCAAGTAATCAAATGTCCAATTTGAAAATACAATATACGAATTATACTTTGCCGCGTTCTTAAATACATCTATCGGTTTAAGCCACGAAACCGGATACATTAGTCCGCCTGAATCCCGGTTTATATCGAGGCAGACCGTACCCGAAATAATATTATCATCCGAGTACGCCGCCAGCAGAGGAGATGTATGTATATCATAATATACACAATCAATCCCCTCCGCCATCAGTTCATTTGCCGTCTGTTTATAAAATTGGTCTCTCCCCGCATATGTGCTGAAATCCGGATAAAAATTTGTTATGTAATTTACCATCCCCACCAAGCAAAGAATAACAAGGATGCATCCAGCAATTTTCTTGAACTCATTAATTGCATAAATAAAACTAAACACCACAAGCAAGTACCACACAAAAAAGTAAATTGCTCTGACCCGAAATAGAAACACACCAACGCCATAGACCGCCAGTAAGCTAATTACACAATACATTATCATTTGTCCCAAAACCGTGCTTTTATTTCGGCGAACAACATCAACAACTGTTATTATCACAACACCTGTTATAAATATCGCTGCTACAAATAATGGCATCCACTTAATTCCGTTTTTTACAAATCCTAATCCACTGATACCCAAAAATGCAGATGATGTAGCCTTTATATTTTTTATCAACGAATAAACATCGGATGTTAATGAAATTTCGCTAATAATTGGAGCGCTTTTTACCGGAACAAACTTTATTGCTATTCCCCCAGCTAAATTAATCACTGTTAATATGGCCGCATATAGCATACTTTTCTTATTGCCCGTTTTACAAACAAACATTAGTCCAGCAAGTGCGCATAGTGGTAAATATAAAACAAGCATTTGCCGGAGACTCTGCATACCTAGTGCAAAACTTAGCGCACCGCTAATTATTACCAGGCCAATACTGCAATGCTTATTTGTCTGAATTCTAAAATACACACCCAGCGTGAGCAAAATAGTAATGACATAACAAGCATAAAAACTAGCCATCGTATAAAAATACTGCAAACCGTTTGCGTATGAGCTGGCGCTGTTTCCTAATACCGTAGCACCCGACAAGCAGAATAGACCAATCATTCTGCATTTATTATCTAAAAAAGGCTTCACCGCCCAATTAAAGCAGCCTATTGTTACAAACATCATAATGCTAGATGCTGCTGCCATTGCCAAAACGCTGTTATGGAGGATAGCATAAAGCGCCGCACTTAGAACAGGTGTTGCTACAACATAAAACTGATTGCCAAAAACCCAATTATTGGGGAAAATAGACCCTTGCTCCACCATAATTTTAGCAAGCAACGCATCAGAATATATATCAAAACTATACCATTGCTTTCCGAAGAAATTGATCCAAAGGCAACTCATAATATAAAGTGCCGTTCCAATTCCCAAGCCAACAGAGCAACCTGCCCTCTTCCCTTTTATCCTCATCTTTTACCTCTATACTCTGCTCTCTATGCGAACTATCTTTCACACTTCCAATAGTATAATTACGACTCCACCATTTGATAGAACTTCTCAATTTCTTCCGTATTGCCCTTCTTTTCCTGCATCTGATAGCTCTTGATATGCTGATACAGCTCCGGATCTGTCGCTAAGCGAATAATTCCATCCGCAACGGCCTCTGCGTTCATTTCGACTACAAGGCCGTTTTCGCCGTCGATCATTTGTGCATATACCACATCAAAGTTTGTGGTCACACATGGTACATTCAGCATACGGGCCTCCGCAAGGGTCAGGCAATACCCTTCAAATTTAGAGGTTTGTACGTAGATATCTGCTGCTTTCATGTAAGGATAGGGGTTTGCCTTTGCACCTAATAGCTTAAAACAGTCACCGATCCCATATTGTATAATATCCCTTTCAATCGGCGTGCTATCTCCGCCACCTATTACATACCAGCAAAATTTGATTCCTCTTTTTTTTAGCAGACATGCGGCTTTTGCAGCAATATCATAGCCTTTCTGCGGCACAAGACGACCTACAGTGACCAATGTCAAGCCATCCTCGCCTGGCAACGAGACTAATTGATCCGCCATACTCATAATCATCTTAGGATTATTAATATCCAAAATTGTTACCGTTTTTTTGCCGTATCTATGAAAAACATTAACAAAAATAGAACGTAATTTCTCTGATACACATACAATATTGTCATATTCTTCGTAATAAGGCTCATCAAACGCCGGCCAGTGTCCCGCCGCCTCATAATTTACATTTACCCACGCGATTTTCTTTCTTGCATTGACCTTTTCGGCTACAAAATGGGTTGGCGTTCCCTGTCCCCAAGCAATCGCCACATCATATTCTCCCGGCAGCATGTCAAAAGCGTTCTTCGCCCCGGCCCAAAAAGCCTGTGTCGGGTGCAGCGGACTGCCAGCCCGTGCATTTCTCTTTAACTGACTGTGGACCTGAAGTCGAATTTTCAGAAACGATACCTTTCCGCTTATAATCTGCTCTGCCGGCGGCTGGCTGCAGAATTCAAAATATGGGATCTGAGGCAGAATGTTTACTTGCGGTGGGAGCAGCTTCTCGAAATCTCCACCGCGGTTGATCATTTGCAAAGAGACCTCATACCTCTCATAGTCCAAAAGATTCAGCAGTGATGACAGGCTTTTTTCTGCTCCGCCCATGTTCATCGAATTGATCATAAACAGGATCTTTGTTTTTTTCATTTCTCCCCCTCATACTGCACGCTTTGGTTTTGATATTAGCCTGCCGCGCTCTCTATCGTCTTGTTTATAAACTCTTTCGATTTTTTTACTTCCTCATTTAATTTTGCATTTACCATTCGATAGTCAATATCCGCCAAATTCCCTGTCTCCCCATTACTGTACATGCAGCTCTCCAGTCCAACAAGCGACATCATATCGCGCATTCTTGTATTTATTTTTTCTTTTCTGTCAAACACAATAAAGTTCTTTTGAAAAATAAGTGAAAAAGCAGTCGCATGGAATGAATTGGATACCACAAACTCCGCATGATGCACCAGGCTAATAAATGTCAGCGGCCCCTCCCTGCTAAAGCATCTGTCGCAATCGGAACAAGTGAGCACCGAGTATACCTCCCACCCATTTTCCTTTGCCAGTCTTCTCGCAAACTGGACCAGTCCCGGTTCATGATCAAAATCATATAAAAGTATGTATGGTTTTGTATGTTTTAGAGGGCCCTCAATAGATGTCCAAATGCTACGATCCAGCAAGAAAACCGGGTCAAGAACCTGTACTGCATCAGGAACCCCAAGTTCCTCTGCAATTCTTAGTCCCGACTTTTCTCGAACGGAAATTGCATCCATTCCCGTTAGCAGCTCTCTCACTTTGGGTTTCCATTCCTCCAGAACATCTTCTGTTGCAAAACTGGCCGCATAAGACGCTCTCATCGTATTATCCGGTGCAAAGTCTAAATAAAAGGCCGGATCTCTTCCGTTTTGAAACGCCGTATTCCATATTTGGTCGCTTCCCGCAAAATACACATCTGCTTCCGGGGGTTCCCTTTTTAGTTCCTCGTTGGAAGTATAACGTCTAGTCAGGTCGAGGTATTTTGCCGTAAATCTGTCAAACGCTTCTTTACACGGCAGCATGTACAACCTGCCCGGCAGTTTTGCCAGCAGATACAGCTGTCTCAGAAGCGGCTTGTTATACTTTGGATTTCCAACAATATCTAGGCGATAATGCTTGGACAAATAATCCGGCTTGTAGTCGATGATCTTCACGTCATGCCCGAGTGATTTAAGATATTCCTGCAGAGCATAAGCCTGCAGACTGGCTCCCACGTTATATACATCGTGGCAGGTTATCGTTTTAATTTTCATATTCCTTCCAATATCCCGTAGATCTTCCGAACTTCCTCCCCGTTGGTGTAATCCCTCCGGGAGCAGGCCGCGGCCAGCGCCTTCATCCGCTCCGGGTCCCGCAGCAGGGCGGCGATCCCGGCAGCACAGCCGGCGTTGTCCATGGGCACGATGATCCCATCCAGCCCGTCCTCCAGCTGGCTGGCGGAGGTGGCGTAGCGGGTAATGACCACCGGCCGTCCCAGCATCTGAGCCTCCCGGACCGTGACGGCCTTGCCCTCATAGCGGCTGGGCTGCACGTACAGGTCGCAGGCTTTGATATAGGGATAGGGGTTGTCCTTTTTCCCCAGGATAACCACCCGATCCTCCATCCCCGCCTCTAAAATCCGCTGCCGGATCAGAGCCTCGTCTCCGCCATAGCCGATGAGATACCACTTCACATTCAGGCCCGTCTCTAGGATCCGGCGGCAGATGTCCGGCACATTGTCAAAATTCTTGGCGCTGCCGAACCTTCCGATGGACAGGAGCCGGATGGCACCGTCCCGGGGCATTTCTCCCTCGGCGGAAAAGTCTCCCGCCTGATGGTCGATCAGCGCCTTGGGCAGGATATTTTCGATCTTAACGATCCTATCCTCCAGAGAGGGGAACACCGACAGGAACGTTTCCGTCACATTGTCGGAAATAGAGGCAATGTAGTCATAGGCCCCCCACATTTTTAATTCCGAGGCCACATCCACCTGCACCACGGAGTAGTCCGTGTGGATCCAGGCGATCTTCTTTTTCGCCCGGACCTTCTCTGCCGCGAAATAATGGGGCGTCAAAAAGCTGATGGCCAGGTCATACTCCACATCGGGCGCAATGAGGGGCATAAATTGCCTGGTATATTTATGGCTGTATTCGAGGGCCACGCCGCTTTCCGTCAGGTCATGCTTTTTATCATAGCACCTGGCTCGGAATTTGCCAATCAGCCGGGCCCCGGAGAGCAGCAGATGCCCCTCCTTCACGGTCTGGGCTATGGGCCGGGCCAGCACCGTATAGGCCGGGATCGGCGGCAGAAGATGGACATAGTCCGGGATCAGATCCAGCAGCTCTCCCTCGTGCCGCAGCAGAAACAGGTCCACGGAGACCCGGCTTGGGTCAACGCTGCTCAGCAGCCCCAACAGGGCCCGCTCCGCCCCGCCGATCTCCATAGCGTGGGAGACGATCAGTATTCTTTTCACGGTCAAGCCCCCTCCCTTCGGGCATCAAAGTCTTGCAACACGGTTCTGAATTGGCCTGTTAATCCATTGCAGCAGCATGGAAAGCGGGATCGTAATTGCCAGCATAAATGCCATGATCAGAACCGGATATTTGGCGAGATAGACCAGGTCCTTGAACAACGTCAAATAGAAAAACATGTGCGTCAGCCAGATGTTTGCAGAATGTTTTCCCACAAATAGGAACGTCTTTTGCACCGACTTGGGCTTCTTCCAGAAATGAAAAAGTGCCATAACAACGAATCCGGAAACCGGTGCCGCAAACAGGCTGGGCACCAATTTGGTCCGACCATACAACAGGCCCAGCAGCAAAGCCACAGTAAGAACGCCGCGACCAAACTTTGGAATACGTTCCCATGCTCTAAAAATGTGGGTGAATATTTGATATTTCAATGCCAGCGCACCCAATAAGTACTCAAACAATGTCATTCCAAATGGGCCGAACTTCATCAATAGCCAGCCGCCAGTCATCCGAAACCGTGCATAATACGCGGCACAATAAACTCCAAACCCCAGTCCCAGGAGAATAACCGGATTCCATTTTTCAACACATTTCAATATCAGTGGAGAAATTAAGACTAATACGGCATATGTAAACATATACCACCATGCGCCATTATAGGAGCTTTCAATGGTAAGGGCATTAAGAACAAACTTCCCAACGCTTCCGGGCATATACTCGCCCTGGCCGATTACGATCCCCACCAGGGAAAACACAATCAGGACCAGCCAGTAGGTGCAAAATACGGACAGCAGCCCCTTGCCTCTGCGCCGGTAATAGCCCTCTCTGCCGAATTGCTTCATGTGGGCATAGCCGCTGAGAAAGGCAAAACCGAATACGCAGAAGTCCGACAATTGCCCAATATAAAAAGACAAGGGCACCCCTCTAAAGAACAGAAGTGGGGCAAACAATCCGTGATAGTCCCTGTCAAACAGATGCAGCCATACCATCGCCAAAACAGACAGGCCCTGCAGCATTTTGGAATTTTCCTTTGTTAGTTCCACAGGCTTCCTCTTTTCTCAGCCAGGCAATCAGAAAGCAGTCACCTAATTCATTGCAGAAGCATTAAAATCTAATATTTATTCCTATTTCTTTGGCCTAAACTGCTTCAGAATCAATCTCCAATATCCAGTCTTCAATGTGTTTTTTATATCGCTCATTTTCAGGAGGTAGTTTCATATAGTCTCCATAGCTTTTTGTAAGAATATCGTTGTAATTGTCTGGCACGTTCAACATTCTTCCTTCAAACGGGAGTTGTATCATCTTGTAGTCTGCAGAAAATGTATAATCGTCAAAAATCACGCAACTTGCTTCGCCACTTTGTTTCGATATATCAACAAATATCTTATATACCCATCTGTAGAACGCTGTCTCTCCTACAATCATTCGAAGAATGTGCATTCCATACAGGCCCGCCTTGTAAAACCACTTGAAATGACGCTGTGATTTTCCAATGCTGATAATTAACAGCTTCTTTTCATCCCACGGCAGCGCACACAGTCGTAAAAATGTTCGTAGTTTTCGCCGCAATGCTATAGATCTGCCCTGCTGTTCCTTAGTATAGTCTATCAAGAAAACATCAACAGTAATTTCACGAGATATGTTTAGTTCCTTTGCCTCCTTCAGGCAATAGACGGTCCCCTTTCTTCCAATCTTAAGCTCTGGCAAGTATTCCATTGCTCCCATAATCTTTATTTCATTTTTATCAGAAATCAGCTCCGGAGCAATTTTTAGAAATCTATAAAAATTTTCACGATTCATTCCAATATCAATATCGTCGTCCCATGGAATCATTCCCTGGTGGCGTACTGCACCGAGCAACGTTCCATACATTAGGCAGTATTCAATATTATTCTTTTCGCAGACATCCACAATATCAAACAGAATCTCAATAGCTATCCTTTGTATTTTCTTAATGTCCGTAGTTTCCATTCTCATTTCCTCCGGCTCATTCTCCTGAGTCTTCGTTTCACCGCAATCCAAAATCGCTCCGCCCCTGACATCCACGATAACGAATACCAATGAATGGTATGTGTATTTTCTGTAGTGCTGATAATGCCCGTTGCACTATCCATCGGGTTAAAGTACTCCACCGGATAAATTGTAATATGCTCTACTTTTTGCACACCTTTTCTATCCTGTAGGCCATGCTTTGCCAGTAGGTTTGTTGTAATCCTTACAACTGCCATCGAGTTCCGGGTGCCATCCTCGCGGTAGAATCGATAGTCATCATAAAACTCCAAAAATTCTTTGTAAAATGGATTCTCTGCCTCGCTTGCCATTCCGAGGCCGGGGCTTACGCGAATACTAAAATCCTCATACTCTCTTCCTTCCAACGACATCGCTTGATCTTCCGCAGACATTGTTCCGTCAATTTCACACCCAAAGAAAGCGCCATGCTTTAATATATCATCGAATGGGCACAGCACCTCAACATCTGTGTCAAAGTAAATTCCACCCTCTCGGTATATTATGTCAAACCGTGCATAGTCGCTAACAAATGCATATTTTTTTGCAGCATATGCTTGGGCAGTATATGGGATTTTATTGACATCGTAGTTGTCTTCATTCCATTCTATGACTTCATAGTCCGGAAAATATTTCCGCCAGCTGGCAATGCATTTCCGTGCCGATTTGGGCAATGGATTTCCCCCAAACCAGCAGTAATGAATTTTTTTTGGGATCATGGACGCACCTTCTTCTTAATATACCCCGTCAGCGCCCAGCCGGCCGGGGTACAGAACACCGTCAGCAGGGGCCGGGGACTCTCCGCAATATAGTGCCGGTTACGGGCCAACTGGCTGCTGGAACAGTAATGAATACAGTCCATGATGAGGCGCTTGGTGGATTCCGGATACCGCATTTTCACCGTCCGCCAAAAGGCAAAGCCCATGGGATTTTTCAGATACTGCCGCAGCATATTGCAGCTGGAGCCGTCCGGCTGGTACTCCACATTGCATAGGACCTCATCCAATACCGCCAGCTTATAATCCTGGTCGATCAGGAGGTACTTATAGGCAAGGCTGACATATTTTTCACCCTGGAACACCGGGTATTCCGGATAAGCGTTGATCACATCTGTGCGGTAGACCAACTTTTTGTCCCCGGCGCCGCCGGCAGCATAGTAGCCGGATAGCGTCGTTTCGGTCACGCCCTCGGGAAAGCCTTTTCCAATGATTCTTCCGTCAAAATCGGCATCCAGGCCTGCCAGGCCCGCATAACCCTCGTCCCTGACCTCGGCCCATTTGTTCAGGATCTTCTCCACGGCCCCCTCCGCCAGCATGTCGTCAGAGTCAATGCAGGTGTTCAGTTCCGTATGGATATTGGCATATGCCACATTGTGGGCGGTGTGCATGCCGCCGTTTTCTTTGTAGATGTACCGGATCTCAAACCCATTGTCCCGGCTCTGCCATGTTCGCACCAGCTCTGCGGTGTTGTCGGTGGAACCGTCGTCTACGATGAGCCAGATAAAGTCCCTGCGGCTCTGACGGCAGAGGCTCTCATAGGTGCGTGGCAGCGTATGCGCCCGGTTATAGGCCGGTGTAAAAACGGTGAGGATTGGTTCAGCAGCGTTGTTCATAGGCGTTAAGATAGAACTCCTGTAATTTTACAGCCTCCGTGGTGATGTCAAATCCCCGGGCGCTAATCTCAGTGTAACGGTCCGTGCGGGCCGTATCCCGCTTTTCCAGAGCTTTCTCTGCCCAGGCTCCCGGCCCCGCCGGCAGCGGCAGAGCCTCCACCAGACCTTCCGTGATAATGCACTCCGGCGGCACCCGGTCCGAAATCAGGCAGGGCAGGCTGGAAGCCTGTGCCTCCACCATGGTGACCGGCAGGCCCTCATACAGGGACGGGAACGCAAACACATCCATGGCCTGCATCAGATCCGCCACATCGTCCCGAACCCCCAAAAACCGGACCCGGTCAAGGATCCCCAGGTTCCTGGCTTTTTCCCGGATCTTCGGCATGTCATCCCCGCCGCCAACCAGTAATAAAACGGCACCCGGTTCCTTTTTCAGCAGCGCAGCAAAGATCTCAAGAAGAAACGGGTGGTTTTTCTGCGGGCTGAACCGGCCCACGTGGCCCATCGCTAATTCATTTGTAAGGTGCAGCCGCTGCCGTATCTGCACCCGTTTTTCGGGATCGAAGCGATAGGCGGCGGCATCGATGGCATTATTGAGGATCCGGTACGGCGCCCCGCCGAACATCCAGTCCCCGGCGTTCTTTCCGCAGGCAAACAGGTCCGTCGCATACCGGGGAATCTGCCGCATATACCACAGCTTGATCGGATACTTGAGATTTTTGTCCTGGTTGGCGTTATGGCTGTGGGCGATCCGCACCGGGACGCCGCAGGCCCTCGCCTCCTTGAGAATCACTCCGCTGAGGCAGTCCTGGTGCACATGGACAATCCTATATTCCGGGTGTTCCCCGAAAAAAAGAGCCAATTCCCGCCGATAGCCGGGGCTGAAGGGATTCAGCACCGGCAGATGGTATATTACCCCACCCAGCTGCCGGATCTCCGACCCATAATCCCCGTCGTAGGGGCGGTGGGTCAGAAAATCAAATTGGATTTTGTTTCGATCCATATGCCGGTAATAGTTCATCAGCATGGATTCCAGCCCGCCCCGGTTCATATGGGTCACGACCTGCAATACTTTGATCACAAAACCATCCCTTACTTGCGTTTCAGATATTCCAGCAGCGACATGAAGTTATAGTTGGCGTCAAAGCCGCCGTTTGCGATGGCCGCGCCGTAATAGTAGTACGCCGCAAAGCCCGCGGCGGACAGCCTCTTCAGGATCCGCTCATTGTCCCTGCTGAAGAGGGTAAGCACATAGGGCAGCCCAATGACCTGGAAAATCAGAAAATAGTTAGCTAAGCGGGCAAAATAGTTTGCCGTGCCAAACAGGCCGATGAACATGATCACCGAATTTACCATCATCAGATTCAGGATCATATTGGTGGCACGGCTCTCAATGGCTCCGATGGCCCTTCGTCCCAGGAACGACAGCACCAGCGGCACCCATACCACCATCACCCGGAGGATGTTGACGCCCTCCCCGGAGAATTCCCCCTCGTCATAGGAATACCCAAGGGATGTCGTCACAATATCAATGGCCGAGAGGAACTGGGACATGAACAACGCCAGCGCCAGCGCTCCGGCCAGCAGGTACCGGGTCCCTCGGCTCCAGGGGCGGAAGGCAACGAAGGGAACCACCAGATAAACGAAAGAATAGGGATGGAACAGTTCCGCCGCCAGCAGCCATATCACATAGCGCCCCCACTTTTTTTGGATCGCCCCATCGGTAGCCAGCAGCAGGAAAGCCACCGCCATGGTCTGCTTGATAGCCGCCATGGTAAAGTCATAGACCCCCATGGTCAGAAAATAGAAAATGCTCAGCCAGATGCTGCAGGTATATTTCCGAATAAACCACAGATAGGTGCAGACCGTAAACAGCGCCGTGACCATCAGGTAGTCCTGAACGGAAAAGCCCCAGGTCTTGAACAGGATCGTCAGGCATTGGAGCCCCGGCGCATTCGAGACCTTCCGCCAGTCAATGTCCCCAATATTGCTTAGGCCCACAGGCGTAAGGTTTTCATACAGGTGTCGGTAAGCATAGGTGTCGTTGCCCCGGGTCCGCAGACCCACAAACGCCGCCATGGACAGGGCCATGACGAGATAGATCGCCAGATCTTTCCGGGTGTATTGCTTTCTTTCGGCCCGGTCCAGTACATACCGGGACCTTTTGTCGGAGAGAAATGCCAGCAGCAGCGCCCAGGCAATAATGGGAAAGAGCTTTAGCATACGGTTTCCTCCGCGAAAAGCCGCCGGAGCGTCTGGTCCACGACCTTCCTTTTGTCAAACACTTCCTCCATGCGTTTCCGGCCCGCAAGGCCCATCTGCCGCCGCTGCTCGCGGGGCAGGTCCAGGAACCTTTTCATGGTCCGGTACAGGTCTTCCGCATTTTTCCGTTCACACAGGAGGCCGGATACGCCGTCCTCCACCGCCTCCAGGCAGCCGTGGATATTGCTGGTGATCACCGGCCTGCCGCTGGCGGCAGCCTCCAATAGAACATTGGACATACCCTCATGATAGGACGGCAACACCAAGCAATTTGCCATGGCATAAAACGGCTTCATATCCGACTGATAGCCGTGGTACTTGACCACACCCAGCCGCTCCAACTCGTCTATAGTTGGCTTGTAGGCCTCTTCAAAGGAGCCGACGATGTGAAGCTCCACGCCGTCGCCGTACTGTTGCTTCAATTGCTTTGCAGCCGCGAACAACTCGTCCACGCCTTTTTCGTGCATAACACGTCCTACAAAAAGAAATCGTATCGGTTCTCCCTGCGGATAGGGCTGACAAGGAAAATCCTCCAAATTGACACCAGCACCGTTGAGCACAACATCTCGCCCATTTGGCACAACACCGGTGGCAACAAGGGCATCTCGGTCCCCCGCATTCTCGAAAAACACAACCTTTGCACCTTTCAATGCCGGTTTGTAGAGTACCAGCACAAACCGTTTCAGCCAACCTCCATTTTCGATGGCGCTACCGAGACCCGTAATGTTCACAGCATAGGGAATATGGGCTATCCGGCAGGCCAATCCACCGTAGATATTGGGCTTGATGGTGTATGTCAAGACCAGATCCGGAGCATTCTCTTTCAGCATGGAGCGGTACTGACAAAAAAGTTTGCTGTCATGCAGTGGGTTCATCCCGCGGCGATCGATTGGAAGTTCGATTACCCTGTCCGCTAACTTGTGAAGTTCTTCCCAGCGGTCATTATGTGGAACGGCAACGGTAACACCTGCATGTTCCTTCAACTTTGCAATTAGATCTTTGCGAAAATCATACAGTCCACCGCTGTGGTTGGCTAAAATCAGGATTCGTTCCACCGTTATCTATCACCCAATACAAGTGTTTTCAATTCGTTATATTTCATCATGACAACATCGCTTTGATATTCTCCGATAACTGGCGTATTCATTTGCCCATTCAAATTGTTTATAATCATTTGTGGTGTTCTTACACCACACTCATAAGCATGCGGGTATCCACCGCCAAAGCGCGGGTTAATCTCAGAAATATAGTACTTATCCTCAATTCTGAAGATATCTATATCAATTTGTGCACGATAACCACTTTCTTCTACAAACTGTGAAATTAGTGCAAAGAGCTTTTCATCCTTGAAGGATATCGCTTTTTCTGTCTCTCCCGCACGCATTGCCAGCTTTTTCTTAGTAAAGATAGCGACAATCTGCCCAGAAAGTATATCCGTATAGACATCAGCACCGATCTCCTGCCCATTAAGGAACTCCTGAATGATCATGTCCGGTTGATGTTTGAAAAGAAACTCCGCCGTCTCTAGATCATCCGCTTTAGAAATATGCAGACTAGCACTGCCAAAACGCGGCTTCACAAAAACGGGGAGGGTCACTTCTCCATTAGCAAGAGCCTGTTCAAACATCATAAACTGTACATAGGTTTTTGCGCAACGATAACCGTGCGCTGTCAACCAGTTATACATAGCCCATTTATCAAGAGCCATCTCACACATTTCATAGGGAGAACCTACAACCGTTGTACCAACAGCTTCAAAATCTTCTTTGCGTTGCGCTAAAAGTGACAATTCTGGATCAATCAGAGACAAAACGCCATTAACGTGCTCTTTTTTACAAATCATCAATATCTCATCGATATAGCCAGGCGTAGTCATTCGAGGGACAATATAGAAGGAATCTGCATCATAAAGTGCAGGTGCATACGGGCTGCAATCGGCTGCAAAAACTTTACCAGAAGGGCCAACAGCATTTTTGAAATATTGAACAACTTTGTTCCTTGTTCCGCAGCTAAGAATTAAAATGTTCATTATGAATCACTCCACTTTCTCGCCAACACGACCTCGAATCCGTGCGAGATTTCCTTCACTGTTTTGGGTATTGACCCGAACCCCCGACCTACTGAACACTTTTCCAACTGTATCCAGTAAAATGCTCAAGTCCATAATAAAGCTGACATGTTGCACATACTCCAAGTCGTATTCAAATTTTTGCTCCCAGGTCAGCGTATTTCTTCCGTTTATTTGGGCTAAGCCTGTAAGTCCTGGCCGCACATCATGCCTATGCCGTTCATCTGCTGTGTAAAATGGCAAGTATTCAACTAGCAGCGGTCTTGGCCCGACGATACTCATCTTGCCCCGGAAAATGTCCCACAGTTCCGGCAGTTCATCCAAACTGGTGGCCCGGAGCTTTTTACCGAATCCTGTCAGGCGCTCCTTGTCCGGCAGCAGCATGCCGTTTTCATCCCGCGCATCGCTCATGCTGCGGAATTTGTGAAGTCTGAAGATCTTCTCATCTTTTCCCGGGCGTTCCTGGGCAAAGATCACGGGGCTGCCCAGCTTTACACGCACCAAAATTGCCGTCACCAACATAGCTGGGCTTAGGATAATCAGCGCAATCAATGCGCAGATTGCATCCAAAAGCCGCTTGAAGTATTTTTCATAGGGGCCGTAGGGCCTATGCAGAGTCTTTTCCTTTTCCATTTTCCGCCCTGGTTTCCTTATTCAAAGCAGGCGTGGATCATGTCGATAATGATCTCCTGCTGTTCCTCAGTCATTTTATTGTCACTGGGCAGGCACAGCCCCCGGTCAAAAATGTCCGCACTCACATTGGAGCAGCCGCCCGCCAGATAGGCGTTGGTCCCGGCCCGGCCGGAACCGGACGTGGTGACAAATTCGTGCATCCGATACATGGGCTGCATGTGCATGGGCTTCCAGATGGGGCGGCCCTCGGCGTTCAGAGACGCCAAAGCCTCCAGGATCTCCGTGGGGCAGGACTTGCCGGGCTCCGGAACATACAGAGCCTTCGTGTCCCCCCGGACCTGGCCGCACATGGCATCTTTATCAACAATCAGTGCCGAGAGCCAATAGTTGGGGGCACACTTGGCCTCGTCAAAGGGGTTCATATGTATGGGCAGGTCCCTCAGTCCCTGTCGATAGCGCTCATAAACTGTCTTTTTCTGGGCAATGTGCTCCGCCAGATGGGGATACTGACCCCGGATCACACCGGCAATCACGTTACTCATGCGGTAGTTGTAGCCCGCCTCTTCATGCTGGTACCAGGGGGCGTTCTCCCGGGCCTGGGTGGACCATTTCCGGGCTTTGTTGGCCGCCTCCCGGTCATTCGTCAGCAGACAACCGCCGGCGGAACCGGTAATGATCTTATTGCCATTGAAGGAAATGGCGGAAAAGTCTCCGTAGCTGCCGCAGGGCCGCCCCTCCCAGGTGGCGCCCAGCGCCTCGGCGGCATCCTCCACCAGAAGGGCCCCGTGGGCCTCACAAATCGATTTAATTCGAGCAATATCCCCGGAAAAACCGTAAAGTTCCGCGCAAACCACCAATTTTGTATCCGGATATAAGGCAAAAGCCTTCTCCAAAGCGGCAGGGTCCATATTCCAGGAAGCCGCCTCCGTATCAATAAAAACGGGGATCCCGCCCTCATAGGCCACAGGGTTCAAGGTCGCGGCGAAGGTCATGTCTGAGCAGAATACCCGCTTGCCCTCCAGAGCCCCATGGCCGACGGGCGGGCGGCCGTAGAGTTTTTCCCCGGCGAACTTGATACACAGGTGCAGAGCCGCTGTGCCGCAGGACAGGGCCACGGCGTATTGGACACCGGACTGGGCGGCGGCGATCTGTTCTACTTTGTCGATATTTTGACCTACGGTGCTCATCCAGTTGGTAGTGTAGGCCTCCGTGACATATTGAAGCTCTTCGCCATGCATGGTGGGTGAGGACAGCCAGACCTTATCCCGGAAAGGCCGGAACCCGTTTTCTCTCTGAAACGCCATAATTCTCCCTCTTCCGCCCTTCTCGATTTTTTCGTTTTTCCCAAAAAGTGGAGTAAATTCACCGTATTATGTGGTTTTTTCACGGCATTTCTCCCAAAACGGCCGTGCCCCGGCCTATATTGGGTCCGTTCTGCCGGATCGATTTTGCGGGGATTTCCAAAAGAAAACTCAAAATATCCCGTTTTTTTGTCTAATTCAGGCGATACCGCAATTTATCTTTTTGATTATACAACATACCGTGGGAATCCGCAATGGAAATCTGTAAAAATATGTCGAAGGCTCCGGCAAAAAATAGATATCCGGGCCCCTGATGTCTCCCGGGCCCGGAGATCCTTCCACCGTTATTCGTATTTTTCGGCATTCTTCTCCCGGTCCTCCTCTTCTTCCGGGCACCGGGACCGGAAGCCGGACACACCCCAGGCAATAAGAAGAGCGCTCCCAATCAAGGAGAAGATACCCTTCTTCACCGGCTCGCCGCCAGGGCCAGGACAAGAATCGACAGAATCCCCAAAATTCCGAACAGGACCCAAAAGATATTTCCGACACGTTCCGGCAATTTCTTCGCAACGTTTCCTCTGAATTTTCCTTTTTTCGCCCATCCTTTTCGTAAAATTTATGATACCAAACCGGAGGCAAAATGGCCGCCGAAAAATTTACCGTCTATTCACAAAGCCCCGGAATTTATGCTGTTTTTTTCCGTGTCATTGTGCTATAATGCAAAATGTATCAATGCGCAAGAAAGGGATTTACCGCTATGGGATTTATGACAAAGCTATTTGGAACCCGCTCCCAGCGGGAAGTAAAAAAAATACAGCCTCTGGTAGACAGGGTCCTGGCCCTGGAGGAGGACTATAAGGCTCTGGACGAGGAGTCGCTGAAGGCCAAGACTCCGGAACTGAAGGCCCGGTACGAAAATGGCGAGACTCTGGAGGATCTGCTGCCCGAGGCCTTCGCCACCTGCCGGGAGGCCGCCAGCCGCGTGCTGGACATGCGGCCCTACCCGGTCCAGATCATCGGCGGCATCATTCTGCACCAAGGCCGGATCGCCGAGATGAAGACCGGCGAAGGCAAGACCCTGGTGGAGATTCTGCCCGCCTACCTCAACGCCCTGACGGGCCGAGGGGTCCATATCGTCACCGTCAACGAATACCTGGCCAAGCGTGACTCCGAGTGGATGGGCAAGGTGTTCCGGTTCCTGGGCCTCACCGTGGGTCTCATCGTGCCGGGGCTCCACCCGGACCAGCGCCGGGCCGCCTATGCCGCCGACATCACCTACGCCACCAACAATGAGCTGGGCTTCGACTACCTCCGGGACAACATGGCCATCTACAAAAAGGAAATGGTCCAGCGGGGCCACGCCTTTGCCATCGTGGACGAGGTGGACTCCATCCTCATCGACGAGGCCCGGACCCCCCTTATCATCTCCGGCCAGGGCGAGGCCTCCACGAAGCTCTATGAAATGGCGGATTACTTCGTCTCCGGCCTGCGCAAGCAGGTATTCACCACCACCAACGAGAAGGAGAACCAGGACGACTACGACTGCGACTACTTCGTAGACGAGAAGAACCGCACCGTATCCCTTACCGCCGCGGGCATTGCCAAGGCAGAGGCCTTCTTCCATGTGGAGAACCTGGCGGATCCGGAAAACGCCACCCTGTCTCACCACATCAATCAGGCCATGAAGGCCCGGGGCATTATGAAGCGGGACACGGACTATGTGGTAAAGGACGGTCAGGTCATTATCGTAGACGAGTTCACCGGCCGACTCATGTACGGCCGCCGGTACAACGAGGGCCTGCACCAGGCCATTGAGGCCAAGGAAGGCATCACCGTAGCCAACGAGTCCAAGACCCTGGCCACCATCACCTTCCAGAACTTCTTCCGGCTCTATGACAAGCTCTCCGGCATGACCGGCACGGCCCTCACCGAGGCCGAGGAGTTCGAGGCCATTTACAATCTGGATGTGGTGGAGATCCCCACCAACAAGCCGGTGATCCGGATCGACCACCCCGACGCGGTGTACAAGAACCTGGACGCCAAGTACCGGGCCATTATCCGCCAGGTGAAGGAGTGCCACGAAAAGGGCCAGCCCGTGCTGGTGGGCACCATTTCCATCGAAAAATCCGAGCTGCTGTCCCGGATGCTGAAAAAAGAAGGGATCCCCCACAACGTTCTGAACGCCAAGTACCATGAGAAGGAAGCCCAGATCGTGGCCCAGGCCGGCAAGCTGGGGGCCGTGACCATCGCCACCAACATGGCCGGACGCGGTACGGATATTGTACTGGGCGGCAACGCGGAATACATGGCCATGGCGGACCTGCGGAAGCAGGATCTGCCGGAGGAGCTGCTGGCGGAGGCCAATTCCTACGCCGAGACCGACGACCCGGAGATCCTGGCCGTGCGGAAGCAGTATGAAGAGGCCCTGGCCAAGCACCGGGCGGAGACCGCCGCGGAGTCCGAGCAGGTCAGGAAGGCGGGAGGACTGTTCATCATCGGTACCGAGCGCCACGAATCCCGCCGGATCGACAACCAGCTCCGGGGCCGGGCAGGCCGTCAGGGAGATCCCGGCGAGAGCCGGTTCTATCTGAGCCTGGAGGACGACCTGATGCGGCTCTTCGGCACCGAGGAGCGTCTGGCTCGGATTCAGAATATGATGGACGCCATGCACCTAGACGACGACACGGTTATCGACCCCAAAATTCTCTCCAGCGGCGTGGAAAACGCCCAGAAGGTAGTGGAGGGCCGGAACTTCCAGTCCCGGAAGGCCGTTCTGGAGTACGACAACGTCATGAATACCCAGCGTGAAGTGATCTATGCCCAGCGCCGCCAGGTTCTGGACGGAGAGAACATGCACGACACCATTTTGTCCATGCTCCGGTTCGTGGTAAACACCCACGTTTCCACGGGCATGAGCCAGTCCGGCTCCCTGGACGAGGACACCCTGCGGGACATCGTCTCCCAGTTCGAGGGGACCTACTTCCCCAAGGATTCCTTCCATCCCCAGGAGCCTCTGACCCAGGACAGCCTGAGCCAGCAGCTCTATGACTGCTGCCTGCGGGTATATGAGGCCAAGGAGGCCCTGTACGGCGAGAACGTCATGCGGGAACTGGAGCGGATCATCCTGCTGCGGGTGGTGGACGAGTATTGGATGGACCACATCGACGCCATGGACGACCTGAAGCAGGGCATCCGGCTCCGGGCCTATGCCCAGGAGGACCCCGTCATTGCCTACAAAAGAGAAGGCTATGACATGTTCGAGGCCATGGTCAACGCCATCAAGGAGGAGACCATCCGGCGGCTGTTTCTGGTACGGCTGAAAACCAACGCAGAGCTGAAGCGGGAGAAGGTGGCCAAGGTCACCTCCGAGGGCGGCTCCGGCGACAAGACCGTGAAGCCCCAGCCCGTGCGGAAGGCGGTCAAGGTGGGCCCCAACGATCCCTGCCCCTGCGGCAGCGGCAAAAAGTACAAAAAGTGCTGCCGGGATAAGGACATCGCCGCCGGTCGGGCCTGAGGCGGAAAGGAACGGATATGAGTTTCTCCCTCTGCAAAAAAGGCGCCTTGGAGTACTGGACCTGTGACAGGCTCCGGGGAGCGGTACACGGCTTTTCCACCCGGCTGGGGGGCGTGAGCCAGGGGTATCTCTCCAGCCTGAACCTGGGGGCCCACCGGGGCGACGCACCGGAAAACGTGGTAAAAAACTATGAGATTCTGGGAAATAGCTTGGGCTTTTCCCCGGAGGATACGGTATTTGCCAAGCAGCTCCACACGGGGATCGTTCGGCGGGTAGGCCGGGCCGACCGGGGGGCCGGGCTGTTCCGGCCCGTGGAGGAGCCCCGGGACGGACTCGTCACCAACGAGCCCGGGGTGGCCCTGACCATCTTCTCCGCCGACTGTACCCCTATTTTGTTCTATGACCCCGCGGCAAAGGCCATTGGCGGCTGTCACGCCGGGTGGCGGGGCACGGCAGCGGGCATTGCCAAAAACACGGTGGAGGCCATGGTCCGGGAATTCGGCTCCGACCCCGGAAACATCCGGGCGGCCATCGGGCCCTGCATCGGCTTCTGCTGCTTCGAGACCCATTCCGATGTGCCGGAGGCCATGTCTGAGGCCCTGGGGCAGGAGGCCTGGGCCGCCATGGAACGGCTGGAAAACGGCAAATTCCGGGTGGATCTGAAGGCTCTCAACGCCCTATGGCTGAAACGTGCCGGAGTACGGGATGTTTCCGTCTGCCCGGACTGCACCGCCTGCCGCCGGGATCGCTACTGGTCCCACCGGATCGTAGGAGGCCGGCGGGGGTCCATGGCCAATATCATTATGCTGAAATGAGGAAACACCTATGAGAAGATCCTCTTCCCTGCTCCGTCTGGGGGCCCTGCTTCTGTGCCTGGCCCTGCTGACGGGCTGCGCCGGCCCCGATGGGATCTCCGGCGCCAACCGGCCCCAGGCCGGGGACACGACGGCCACCGAGGCTCCCCGGGAGACCAGTCCCAAGCAGACCGAGGCCGTCGACGGCGACGCCTCCGCGGCGGGGACCAACTTCGGCCTGGCCTATTATCCCGACGGAGGCTTCAATCCCTACACCTGCACCAAGCTGGCCAACCGGGCCGTTATGTCCCTGCTGTACCAGCGGCTGTTCGTGGTGGGATCGGACTATACCATAAAGACCGATCTCGTAAAAAGCTACGAATTTTCCGGGGATCTGCGGAGCCTGACCATGGAGCTAAACCATGTGACCTTTACCGACGGCACGGCCCTGACCTCCCAGGATGTGGTGGCCAGTCTCCAGGCCGCGGCAGCGGACGGGTCCATTTACGGCTCCCGGTTCTTCCATGTGACGGATCTGGAGGCCACGGATACCTACACCGTGACGGTCTATACCGACACGCCCTATGAAATGCTGCCCATGCTGCTGGACGTGCCCATCGTCCGGGCCGCCGACGTGGCCGCCGCCCAGCCCATGGGCTCCGGCCCCTATGCCCTGCGGGGCAGCGGCGAGGCCATGCATCTGGAGCGGAAAATGGGCTATTCCGGGCCCATCGCCCTGTCCCAGAAGTCCATCACCCTGTACACCGTCGACTCCACCACGGAGATCCGGGACGACTTTGAGTTCCGCAGCATCAACCTGTCCTATACGGACCCGGGGTCCGCATCCTATGTGGACTACCGCAGCGACTGCGAGCTCTATGAGGTCCCGGCGGGGATCATGCTGTATCTGGGCTGCAACTGCGAATCCGGTCTGTTCACCGACGAAACGGTCCGGGCGGCCCTGACCTACGCCGTGAATCGGGAGGATCTGCTGGCCGATCCCTACAACGGCTTCGCCCAGCCGGCCACCCTGCCTGCAGACCCCAGCTCCCCCTTCTATGACCAGGCGCTGGCGGCGGGCTATGCCTACGCCCCGGAGAAGTTCAAATCCGTCATCAAGGCCAAGGCCCTGACGGGGACGGAGATCTCCCTGCTGGTCAACGGAGACAGCACCTATCGGGTCCAGGCGGCGGACAAGATCGCCAAGGATCTCACCGCCGCGGGGCTGAAGGTCACCATCAACACCCTGACGGGGTCCAGCTACGAAAATGCCCTCATTGCCTGGGACTATGACCTGCATCTGGGAGAGACCCGGCTCAGCGCCAACTACGATCTGAGCCAGTTCTTCCGGCCCTGGGGAGACCTGTGCTACGGCGGCATGAGCGACAGCGTCCTCTATGACGCTTGCCTGGACGCTCTGGAGAACAGCGGAAACTACTACAACTTCCACCAGGCCATTGCCAAGGACGGCCGGCTGGTGCCTCTGCTATTCCGGGGATATGCGGTTTATGTAAACCGGGGATCCCTGCCGGATCTGAATCCGGGCATTGACTGCATCTTCCACTATGACACCGCCGTATCCGTCACGCCGGAGATCGTCACCACCCTGCCGCCGGAGGCCACGGCCCCGGAAACCACTCCCATGCCCACGGAGGACATCATCCGCCCCACGGAGGTGCCCAAGACTGAAGTCGAATAAGCTGCGGAAAGCGCCCGCCGGGGATCCGGCGGGCGCTTTGGGGTAGTTAGGAAGGAAAAGGTCAATTCTGGTACAGGGGCTTCAGCTTGGTGCGGTAGGTCCGGCGCATGAATAGGGCCGTGACAGCAGCGCTGACCAACTCCGCAATGGGGAAGGCCCACCACACCAGGTCCAGATTCCCGGTGAGGGACAGGAGGTAGGCCACGGGCAGCAGCACCAGAAGCTGACGGGCCAGGGCCACGATGGTGGAATACACGCCGCTGCCCAGGGCTTGGAACACGGCGCTCAGGACCACGCCGAAGCTGGCCAGGAGGAAGGCCCAGCTGATGGTCCGCAGGGCCCGGCAGCCGATGGCCATGAAGGCATCGCTGGGATCGAAAATCCCCAGGACCGCCTCCGGTGCCGCCTGGAATACCGCAAAGCCCAGGGTCATGACCACAAAGGCGGCGGCGCAGCTCAGGCGGACGGTCTTGCCGATCCGCTCCGGTTTCCGGGCGCCGTAGTTATAGGCCACGATGGGGATCATGCCGTTGTTCAGGCCGAAGACGGGCATGAAGATGAAGCTCTGGACCTTATAATAAATGCCGAACACACCGGTGGCGGTCTCGGAGAAGCGCTGGAGGATCTGGTTCATGCCGAAGGTCATGAAGGAGCCCACGGCCATCATGGCAATGGAGGGGACGCCGATGCCCAGCACCTCCCGGATCAGGGGCCACTCCGGTTTCCAGCCCCGGAAGTCCACGCAGGCCTCCGGGTTCTTCTTCCAGTTGAAGATGAAAGCCAGAATGGCGGCCACGATCTGGCCGATGACCGTAGCCACGGCGGCGCCGGCAATGCCCATGGCGGGAATGCCGAAATAGCCGAAGATGAACACCGGGTCCAGAAGGATATTCAGGACGGCGCCTACGCCCTGGGTCACCAGGGTGTAAATGGTGCGGCCCGTGGCCTGGAGCAGACGCTCGAAGAGCACCTCAAAGAAAATGCCCACAGAGGCAATGGTACAGATGGCAATATAGGCGCTGCCGCCCTCCACGGTTTCCTGCACCGTGGACTGCATCCGGAAGAAGGGGCCCGCTCCGAAAATACCGAAGAGCATGAAGATCGCCATGCCGCAGGCCGACAGGAACACGCCGGTGGGAGCCATTTTCCGAACCTTATCCATTTCGTGGCTGCCCAAATACCGAGACAGCAGGGCGCTGACACCCACGGCCAGGCCGATGGAGGTGCCGATCATCAGATTCTGAACGGGGAAAGCCAGAGACAGTGCCGTGACGGCGCTTTCGCTGACCCGGGAGATATAAATGCTGTCCACCACATTGTACAGGGCCTGGACCAGCATGGACAGGACCATGGGCACGGCCATGTGGACCAGCAGCTTGCCGATCGGCTTTGTCCCCATCTGATTTTCTTGAAGCTTATCTGATTCTGCCAAATCGCATTCCTCTTTCTCTCTGAATCTTGAAAATATGCGTCAAAACGCCCTGCGGTGAACCCCGCAGGGCGCAAGTTCCGGATCTCAGGCAAGAGCCGGGGCTATGTAGAATGTACGGGCCGCGCCGAAATTCGGCAGGTTACAGGTACTTCTTCAGGTCCTCGGAAGCCTTAGCGGGGTCGTCGGAAATGGTCACGGTGAAGGACATATCGTTCTGCTTGCCGAATGCCTCACACCAGGCCACGAAAGCCTCGGCCTGAGCAAGGTCGGTGCCGATGATCTTATACAGGCCTTCGATAAACACATGGGTGATGTCGAAATTGCCGGCGTGCAAGCCGCTGATAAAGCCCTTGAGCAGGGTCACGTCCTTGATCTCATATTCCTGGGCATTGATGAGCCGGACCCGGTAATCCACGTCATAGGTCAGATTCTTGCCGTTCTCGATGCAGACCATGCTGCCCGCTTCGTTCTTCACGGCATCGTTCACATCGGCAATGAAACGCTTCGTCTTACCGGAGCCCTTGGGCCCCATAATAATTTTAACCATAGGGAATCTCCTCCTTGTTACCGGCAGGGCCGGCTCTGTGTTATCATTTTACCAGCTTCCCAAGAATATTGCAACTCTTTTCATGGAAAATTCACGAAAGAGATGCCGCTCCCTGGCCCCCGGTCCCGATCAATAGCCGGGCTTTCCCAGAAGGTGGAACATATTCCGCTTGTAGAACTCCACGCCGGGCTGGTTGAAAGGATTGACCCCCAGGATATAGGCGGAGATGCCGCAGGACAGCTCGAAGAAGTAGAACATCTCGCCCAGCTTCTCGTCGTTCAGGTCCCCCATCTGCATGGTGATCACGGGCACGCCGCCGTCCACATGGGCCGCCACGGTGCCGAGATAAGCCTGCTCGTCCACGAAGTCCAGGGTCTTGCCCTCCAGATAGTTGAGGCCGTCCAGATTCTTCCAGTCGGAGCCCACCACGGCCCGGTCCTGGGGAGGCGCAAAGCGGACCATGGTCTCGAACAGGTTCCGCTCGCCCTGTTGGATCATCTGGCCCAGAGAGTGGAGGTCCGCCGTAAACTCCGCAGTGGCTGGGAAGATGCCCTTGCCGTCCTTGCCCTCGGACTCGCCGAAGAGCTGCTGCCACCAGCCGCCGAACATCTTAAAGCCGGGCTCGAAGGAGCTGAGAAGCTCGATCTTCTTACCCCGGGTGTACAGCAGGTTCCGAATGGCGGCGTAGAGCCAGGCGGGGTTGTCAAAGGACCGCACGTCGTAGTCCTTGGCGGCCTGGGCCGCACCGGCCATGACCTTACGAATATCGATGCCGGCTACGGCCATGGGCAAAAGGCCCACGGGAGACAGCACGCTGTACCGGCCGCCCACATCGGGGGGGATCACAAAGGTCTCCCAGCCCTCCTCCGTGGCCATCTGCCGCAGGGCGCCCTTTACGGGATCCGTAATGGCGAAGATCCGCTTTTTGGCCTTGTCGGCGCCGTACTTCCGCTCCAGCATCCAGCGCAGGGCACGGGTGGCAATGGCGGGCTCGGTGGTGGTGCCGGACTTGGAGATGAAGGCCACGGAGAAATCCTTGCCCTCCAGCAGGCGCTGAAGCTCATTCCAGCCCCGGGTAGACAGGCCGTTGCCGGCGTAGAAGACCTGGGGGTTGCCCTTGCCCTTACCAATGTTGTGGTTTACCCCCTGCATGAGCTCAATGGCGGCCCGGGGGCCCAGATAGCTGCCGCCGATGCCCACAACCACGAACACGTCGGAATTCTCCCGGATCCGGTCTGCGGCCATGCGGATCCGGCGCATTTCGTCGGTCTCCTCCGCCGCGGGCAGGTCCAGCCAGCCCAAAAAGTCGGACCCCTCGCCGGAGCCCTCCGTCAGGGTCTTGTGGGCCGACTCCACACTTTTTTCCATAGCCAGAAGATCCGGCAGGGACAGATCGCCCCATACGTTGGAAAGATCCACAGTAATCATATCAAGCACGTCCTTTCACGGGCGGATCGATCCGCCCAACATTGTCTGTTTCCATCCGCAGGCAGCGCCTGCGGGTCCACATAACATATTACAAGAAGAGCAGGAAAAACGCAAGTCCCCTGTGCCTCTTCCTTGAAATATTCCTGAAATTTTCCATAAACTGTGGAATTTTTTCAAGAAGTCCGATATAATGTCTTTTATAATACAGGGCGCTCGGCCCGGAAATGAGGACAGATATGAAGGGGTACGGATTTGGCATTGACGTCGGCGGCACCACGGTGAAGCTGGGCTTTTTTGACCGGGAGGGACATCTCCTGGACAAGTGGGAGATCCCCACGGACACCTCCAACAACGGCTCGGCCATTCTGCCGGATGTTGCCGAGGCGGTAAAGGGCTATCTTGCCGCCCATAACCTAACGGCCCAGGACATTCTGGGCATCGGCGTCGGCGTTCCCGGCGCAGTGCGGCCCAACGGAGTGGTGAACCGCTGCGTCAACACCGGCTGGGGCGTGGTGGACGTGGAGGGCGACCTGGAGGCTCTCACCGGCATCCCCGTAAAGGCGGGAAACGACGCCAACGTGGCGGCTCTGGGCGAAAGCTGGCAGGGCGGCGCCGCCGGCTGCAAAAATATGGTCCTGTTCACCCTGGGTACCGGCATCGGCGGCGGCATCATCCTGGACGGCAGGATCCTCTGCGGCGTCCACGGCGCCGGCGGCGAGGTGGGCCACATCCCCACGGACCGGACCGAGACCGCCCAATGCGGCTGCGGCAACCGGGGCTGCGCCGAGCAGTACGGCTCCGCCACCGGCATCGTACGCACGGCCCACCGGATCCTTGCAGAGGATCCCGCCCCCTCCCTGCTCCGGGACATGGAGAATTTCTCCTGTAAGGACCTGTTCGACTGCGCCGCCAAGGGGGACAAGCTGGCAAATAAGATCCTGGATCAGGTTTACGACGACCTGGGCTATTTCATCGCCAAGGTCACCTGCGTGGTGGACCCGGAGATGGTGGTCATCGGCGGCGGCGTCTCCAAGGCGGGCCAGGTGCTGCTGGACGGAATCCGGCCCTATTACGAGAAATACGCTTTCCATGCCTGCCGGGGGATCCCCTTTGCCCTGGCCTCTCTGGGCAATGACGCAGGGATCTACGGCTCCATGAAGCTGGCTCTGGACGCCTACGGAAAATAACCGGCAGACCTTCAAAGCGTTTCCAATCCATAAGAAAAGTTCCGTTCGCCTTTTGCGGGTGAACGGAACTTTTTTGTATCCAGCATATGGGCAATCCGTGGACTGCGTCAGGTTGTAACTAGAACCAGCTCAAAAAATGCAATGTAGGAATACTGACAATGAACGCCAATACCGCTCCAGGAAGGCCTAGAATTGCGTCAACCATACATAGGAAATGACTAACATGTGCTTCATCAAAGCATTCGCTCCAATAGCCCGTCCAACTGCAGACCCAAACATATACGAATCCCATTACTGAGCATTTTAGGAAAATCCCTGCAGCGCTTATACCTGCAATTACTAGAATAGCAGTGCCCACGATCCCCATATTCTGAAATTCTCCCTTCTATCTGGCTCTGTTCCTTAGTCCCGCAATCAATACCGCCTGCTTTGATAGATGGGACACTTCTTGTATTCTTCGCCGTAGTCCGGATTGCAGGTAAATTTCACCTGGGGGTCATTGACATCAAACTGTCTGCCGCAAAGCTTACATAGGTACTTGTCGTTTGCGTTTCCGAATAAGCTATTGCTTTTGTAGTCAAGATAATAACAACGCGCCATCCTTCCACACCTCCTTTCACAAGCCGGTATTCTCTAGCCTAACCCGCTAGTTTTCTTCATTATAACTACTTTAAATATATATGTCAATAAAAATTGCTAATTAAACTATACGTATTTGTAAATTTCGTATAGTACAATTGTACAGAAATGAGGTGATTCCATGGAGAAAGAGCAGTTTGCCCAGCGAATGATAGAGCTTCGGATGAAAAAAGGGGTCTCCGCCCGGGACATGAGCCTGTCCCTGGGACAAAGCGCCGGCTATATTAACAACATCGAAAACGGCGTGAATCTGCCCTCTTTGACCATGTTCTTTTACATCTGCGACTATTTTGGTCTTACCCCCGAGGAATTTTTCTCCACGGATCAGCCAGACCCCATAAAAGCAAAGGAGCTTTTTGAGGCCGCAAAGGGCCTGCGGAGCGACCAGCTCGACCATCTGATTGCCCTGGTCAAGGACCTGAAACAATAACACATTATGTAAAGTCTTCCGGAAAACCTTGTGATTTTCCGGAAGTTTTGCTATAATAACCGGTATCGTAAAAGAATTTCAGTATTCCTGGAGGCAGCCCTATGGGATATTTCATGGGAGAATATGACATTGCGGTGATCGGCGCCGGGCACGCGGGGATCGAGGCGGCTCTGGCCGCCGCCCGGCTGGGGCTCCGCACCGTGATCTTTACCATCAATCTGGACGCCGTGGGCAACATGCCCTGCAACCCCGCCATCGGCGGCACCGGCAAGGGCCACCTGGTCCGGGAGCTGGACGCCCTGGGGGGCGAAATGGGCAGGGCCGCCGATGCCTGCTGCATCCAGTACCGGATGCTGAACCGGGGCAAGGGTCCCGCAGTCCACTCCCTTCGGGCCCAGGCGGACCGGAGAAAATACCAGGAGCACATGAAGCACGTGCTGGAGATTCAAGAAAATCTGGACCTGAAGCAGGCTATGGTCACGGAAATTCTCACCCAAAACGGCGCCGTCACCGGGGTCCGGACCCAGCTGGGGGGCGAATACCGGGTCCGGGCGGTGATCCTGGCCACGGGGACCTATTTGCAGGGAGAGGTTTTCATCGGAGACTGCGCCTATCCCTCCGGCCCCGACGGTATGCATGCCGCCGAGGGGCTGACGGACTGTCTCCGGGACCTGGGACTGTCCATGCGGCGGTTCAAGACCGGCACGCCCCCTCGGGTCAACCGCCGGAGCATTGATTTTTCCAAAATGGAGCCCCAGCCCGGGGACGAGGATCCGGAACCCTTCTCCTTCACCACGGAAAAGGCCCCGGAGAACCGGGCGGTGTGTTACCTGACCTATACCAACCCGGAGACCCACCGGATCATCCGGGAGAATCTGGGCAGAAGCCCCATTTACGACGGCACCATTGTGGGGGTGGGGCCCCGGTACTGCCCCAGCATTGAGACCAAGGTGGTCCGCTTCGCCGAAAAGCAGCGGCACCAGCTGTTTTTGGAGCCTTGCGGCCTGGGCACCGACGAGTGGTACATCCAGGGCTTTTCCTCCTCCATGCCGGAGGACGTGCAGCTGCAAATGCTCCACACCGTAGTGGGGCTGGAACAGGCGGAGGTCATGCGCCCGGCCTATGCCATCGAATATGACTGCGTAGACCCCACGGAGCTGCTGCCCACCCTGGAAACCAAGAAGATCTCCGGTCTCTACGGGGCGGGCCAGTTCAACGGCACCTCCGGCTATGAGGAGGCGGCTGCCCAGGGTTTAGTGGCCGGGATCAATGCCGCCCTGAAGCTCAAGGGTGAACCCCCCATGATCCTGACCCGGGACATGGGGTACATCGGGATCCTCATTGACGATCTGGTGACCAAGGGCACCGAAGAGCCCTATCGGATCATGACCAGCCGGTCCGAATACCGGCTGCTCCACCGGCAGGACAATGCCGACCAGCGGCTGACCCCCACGGGCTGCCGGGTGGGGCTGGTGCCCCCGGAGCGGCTCCGGGCGGTGGAGGAGAAATACGAGGCCGTCCGCCGGGAGATCCGACGGCTGGAATCCACGGGCCTCTCGGAAAGCCCGGAGCTGAACGATCTGCTCCTTAAAGCGGGCACGGCGCCGGTATCCGGCTCCGCCCGGCTGGCGGATCTGGTCCGGCGGCCCCAGCTGGGCTATGAGGACCTGGCGCCCTTTGACAAGGAGCGGCCGGAGCTTCCCAAGGCCGTCACCGGTCAGGTGGAGATCCAGCTGAAATATGCCGGGTATCTCACCCGGCAGCTGCGGCAGGTGGAGGAATTCCGCCGGGAGGAAGCTCACAAGCTGCCCCCGGACCTGGACTATGAGTCCATCGGCGGGCTGCGGCTGGAGGCCCGGCAGAAGCTGTCGGAGATCCGGCCCCTGTCCCTGGGACAGGCGGAGCGGATCTCCGGAGTCAGCCCGGCGGACATTGCCGTGCTGCTCATTTATCTGGAACAAAACGATCTGTAAAAGAGGAATCTTATGCTGTTTGACACCCACGCCCACCTGGACGACGCACGGTTCGACGAGGACCGGGAGACCCTCCTGCGGGAGCTGCCCCAAAAGGGCATCGGACTGCTCATGGACCCGGGGTGCAGTCTGCCCTCTTCCCGGGCCGCCCTGGCCCTGGCAGAAAAGCACCACTGGATCTATGCCGCCGTGGGCAGCCACCCCGACGATGCGGACCAGGTCAACGACGACACCATGGAGGCCTATCGCCGCCTGGCCCAAAGCCCCAGGGTCAAGGCCATCGGGGAGATCGGCCTGGACTATCACTATGAGGACATTCCCCGGGAGGTCCAGCAGGAGGCCTTCCGAAAGCAGATGGCTCTGGCCCGGGAGCTGGACCTGCCCGTTATCATCCATGAGCGGGAGGCCCATGAGGACGGGCTCCGGATCGTCTCGGAATTTCCCGATGTGACGGGAGTGTTCCACTGCTTCTCCGGCTCCCGGGAAATGGCGGAATACCTGGTGGCCCGGGGCTGGTACATCGGCTTTACCGGGGTGCTGACCTTCAAAAACGCCCGGCGGGCCCTGGAGGCGGCGGCAGCCATTCCCCTGGAGCGGATCGTTATCGAGACCGACTGCCCCTATATGGCCCCGGAGCCCTTCCGGGGGCGGCGGAATGATCCCGGCTATGTGTACCGCATGGCGGAAAAGCTGGCCGAGATCCGGGGCATTTCCCTGGAGGAGGCGGAGAACGCCACCTTTGAAAACGGGAAGCGTCTGTACCGGATCCCCTGAAAAATCCCGGTTTTTCCGAAAAATGCCCCGTTGGACTTGCTATTTTTTCCCGGTCTGTATATAATAAAATTTACGAGATTTCCCGCTTTTCCGGCGGATCCCATTAGGAGGTCATTCCATGTGTGAAAAATGCAAGGGCAGGTTCTATATCACCACGCCCATCTACTATCCTTCCGACAAGCTCCACATCGGCCACACCTACTGCACCGTGGCCACCGACGCCATGGCCCGGTACAAACGGCTCCAGGGCTACGACGTCATGTTCCTGACCGGCACCGATGAGCACGGCCAGAAGATCGAGGACAAGGCCAAGGCCGCAGGCGTCACCCCCAAGCAGTTCGTGGACAACATCGTCACCGGAGAGAAGGGCGTCCTGGACCTGTGGAAGCTCATGAACATCTCCTACGACCGGTTCATCCGCACCACCGACGACTATCATGTGGAGGCCATTCAGAAGATCTTCCGGAAGATGTACGAAAAGGGAGACATCTACAAGGGCACCTATAAGGGTATGTACTGCACCCCCTGCGAGTCCTTCTGGACCGAGAGCCAGCTGGTGGACGGCAAGTGCCCGGACTGTGGCCGGGAGGTCCAGCCCGCCGAGGAGGAGGCCTACTTCTTCCGGCTGTCCAAGTACGCCCAGCCCGTTCGGGATCTTCTCTTAAACACCGACTTTCTGGAGCCCCGGAGCCGGGTCAACGAAATGGTGAAGAACTTCATTGATCCCGGTCTGGAGGATCTGTGCGTATCCCGGACCAGCTTCACCTGGGGCGTGCCCGTGGACTTTGACCCGGGCCACGTGGTCTATGTGTGGGTGGACGCTCTGTTCAACTACTGCACCGCCCTGGGCTTCATGAACGAGAAATACAACGACTACGACAAGTTCTGGCCTGCCGACGTGCACTTCGTGGGCAAGGAGATCGTCCGGTTCCATTCCATCATCTGGCCCGCCATGCTCATGAGCATGGGCATGCCCCTGCCCAAGAAGGTCTTCGGCCACGGCTGGCTCCTGCTGGACGGCGGCAAAATGTCCAAATCCAAGGGCAACGTGGTGGACCCCTATCTGCTGGCGGAGCGGTACTCCACCGACGCGCTGCGGTTCTTCCTGCTGCGGACCTTCCCCTTCGGCTCCGACGGCAACTTCTCCAACGAGGCTCTGATCTCCTGCATCAACACGGATCTGGCCAACGACCTGGGCAACCTGGTGTCCCGGACCGTGGCAATGGTGCAGAAGTACTTTGGCGGCACGCTGCCCGCCGACCAGGAGGCCGACGAAGAGAAGGACGGGGAGCTGATGGCCCTGGCCTCCAATCTCCGGGACCGGGTGGAGGCCCAGATGGAGAAGTACGCCTTCCAGAACGCCCTGGGGGAGATCTTCAAGGTCATTTCTCGGGCCAACAAGTATATCGATGAGAACGAGCCCTGGAAGCTCAGCAAGGACGAGGGCAAAAAGGCCCGGCTGGCCCGGGTCATGTACAACCTGCTGGAGGCCATCCGGATCTGCGGCGGCCTGCTGACCCCCTTCATGCCCGCCACCGCCCAGGAGATCGGCAAGCGGCTGGGCGGCGCCCCCATGGGCTGGGATGCTCTGGGGACCTACGGCGCTCTGAGCGGCACCGTCACCGTGGTGTCCGGCCCCGCCCTGTTCCCCCGAATCGATGCCGAGAAGGAACTGAAGGAGCTGGAGGAGCTGACGGCCAAGCCTGCCGCCCCGCAGGCCGATCCTCTGCCGGAGCCTCTGCCGGAGATCGCCTTCGACCAGTTCGAGAAGGTGGAAATGACGGTGGTGAAGGTCCTGGCCTGCGAGAACGTGAAGAAGAGCGAGAAGCTCCTGAAGTTCCAGCTGGACGACGGCACCGGCACCCCCCGGCAGATCCTCTCGGGCATTGCCAAGTACTACAAGCCCGAGGAGCTGGTGGGCAAGACCCTGGTCGCCGTCACCAACCTGGCCCCCCGGAAGATGATGGGCCAGCTCAGCTGCGGCATGCTGCTCAGCGCGGAGCGGGGCGACAAGCTGAACCTCGTAATGCTGGACGACAAGATCCCCGCCGGCAGCCGGCTGGTGTAATCCAAACAGCAGTCCCGCCTTTGATGGCAAAGGCGGGACTTTTTCGACTTAAAATACACAAGGAGAATCGTCTATGCTTTACCACGCCTCCCAAACGCCGGGACTGACCGAGCTGATCCCCCACCGTTCTACCCACAAGATTCCCTATGTCTACGCCATCCGGACCCGGGTCACAGCCCTGTGTTTTGGGGCGCCGAAGGACGATTTTGACCTTCTTATGGACGAAGAAAAGGGAATTCCGGAGCTCTGGGAGTGCTATCCGGGGGCTTTTCAGCGGGTATATGGGGGAAAAAGCTGTTCTCTTTACGCCGTTTCAGAGGAGGACTTTCTGGAAGGCCAGACCGGCTGGGAGCCGGAGCTGGTGTGCCCCCATGCCGTCACGGTGATCCGGGAGGAGAAAATTCCCGACCTTTTCGCCGCCCTTCGTTCCGCCGCAGGCCAGGGTCTATGTACCCTGCACGAATACTCGGAGGATGCCGAATACCGGGCCATGCTCCGGGAGGAGCTGGGCAGCCGGATCCGAAGCTACGGCCTTACCCAGGTGCAGCTGGATCAGGACCCCCGCTTTGTCCAATTCTTGAATCAGATCCTCCGAAGATAGAAAACATCCCCCGGATACACATCCGGGGGATGTTCGTTTACCGATACAGGGGGAACTTCCGGCAGATCTCGGCAACGGTGGCCTTGACCTCCTGGGCCGTGCCCTCGAAATCCCGGGCCGTCATGCCGATGCAGTGGGCAATCCGCTTCATCTCTTCCTCGCCCAGGCCCCGGGTTGTGACCGCCGCCGTGCCCACCCGGACGCCGCTGGTGACGGCGGGCTTCTCCGGATCGTTGGGGATGGCGTTCTTGTTCAGGGTGATGTGGTTCTCGTCCAGCCGGTTCTGCAGCTCTTTGCCCGTGATGTGCATGGGCCGCAGGTCTGCCAGCATCAGGTGGTTATCCGTGCCGCCGGTGACCAGGTCAAAGCCCTCGTCCAAAAGGCCCTGGGCCAGGACCTTGGCGTTTTTCACAATGTTCTGGGCGTAGACCTTGAACTCCGGAGACATGGCCTCCTTCAGGCACACGGCCTTGGCGGCAATGACATGCTCCAGAGGGCCGCCCTGGGTACCGGGGAACACGGCGGAATTCAGCTTCTTGGCAAACTCCTCTTTGGCCAGGATCAGGCCGCCCCGGGGGCCCCGGAGGGTCTTGTGGGTGGTGGTGGTAACGATATCCGCATAGGGAACGGGGCTCTGGTGGACGCCGCCGGCCACCAGACCGGCAATGTGGGCCATATCCACCATGAGAACGGCGCCCACCTCATGGGCGATGTCCGCAAAGAGCTTGAAATCGATGGCCCGAGGATAGGCGGAGGCGCCGGCGATGATGAGCCTGGGCTGGGCCTTCTTGGCCAGGTCCCGGATCTCGTCATAGTCGATGCGGCCGGTCTCGGCGTTGACGCCGTAGGAGACCACGTTGTAGTACTTGCCGGAGATGTTGGCGGGGCTGCCGTGGGTCAGGTGGCCGCCGTTGGCCAGGCTCATGCCCATGAGGGTGTCGCCGGGCTGCAGCAGAGCCAACTCCACGGCAGCGTTGGCCTGGGCGCCGGAATGGGGCTGCACATTGGCAAACTCTGCGCCGAACAGATCCTTGGCCCGCTGGATGCATAGGCTCTCCAACTCGTCCACATACTGGCAGCCGCCGTAATAGCGCTTGCCGGGCAGGCCCTCGGCATACTTATTGGTGAGGATGGAGCCCATGGCGGCGATCACCGCCGGGGATGCGAAGTTCTCGGAGGCGATAAGCTCCAGGCCGTTCTGCTGGCGCAGCAGTTCCCGGTCCATCATGGCCGCCACATCCGGGTCAAAGTCCTTTACAAAGCCAATGGAATCCAGCAATTTACCGTACATGATCGTTCCCTCTTTCTAAAAATACAAAAAAATATGCGATCCTAAGGAGGACCGCACAAAAGCGCCGCAAAGCACAGCCGGAAACCGGCCGATCGCGTCTCTGTCCATTTGCCTGAGAGATTCAGCGGCAGGCCGCTTTGCACCTTCGGCACACAACTCAATGTGTTCTCCAGAGAGTCCTCCACTTTTCAGTCCCATCCCCACGGGGGATACCTGAGACTTTTAATCCTTCGGCGGGCACAAGGCCGCTTTCCTGAAAAGTTTCACGGGTCATTATTTCTTTCTATGGCACAGTATACACGATTTCGGCCAAAAGTCAACCGTTCCGAGGGTGTTTCCAGAAATTTTCTGTCCCGCTCCGGCGGTCACTTGTTCTTCTTGTGAAACAGATCGGAGAACCAGCGGGAGATCCACCTGCCCAACTCCCGGCCCGTGGCCTCCAGAGCCCCGAAAAAGATCACGCCCCAGTACAGGGCGAAGGCCCAGCGCCACAGGTAGCCTCCCGCCGCCAGACCGTAGCCCGGCACGAACAGCAGCTTCTCCACCAGCAGGGGCAGAGAGTCCTTCCCCGTAATCATGCCGGGAATGGACAGGAGAAACAGCAAGACCTGGACGCAGCCATAAACCGCCGTCACGGTCAGAAGCACATGCTGCCGCCGGAGGTACCCCACCGCCAGCATCCCCGCCGCGGAAAGGGCGAAGAGAACGGCCAGCACGTACACAAGAGCATTGCCCCGGACCCCGGCCAGAGACAGGATCATCTGCACCAGATACAGGCCCAGGAAGCTGCCCAACAGAGCCAAATACAGCTTGTTTTTGAGAAATTTCCCCTGTTCCACGGAAGGGTCCCCCTTTATTCCATAGGATGGCATTTACCTCAATATCATACCATACACCGGGCGTTCCCGCAAGTAAAGAAAAAGCGGAGGCTGCGCCTCCGCTGAAGCTGTCGGGAAAACCGACCGGCTTTCCCGACAAAAGGCCCGCAGTCCGCCGCGCGCAGGCAAGGGCCGCCGCAGCGGCCCTTGCCCACACTTGCGGCCTGAAAGGTATTTTCCCCGACGTACACGCCGCCGGAGAAAATAATCTCACTTGATTTGCCGCCTGCGGGCGGCAAACTCTGCGAGGCTATGCATTTTTAGCGCTTGGTGGGGCGAATGTGCCAGATCTCATCGGCATACTGGCGAATGGTCCGATCGGAGGAGAACTTGGCGCCGGAGGCGATGTTCTCCAGGCACTTCCGGCCGAAGGCCAAACGGTCGGCGTAGTCCCGGTTTGCCTTCAGCTTGGCATCCATATAGGGCGCGTAATCCAGAAGGACGAAGTAGTTATCGGCCTTATGCCAGGAGGCGCCGTCCAGGAGGCTGGTGTACAGCTCCCGCTGGTCATCGTCCGTGGGGACGGTGCCGTCCACCAGGGTGTCCATGGCCCGGCGGAGCCGGTCGTTGACATTGTAGATGCCCCGGGCCCAGTAGGTGGGCCTGGCCTGGTTGATCTGCTCCACGGTGGCACCGAAGATATAGTTGTTCTCGGCACCGGCCTGCTGGACGATCTCCACGTTGGCACCGTCCAGAGTACCCAGGGTCACGGCACCGTTGAGCATCAGCTTCATGTTGCCGGTGCCGGAGGCCTCGTAGCCCGCAGGAGAGATCTGCTCGGAAATATCCGCGGCGGGGATAATATGCTCGGCATAGGAGCAGTTGTAGTTCTGGACGAAGACCACCTTCAGCTTATCCTGAACGGCGGGGTCGTTGTTGATCATCTTGGCGACGCGGTTGATATAACGGATGATGGCCTTGGCCCGGGCGTAGCCAGGGGCGGACTTGGCGCCGAAGATGAACACCGTGGGATGGAAGTCCGTCAGGCTGCCGTCCTTCAGACGGAAGTAAATATCCACAATGGACAGGGCGTTCATCAGCTGCCGCTTATACTCATGGAGCCGCTTGACCTGAACATCAAAAATGAAATTGGGGTCGATGGTGACGCCCTCGTTCTTCTCGATAACGGCGGCCAGCTGCTGCTTCTTCAGGAACTTGACCTCATTGAACTGGCGGATCATATCGTCGTCGATCATGGGCTTCAGCTTGCCCAGCAGCTCCAGGTCCTTCAGGAAGTCGCCGCCCACCCGGTAGCGGATCATCTGGCTCAGCTCCGGGTTGCACAGGCCCATCCACCGGCGGGGAGTGACGCCGTTGGTCTTATTCTGGAACCGCTCCGGGTACACGGCGTACCAATCCTTGAACAGGTCGTGCTTCAGAATCTCGGAGTGGATCTCCGCCACGCCGTTGACGTAGCTGGACACGTACACAGACAGCAGGGCCATATGGGCGGTGTTGTCCTTGATGATATAAAGGCCGGGGTGCTCGCTCTTGAGCTTGGCATCGATCCGCTGGATGATGTCCACGATCTCCGGCACCACGCTGCGCATGAGGCCCAGGTCCCACTTCTCCAGGGCCTCGCCCATGACGGTGTGGTTGGTGTAGGAGAAGGTCTTCTGGGCAATGTCAAAGCTCTGCTCGAAGGTCATGCCCTCCCGCATGAGCAGCCGGATCAGCTCCGGAATGGACATGGCGGGGTGGGTATCGTTGAGCTGGACGGCGTAGAACTCGGCGAACCGGGACAGGTCGGAGCCGTGGGCGGACTTGTAGGTCCGAAGCATATCCTGCAGGGAGGCGGAGGACAGCACATACTGCTGCTTGATCCGCAGGCGCTTGCCCTCCCAGGTGGAGTCGTTGGGGTACAGAACACGGGTGATGTCCTCGGCCTTGTTCTTGGCGTCCAGAGCACGCTGGTAATCCTGGGCATTAAAGGCGTCAAAGTCCAGCTCCTCCTCGGCCTCGCACTGCCACAGCCGCAGGGTGTTGATATTGTCGGTGTCGTAGCCGATAACGGGCACGTCATAGGGCACGGCCAGGACGGTATGATCCGGGAACTGGATCTTCACCGTGTGGTTATACCGGCGGTAGGACCAGGGATCGCCGAATTTGGTCCAGTCGTCGGCGGTCTCCTTCTGGCTGCCGTTGGCGTCAAACTTCTGCTTGAACAGGCCGAAGCGGTACCGCAGGCCGTAGCCGGACAGGGGCAGGTCGCAGGTGGCGGCGGAGTCCAGGAAGCAGGCCGCCAGACGGCCCAGGCCGCCGTTGCCCAGGGCGGCATCCTCGATCTCCTCCAGGCAGCCCAGGTCCACGCCCTGGGCCAGGAAGGTCTTCTTCATCTCCTCCAGGATCCCCAGGTTGAACAGGTTGCTGTACACCAGCCGGCCGATCAGATACTCGGCGGAGAAATAATAGGCCTTGCGCTGCTGGAACCGGGCCCGCTTGCTCTTGTTCCAGTTCTCGCTGATCACCATCATCACAGCGGAGGACAGGGCCTCATGAAGCTCCTGGGGGGTGGCCTCCTGGAGGTTCACATCGTTTTTCAGCTTCAGCTGAGCCTCGGTCATTCTGAGGATGGTGCTGCATTCATAATTTGTGTTCATAGCTCACACTCTTTCTGAAACGCCGCGATGGCGGCGGAGTTGATGCACGGAATTCCGGCGCCGGATCCCGGATCCGGGTGCCAAAAGTTCCCACTAATGAGATACTTTAATGCTTTTGTGAAGATTTGTCAAGTCTTTCCCGCCATTTCCCATATTTCGCCCAACTATCTTGTGCATTTTCACAAGGATCCGAGTTCCTTGCGGCTCCGGGCCATTCATCCTCCCAAGGCGCAATTGACGGCGGGACCCAAGTCTGATATAATAGGTGCAATTTTCCCGGGAGGCAACACCATGAACCGATTTTTACAGATCACCGTGATCGTTATTGTGGTCATTCTGGCCCTGCTGATCATTGTTCCCAGTTTGATGATCGCCCATAAGCCCGCCATGGCGGATCTCATAGAGCAGTGCACCCTGGCGCCGGAGGAGACCTCCATGACGGCTCAGGAGCTCTATGACAGAATCCAGTCCCTGCTGCCCTATCCCCAGGACAATGAGGAGGAGAACCAGGACGGATCCCAGATGCAGATCTACGCCGACGGAGATTCGGAGGGGGAGGAGCCTCTGGACACCCTGTCCGTGGCCCAGGTGGAAACGGGCATCCAATATGAATACTATGACAGCGCGGCCAATATTCTCTACCGCTGCACAGTGGGCCCGGAGGCCACGCCGGACCGGGTGACGCCGGAAGACCTGGCCCAGGCCGGCATCACTGCCCTGGACATGACAAAATTCCGGGAGCTCATGGGCTGAGCGCCCGCCCCAAAGGCACCCGCAGGCATGGTCTGCGGGTGCCTTTCTGTGAAAAGAGGCCGCCCCCATATCAGGAGCGGCCTCTCTGCGTAAAAAAGCGGTGCAGCTTTCGCCGCACCGCTTTGATTCTGAACTTAGGCCTCCAGGTTGACGCCGGTCTCCTTGCTGAAGACGTGGGCCACATTGCCGTTGAAGGTGAAGTGGACCTTGGCACCCATGGTGAAGCTGGCCAGCTCATGGCCGGTCATATCCATGGTCTGCACCACGATGACCACGTCCTTACCGCAGGCGGACACGTGCAGGTGCACGGCGGAGCCCATCATCTCAGACACGTCCACGGTGGCGGCAATGCCGTTGTCCGTCAGCTGGATGTGCTCGGGACGAACGCCCAGGGTCACGTCCTGCTCCGCCACGTTGTTGGCAGCCAGCTTTGCCTGCTTCTCCTCGGACAGCTCCACGGACTCGCCGTCCACCTCGACGCAGTACTTGCCATTCTTCTTTACAAGCTTGGCATCGAAGAAGTTCATCTGAGGCGTACCGATGAAGCCGGCCACGAACAGGTTATAGGGATGGTTGAAGACCTCCTGAGGCGTGCCGATCTGCTGGATGAAGCCGTCCTTCATAATGACGATCCGGTCGCCCAGGGTCATGGCCTCGGTCTGGTCATGGGTAACATAAATAAAGGTAGTATCGATTCTCTCGCGGAGCTTGATGATCTCGGCACGCATCTGGTTACGCAGCTTGGCGTCCAGGTTGGACAGAGGCTCGTCCATCAGGAACACCTGAGGGTCACGGACGATAGCCCGGCCGATGGCAACACGCTGACGCTGACCGCCGGACAGGGCCTTGGGCTTCCGCTGCAGATACTGGGTGATATCCAGGATCTCAGCCGCCTGGCGGACCTTCTTGTCGATCTCGGCCTTGGGGGTCTTGCGCAGCTTCAGAGCAAAGGCCATGTTATCATACACGGTCATGTGGGGATACAGAGCGTAGTTCTGGAAAACCATGGCGATGTCCCGGTCCTTGGGAGCCACGTCGTTAACGCGCTTGTCGCCAATGTACAGGTCGCCTTCGGTAATCTCTTCCAGGCCGGCCACCATACGCAGGGTGGTGGACTTGCCGCAGCCGGAAGGTCCGACCAGAACGATGAACTCCTTGTCCTTGATCTCCAGGTTGAAATCATGGACAGCGACCACACCGCGGTCGGTCACCAGCAGGTTGGCCTTTTCCTTCTCGGGCTCATCCTTGCTCTTCTTCTTTTTCTTCTTGCCAGCGTCCTCCGTCTGAGGGTAGATCTTCATGATGTTTTTCAGGGTAACACTTGCCATTTGCATCGACTCCGGCGCAAATGCCTCCGCAAATTGCGCCTCGTGGCCGCCCATGAAAGACGGCACCACATTACGACAGGTCTCCACACTGCCGCACCGCGAGTCCGGCGGGGTTATTTTTCCTCCTTTTTTGACGTGTCCCGCCTATACAGTGGAGTAGGGCAGAGACCGCCTGAATACGGATATTTTATCACACCCCGCAAGGCCGCCGCAACCGGCAAATTACCCGAAAAACGGCCCGGGTTTTGGATATTTCCCACAAATTCCTCAAAGGCACATACAGACCCGGGCCAGAAGGTCCCTGAACAGCTCCCAATACGTCTTCCGCGCCACGGCCCGAGGGGCCGTCAAGGGCAGCTCCGCCAGGATCTCCTCCCCGGCCCGGACCGTCAAGGTCCCCAGCCGCTGGCCTGCCTGCACCGGAGCCTGGATCTCCGGCAGAAGGCTCACGTCCCGGCGGATCCCGCTCTTTTTTTCCTTGTCGACAAGGAGCATTTCCTCTCCCCGAAGCTCAGGGACGAGGAAGCTCTCTTTGCCCAGGATCACGGGGACCGCGGCCAGGTCCTCCTCCGGCCGGGCGGAGACCAGGGCGTAATTGGCAAAGCCGTAGTCCAGCATGGCCCGGGCCGCCTGGAATCGCTCGGCGCTGGACTTGCAGTTCAGCACCACGGCGATGAGCTCCATGCCATCCCGCTCCGCGCTGGCCGACAGGCAGTAGCCCGCCGCCGAGGTGAAGCCGGTCTTGAGGCCCGTGGTGCCCTCATAAAACCGCACCAGCTTATTGGTATTGGAAAGCCCGAAGGCTCCGTCCCGGACGGTATCCATCCAGATGGTGGTGTACTTTTTAATATCCTCATGGCTCAGCAGCTCCCGGGACATAAGGGCGATGTCCCGGGCGGTGGTCCGGTGCTCCGAGGCGTTCTCCCCGTCGTCCAGCCCCGTGCAGTTCACAAAGCGGGTGTTCTCCATGCCCAGCTCCCGGGCTCTCTCGTTCATCCGCTCCACAAAGGCGGACTCCGTGCCCATGAGCAGCTCCGCCAGGGCGCAGGCGCAGTCGTTGGCAGAGGCCACGGCCACGGACTTGACCATTTCCTCCACGGTCATGGTTTCCCCCACCTTGAGATAGACCTGACTGCCGCCCTTGGCCGCAGCGGCCTCCGAGGCCGTCACCGGGTCCTGCCAGGAGATCTTCCCCGAATCGATGGCCTCCATGACCAAAAGGAGGGTCATGACCTTGGTGACGCTGGCGGGGGCCAGTTTTTCATCGGCGTTTCGCTCAAAAAGCACGGTGCCCGTGGTCCGATCCATCAAAATGGCCGCCGGGGCCGGGACCTCCAGCTCCACCGCCCGGGCCCGGAGGTCCAGGGGCGTCAGACAAAGTAAAAGTGCCAGCGCAAAAGCAAAGACTCGTTTTTTCATGTTCCTTCCTCCTCCGATCCCTTGGTACAGGCTATGCGGAGAAGGCAAAAAAAGAACCGCCCCAGGCGATTGCCCAAAGCGGTCTATCACAAAAGAAAGGGTCACACCAAAAAGCGGTCGGCGGCCCGGCGGAACTCCTCCCACGCCTCCTGAGGACAGTCCCCCACCACCTGCACGGGGTTCCGGTAGTCCAGACTGGTCATGCCCATAAAGGACTTTGCGCTGACCCGTTTGGTGGGCACCTGGGCGTAGACCTCAAAGGGCTGGGTGGTGGCCAGAACCACAAAGGCCCGGATATCATCAAAGGAAGAGAGCTTGACGAAAAATTCCTGCACTTGGGTTTCCTCCCGCCTGTACAAAACGTTCCGTTTCGTGTATAATAAAACCGCGAAATCGGAGTTCTTTATGAATACCGCTATTATATCGGATTTTCCCCGCAAATTCCACCGGGAGTTTGGGACAATTTTCCCCGGCTTCTCCGGCGTTTTTTTGGTGGTTATCACATGAAATTCAGCTTCTATACCCTGGGCTGCAAGGTCAACCAGTATGAGACCCAGGCCATGGAGCAGCAGCTCCAGGCCCTGGGTCACGAGATCGGAGATTTTTCCGAGGTCTGCGACGGCTACATCATCAATACCTGCACCGTAACGGCGGTGGCAGACAAGAAGAACCGGGCGGTGATCCGCCGGTGCCGGAGACAGAATCCCCAGGCCGTCATCGGCGTCTGCGGCTGCTATGCTCAGGTGGACCCCGACGCCATCCGGGCCCTGGGGGTGGACGTGCTGTCCGGCAGCGGCAGCCGCCGGGAATTTTTGCAGATGGTCCTGGCCACGGCCCAGGATCGGGTCCGTCGGGAGGAAGTGGACAAGGCATTGGCGCGCCGGGACTTTGAGGTCCTGCCCGCGGGCGGGCTGCCCACCCGGACCCGGGCCATGCTGAAGGTCCAGGACGGCTGCTGCAACTTTTGCTCCTACTGCATCATTCCCTATGCCCGGGGGCCGGTGCGGTCGGAGCCTCTGGAGGAGGCCCTGGCCCAGGCCAAGGCCCTCCGGGACGAAGGCTACCGGGAGATCGTGGTCACGGGCATCGAGATCGCCTCCTGGGGCCGGGATCTGCCGGGAAAGCCGAAGCTGACGGACCTATTGGAGGCCCTGTGCCGGGCGGTGCCGGAGGTGCGGATCCGGCTGGGATCCCTGGAGCCCAGGATCATCACCCCGGAGTTCTGTGAGCGGCTGTCCCGGTACCCCAACCTCTGTCCCCACTTCCACCTGAGCATGCAGTCCGGCTGCGACACGGTCCTCAAGCGGATGAACCGGAAGTACGACACGGCCCGGTATCTGGAGAGCTGCCGGGAGCTGCGGGCGGCCTTCCCCGGCTGCGCCATTACCACGGACATGATCGTGGCCTTCCCCGGAGAGACGGAGGAGGAATTCCGGCAGTCCCTCCGCTTCATCCGGGAGTGCGGTTTTGCGGACATGCACATCTTCCCCTATTCCCGGCGGCCGGGGACCCCGGCGGACAAGATGCCGGGACAGCACAACAACGAGACCAAGGAGGCCCGGTCCGCCGAGGCCATCGCCGTGGCGGAGAAAATGAGCCAAGCTTACCGGGAGGGTCTCATCGGCACGACCCAGGAGGTCCTGTTCGAGGAGCCCCGGGGGGAATATTTTACGGGCCACGCCGCAAACTACATCCGGGTCTATGCCCCGGGCCGGGAGCTTCACAACCGGGTCCGGACCGTGGAGATCACGGGGCTCCATGAGGACGGGGTCCTGGGGCGGCTGGCGGACCGGGACTAAAATTTTTTCGGCTTCGGGCGAAAAATTCCCCGGTTTTCCCTTGACAACCGTTCCTTTTTCCGGTATAATCATCCTTGCTGTTTCGGGGAAGTTTCTCCGTTGCTGCAAATGGCGGCATAGCTCAGTTGGTAGAGCGTCCGGTTCATACCCGGTGTGTCATCTGTTCAAGTCAGATTGCCGCTACCAGGCCCGTTGGTCAAGCGGTTAAGACACCGCCCTTTCACGGCGGTAACATGGGTTCGATTCCCGTACGGGTCACCAGGAAACAACGGCTTCCCGTCGGGAGGCCGTTTTTCTTGGCCCAACCCTTGATCAACCTTGGAGCCGTCCGAGCATCTCGGACGGCTCTTTCGTTTTGGATAAGCGCCGGGCCCTTCCGCGGAAGGGCCCGGCGCTTATCCCGTTTCGTTCCGTAAAAACGCCCCCGAAGGCCAAGCCTTCGGGGGCGTTTGCGTCAGGGTGTTCCCGTCTCGGGCTCCGTTTCGGGTTCCGGCTCCGTAGGGGGCTCGGTCTCCGTCGGCTCCGTAGGGGGCTCGGTCTCCGTCGGTTCCGTAGGGGCCGTGGTCTCCGTAGGGGCGGGTTCCGTGGGAGCAGGCTCCGTGGGCTTGGTCTCGTCGGAGATGACCTTGGCGATCAGCTGGTCCCGGCGGGAGAAAACGGACTCGGCCTCCCACTCCCTGGTGGATTCGCCGGTCTTTTTATCCGTACGGATCTTATAGGTCTCGATCTTATAGCCGGTGTAGGGGGACACGATGGTCTCGCCGTCCTCATACTTGCCCCAGTCCCTGTCGCCCTTGCGGATCTCCTGGTACTTGACCTGCCAGGGGTCGGAAGAGATGATCTCCGTCTCAATATCCACGGTGTAGCTCTTGGTATCGGTACCAACCAGGGACACGTTCACATAGCCGTCGGACACGTCGGCATCCACCCGGATGGGGTAGTCCGTATTATTCCGGAACCGGAAGTCCAGGGCGCCCCAGTACACCGTGGCGTCCATGCCCCAATGAGGCACGTAATACGCCACGAACTCATGGCAGTAGCGCTCCACGATCTCCAGGTCCGCATACAGAGTGCAGCAGTAAATGGTGGAGGCCACCTGGCACACGCCGCCGCCCAGAGCCGGCACCGACAGACCGCCGGAGTAAATGAGGGCGTCCTGATAGCCCTTTTCCGCAGTCCGCTCTCCCACCACGTCGTTGAAAGAGAAGATCTCGCCGGGCTTGATGATGTAGCCGTCAATAGCCTCACAAGCCAGGATCAGGTTATTGGTCCGGGCGGGGATATTGGAATAATCCGTGGAGCACCGGCCCAGCACATCCCGGAACAGGTCCTTTTCCAAGGACTCCGCCGTGACCTTGGGCTCCAGAGGGCCGAAGGCCACGGTCAGTACCTGGCCCTCCCGAGCCTCGTCTATCTGGGTCTGGACCTTATTCAGGTCGAAGCCGTAGCCCTCCTGCTCCGGGGTCACGTCGTAGGTCTCGGTATCCAGCACCGCGTCCACGGGGGCCGTGCAGTACCGGTCGAAGATCTTCTTCAGGTCCAGCTTATCCGGCAGGGTCTCCCGGTAAGAGGCCTGGATGGGGGAAAAGTCGTCGGTCTCGTAGGCCTTCAGAATTTTCGCGTACAGGCCCTCCATATCCACGGACCGGTCCGCCGTACCCATGGTAATCACCATGGTCTGGCCTGTTTTCCGGTCCCGGCCAGTGACCTCCACGGTAGTCTGGGTCAGGGTGCTGGCCACATCCCCGGACAGCTGGGTCAGAGCCCCCTGGATATACTCCGTATCCAGCACCAGGTAATCGGACAGGTCCAGGGTATGGGGCCGGGTCCTGACGGAGGATCTGGCTTTCAGCCGGGCAAAGACGCTGCCGGTGCGGCCGTAGTCCCAGGCGTCGGCCACCAGCTTTTCCGTATCCAGCCGGGCTCCGGTCTCCTGGGGCGACAGGACCAGCTTGCAGTCCGGCAGCACCACCGTCAGGTTCTTTTCCGCATAGCCCTGGGCGGTGGCCGTCAGGGCCGCGGAGGCATCCTCCCGGCTCATGTCCCCCAGATTCACGGAGCCGGCGTAGACGTTTTGAAGGATCCGGCCCGTATCCGTCATGGTCTCATAGAGGAACAGCCCCCCTACCACCAGAAGCACAGCCGCGGCCAGGGCCAGAGCGGCGATCCAGGGGGCCTTGGAATTCCCCTTTGATACGGCCCGGGAAGCCGGGGTCCGGGGTGCACTCTTCCGGGAAGGCGCGGAGGCGGCCTTTTTCCCGGCGAATTTGCCGGAAGTTTTTCCGGCAGACTTTCGGCGGGGGGACAGGTCCGCCGCGGCCCGATCCAGGGCCTGGGCCATTTCCCGGTCCTGCCGGGCCGGGTCCCGGGGCTGTTCAAATTTTCCCTTCTTCTTCATGACGGATCCCTCCCCGTCCTCCGGAGGCCGGAGGCTCGACCGTTGACATTTTCCTTTATAGTACCACAAATCCCGGAGATTGCAACCGAAGCCCCGGCCGGAAGCTCCTTAATTTTTCTTAAAATCCTGAAATGCCCCCAGTTTCTCCAGGAAAGCCTTGGAGGCTTTCAGGCCGTCCTCCTTTTGAAGGGTCAGCTTCAGGGCGGGCTGCTTGGAGGAGGCGTCAAAGAACAGCCGTCCCTTATAGCCCGGGTCGGCGCAGAGGGCGCCCACGGCCTCGAAATGGAGGTTCTCCATGGTAAACACCACCTGGTTCCCCCGCTGGCGGATGTCCCGGATGCCCAGAGACGAAGCCTTGGCCCGAAGCAGCGCAATGTCCACCAGGTTGATAACGCCCTTGGGGGGATCGCCGTACCGGTCCACGATCTCGTCCAGCAGGTCCTCGGCGTCCTCCGGGGTGCGGATGGCCGCCATGCGGCGGTACAGGTCCATCCGTTCCTCGCCCCGCTCCACATAGGCTTTGTCGATATTGGCCGTTACATTCAGGTCCGCGGTGCACTCGGGCTCCGCCGGTTTCTCGCCCCGCTGCTCGTTGACGGCCTCCTCCAGGAGCTTCAGGTACATATCATAACCCACGGACATCATGTGGCCCGACTGCTCGGCCCCCAGAAGGTTGCCGGCGCCCCGGATCTCCAGGTCCCGCATGGCGATCTTGAAGCCGGAACCGAACTCCGCAAAGTCCCGGATGGCATTGAGCCGCTTTTCCGCCTGCTCCGACAGGGATTTGTCCTGGCGGTAGGTGAAATAGGCATAGGCGTGGCGATTGGCCCGGCCCACCCGGCCCCGAAGCTGGTGGAGCTGGGCCAAGCCCAGCCGGTCCGCGTCCTCAATGATCAGGGTGTTCACGTTGGGAATGTCCAGGCCCGTTTCAATGATGGTAGTACAGACCAGGACCTGGATCTCGCCCTCACTCATGGCCTGCATCACGTCGCTGAGCATTTCCTCGGACATTTTGCCGTGGGCCACGCCTACGGAAATGCCCCCCAGCCGGTCCCGGATCCCGGCGGCACAGCGGTCGATGGTCTCCACACGGTTATGGAGGTAATAGACCTGCCCGCCCCGGTCCAGCTCCCGGCGGATGGCGTTGTCGATGACCGCCGTGGAGTGCTCCATGACGAAGGTCTGCACCGGGTATCGGTCCGCCGGAGGCTCCTCAATGGTGGACATATCCCGGATGCCGGACAGAGCCATGTTCAGGGTTCGGGGAATGGGGGTGGCGGACAGGGTCAGAACGTCCACCCCATGGCTCAGCTCCTTCAGCCGCTCCTTATGGGTGACGCCGAAGCGCTGCTCCTCGTCCACGATGAGAAGGCCCAGATCCTTGAACTGAACGCTCTTTTGCAGCAGCTTGTGGGTGCCGATAATGAGGTCCACCGTACCGGCCCGGAGATTTTCCAGAGTCCTCTTCTGCTGGACCGGGGTACGAAACCGGCTGAGAACGTCGATATTCACAGGGAAGCCGGAGAACCGGCTCAGGGCCGTGGTATAGTGCTGCTGGGCCAGCACCGTGGTGGGTACCAGAATGGCGGCCTGCTTGCCGTCCAGCACGCACTTCATCACCGCCCGCAGGGCCACCTCGGTCTTGCCGAAGCCCACGTCGCCGCAGAGCAGCCGGTCCATGGGCACGGGAGACTCCATGTCCCCCTTGATCTCCGCAATACAGCGGAGCTGGTCGTCGGTCTCGGCGTAGGGGAAGTTCTGCTCGAATTCCTGCTGCCAGGGGCTGTCGGCGGCGAAAGCGTAGCCCGCCTCCCCTTTCCGGGCGGCGTAAAGCTTGATGAGCTCCCCGGCCATGTCCTTGGCGGCCTTTCGGGCCCGGGCCTTGGTCTTCTGCCAGGCGTCGGTGCCCATTTTGTTCAGCTTCACCGGGGCGTCCTCGCCGCCGCCGATGTACTTGCCCACCAGGTCCAGCTGGGTGGCGGGGACGTAGAGCACGTCGGAGCCCTGGTACGCAATCTTTACATAGTCCTTTACGGCCCCGTCCACTCGAATCTGCTCCATGGCGATATAGCGGCCGATGCCGTACTGGTCATGGACCACCAGGTCCCCGGGGGTCAGGTCCGTAAAGGAATTGAGCTTCTGCCGGTTGGTGGCAGGCTTTTTCGTCTTTTTCTTGGTCTCCCGGCGGCCGATGAGCTGGCCCTCCGTCAGCACCGCCAGGGAAATGGTGGGATATTCCATGCCGGCAGGCAGGCTGCCCTCGATAATGAGGATCTGGCCCTTGCCCGGCAGCTTGGGCAGGGGGAAAGCCAGGAAGGCGGAGATGCCCTTATCGCTGAGGGCCTGCTTCAAAATCTCCCCCCGGCGGCGGCTGCCGCAGAGGACCAGAGTCCGGAAGTCCATGCGCTGGTAATGGGACAGGTCCGAGGCGGCGGTATCCAGATTGCCGCCGTAGCCCGGCAGCTGCTTGGCGGTCATGGCCGTCAGAAGCTTAGGCGGGCATTCCTCCGGATAAGCGGCGCCGGAAAAGGCATCCATATAGCACACCTGGCGGCCCGTGAGCCGGCGGCAGAAATCCTCCCAGGTATCCACGAAGTCACACAGCTCCCCCGCCAGAGTGCCGGTCTGGAGAAAGCTGTCCAGCTGCATGCCCACCTCGTTCATCCGGTCCCGGGCCGCCCGGTGGAGGGTCCCGTGGTCACAGAGGACCACCAGGGTCTCCGGGGACAGATAGTCCAGGGCCGTGGCGCTTTCGGGATAAATGAGGGCCATATACCGGTCCGCCGCCGGGAAGCTGAGGCCTTGGAATATCTTCTCCCGGTCCGTTTCCAGGGTGCGGATCAAGGTCTCGTTGGGGGTCTTGCGGCGCCTCTGCCGGGCAATGAGCTTTTCCAGCTGCTGGGCCAGACCCTCGTTCCCACCGGGGGAAAGTCTGGTCAGGGTCTCGGCCACGGGCAGGATCACGGCCTCCGACACATTCTCGGACCGGCGCTGGGTATTGGGGTCGAAGCGGCCCATGGTATCCAGCTCGTCCCCGAAAAACTCCGCCCGGATGGGGTCCGGAGAACCCGGGGAGAACACGTCCAGAATGTCGCCCCGGAGGGCGAACTGGCCGGGGCCCTCCACCATGGAGCAGCGGCTGTAACCGGCGGCGGTGAGCCGGGCGGTGAGATCCGTCAGGCTCTCCTCCATGCCCACATGCAGGGTGAAGGCGGCGGAGTACAGGGTCTGCGGGGGCATAGTATGATAGGACAGGGCCTCCCAGGACAGGACCTGGAGCCGCGTCTCTCCCCGGCCCAGGGCGTAAAGCTGGGCAAGGCGCCGCTGCTCCCAGTCCCGGCTCACCACCCCCGTATCATGAAGGGTCAGATCCCGGCCCGGCAGCACCGGAGGGGCGGAGCCCAGAAAATCCTCCAGCTCCCGGCTCAGGCGCTTGGCCGCCATATCATCCTGACAGATCACCGCCAGGGGCCGGCCCGTATGAACGGCCAGGGCCGCGATCAAGTGGCTCCTGTTGATCTGGGACACGCCGGTGACGGCGGCGGACGTTCCGTCCCGGGCCGCGGCCAGCAGCTCCTCATATTCCGGCAGCTCCTTCAGGGCCCCCAGCAGCAGTTCAACCTTTTCCATGGCTCACCTCACGCAAATGCTTTTCCACGCAGCAACGCGGAAAGGGGAACGAACCGCCCCTTTCCGTGCTGCTTTTCCAATATTCTTTCCGTTAAGACACGGAACCGTTGAACCGGTTCATGGTCTCCGGCACGCCCAGGTCCAGAATGGACAGGGCGGCCTCCCCAGCCCGCTCCAGGGCGGGACCCAGGTGGGTCTCCTCCTGGGCCGAGAACGAGGACAGGACCCAGTCCGCCAGGTCATAGTCCGGATGGGGCTTGGCTCCCACGCCGATCTTCACCCGGGGGAAGTCCTGGCTGCCCAGGAGGGAAATGACGGACTTGATCCCGTTGTGGCCCCCGGCGGAGCCGCTGGCCCGGATCCGGAGCCGCCCCACATCCAGAGAGATGTCGTCAAACAGCACCACGATCCGCTCCGGCGGGATCTTGTAAAACCGGGCGGCCTCGGAAACGGCCTGGCCCGACAGGTTCATAAAGGTCTGGGGCTTCAAAAGGATCACCCGGCAGCCGTTCCAGGTTCCCTGGCCCATTAGAGCGGAGAACTTTGCCTTATCCAAACGGACACTCAGGCTCTCGGCCAGGCGGTCCACCGCCCGGAAGCCCGCGTTGTGCCGGGTCCGCTCATACTGGCGGCCGGGATTGCCCAGGCCCACGATCATCCAATCCTCGGCGGAAACAGCGGCCATCTCAGAACAGGTCGGCGATGGAGGTGCCGCCGTGGATATGGCTGATGGCCCGAGCAAACAGAGGCGCCACGTCCAGCTGGCGGATCTTGGTGCCGGTATAGCCCGCGGGCAGGGGGATGGTATTCAGGAGCATGAGCTCCTGAATGACGCTGTTCTCGATGCGCTCGGTGGCGGGGTCGGACAGAACGCCGTGGGTGGCGCAGGCGTAGACCTCCCTGGCGCCGTTATCCACCAGGGCCTGGGCGGCGTTGCACAGGGAGCCGGCGGTATCTACCATGTCGTCGAAGATGATGCAGGTCTTGTCCTTCACGTCGCCGATGACGTTCATGACCTCGCACACGTTGGCCTTCTGGCGGCGCTTATCCACAATGGCCAGGCCCATGTGGACCTTACCGGCGAAGGTACGGGCCCGGGACACGGAGCCCACGTCGGGAGAGACCACCACGAACTCCTCATGGTTGTACACGGACTCGTCGAACTTCCCCAGGTAGTAGTTCACAAACACGGGGTTGCCCAGCAGATGGTCCAGGGGAATGTCGAAAAAGCCCTGGATCTGGGGTGCATGAAGGTCCATGGTCAGCACCCGGTTGGCGCCGGCGGCGGTGATCATGTTGGCCACCAGCTTGGAGGAGATGGGATCCCGGCTCTTGGCCTTGCGGTCCTGACGGGCATAGCCGAAGTAGGGGATCACGGCGGTGATCCGGCCGGCGGAGGCTCTGCGGCAGGCATCGATCATGACCAGCAGCTCCATCAGATTGTTGTTCACAGGCTTGCAGGTGGACTGGATCAGGAATACATCAGCCCCACGGACCGTCTCCTCCAGGGAGACGCTGACCTCGCCGTCGGCAAAGGTCTTGACCTCACCCTCGCCCATGTCCAGGCTCAGCATCTTGCAGACGGTCTTGGCAAACTCCGGATTGGAATTGCCGCAGAAAATCTTGATGTTATCTCCGTATGCGATCATGGATTTTTCCTCTCTTTGTGTGTATTGGGCCCGCCGGGGCGGTCCCTTTTTGTTTCGGCCCCGAGGGCCCTTTCAATGCAATTTTATTATAACACTGAACACCCGGAAAGTGCAAGCCAGGATTCCGGAAATCTGTGCCGAAAAAACCGGAAATTTTTACCGTTTTTTTGTCGGAGCGGCAAACTTTTCCCCTTTCCGTCCGGAGCGGAGCCCTTCCCGCCCCGGCGAAATCTTTTGTGATTTTCCGGTTGTGCGCCGGCGGGATCTGTGGTATAATAGCGTGTAAATGTTCGAGAAAAGAATTCCCATTTTGTGGATCTTTTCCCCATGAACCCATAGAATCGGAGAAATTACACCATGAGAGATTCCATCGTCGTCCACGGCGCACGCGAGAACAACCTGAAAAACATCGACCTGACCATTCCCCGGGACAAACTGGTGGTCTTTACAGGCCTGTCCGGCTCCGGCAAATCCAGCCTGGCCTTTGACACCATCTATGCCGAGGGTCAGCGGCGGTACGTGGAGTCTCTGTCCTCCTATGCCCGGATGTTCCTGGGCCAGATGGACAAGCCCGACGTGGATTCCATCGACGGTCTGTCCCCCGCCATTTCCATTGACCAGAAAACCACGTCCAAAAATCCCCGGTCCACCGTAGGCACCGTCACGGAGATCTATGACTATCTCCGACTGCTGTGGGCCCGGGCCGGCGTGCCTCACTGCCCCAAGTGCGGCAAAGAGATCCGCCGCCAGACCATCGACCAGATCGTAGACCGGGCCCTGGCCCTGCCGGAGGGCACCAAATTCCTGGTGCTGTCCCCGGTGATCCGGGGCAAGAAGGGCGAGCATCAGAAGGTATTCGAAGACGCCCGGAAGAGCGGCTTCGCCCGAGTCCGGGTAGACGGGAACCTGTACGACCTGAACGAGGATATCCCCTGTGAAAAGAACAAGAAGCACACCATCGAGCTGGTGGTGGACCGGCTGGTGCTGCGGCAGGAGCAGCGGCGGCGGATCGCCGACTCCATTGAGACCGCCTGCACCCACGGAAACGGCCAGGTGATCCTGCACCGGATGGATGGGGACGAGGATCTGGCCTTCTCCCAGAACTACGCCTGCGAGGATTGCGGCATCAGCATGACGGAGCTGGAGCCCCGGATGTTCTCCTACAACACCCCCTACGGCGCCTGCCCCGAATGCACGGGCCTGGGTTTCCGGCTCATTGCCGACGAGGATCTCATTATCCCCGACCGGAGCCTGTCCATCATGGACGGAGCCATTCAGGCCAGCGGCTGGAACAGCGCCCGGACCGACTCCATCTTCCGGATGTATTTTGAGGCCTTGTCGAAAAAATATCACTTTTCCCTGACGGAGCCTGTGGAAAAGCTGCCCGCCGCCGCCCTGGACGTGATCCTCCACGGCACCCGGGGAGAAAAGCTCCAGCTCCACTACAACAGAGGCAGCGGCCAGGGCACCCTGGAGCAGCCATTTGAGGGTATTTTGCCCAATATCGAGCGCCGATTCCGGGAGACCCAGTCCGACGCTGCCCGGAAGGAACTGGAGGAGTGCATGTCCACCTCTCCCTGCCCCCGGTGCCATGGGGACCGGCTCAGCGACCTGGCCCGGGCGGTAACGGTGGGCGGCATCAGCCTGCCCGAGTTCTGCCGGATGTCCGTGACCCGGGCCCTGGACTTCGTGGAGCACTTGGAGCTGCCCGGCAACCAGGCCATTATCGCCCAGCCCATCGTCAAGGAGATCAAGGCCCGGCTGGGCTTTCTTCGGGACGTGGGGCTCCAATACCTGACCCTCGGCCGGTCCGCCGGAACCCTGTCCGGCGGCGAAAGCCAGCGGATCCGACTGGCCACCCAGATCGGTTCCTCCCTTATGGGGGTACTCTACATTCTGGACGAGCCCTCCATCGGCCTGCACCAGCGGGACAACGACCGGCTTCTGGCCACCCTGAAGCGGCTCCGGGATCTGGGCAACACCCTCATTGTAGTAGAACATGACGAGGACACCATGCGGGCCGCGGACTATATCGTGGACGTGGGCCCCGGGGCCGGTGTTCACGGCGGCGAGATCGTGGCCGCCGGGACTCTGGAGGAGATCGAGGCCAACCCCCGCTCCATTACGGGCCAGTACCTGTCCGGAGTAAAGAAAATTCCGGTGCCCGCCCAGCGCCGGGTGGGAAACGGGAACTTCCTGGAAGTCATCGGCGCCCGGGAGAACAACCTGCAGAATGTGGACGCAAAGATCCCTCTGGGGACCTTTACCTGCGTCACCGGGGTCTCCGGCTCCGGCAAATCCAGCCTGGTCAACGAAATTCTCTACAAGACCCTGGCCAACAAACTGAACCATGCCCGGATGCGGCCCGGAGCCTGCCGGGAGATCCGGGGCCTTGCGCACCTGGACAAGGTCATCAACATCGACCAAAGTCCCATTGGCCGGACCCCCCGGTCCAACCCCGCCACCTACACCGGGCTCTTCAACGACATCCGGGACCTGTTCGCCGCCACGGCGGATGCCAAAATGCGGGGCTACGGCCCCGGCCGGTTCTCCTTCAACGTAAAGGGCGGCCGGTGCGAGGCCTGCTGCGGCGACGGTCTGGTGAAAATCGAAATGCACTTCCTGCCTGACGTGTACGTGCCCTGCGAGGTCTGCCACGGCAAGCGGTACAACCGGGAAACCCTGGAGGTCCTGTACAAGGGCAAAAACATTTCCGAGGTTCTGGACATGACGGCGGACGAGGCCGTGGAGTTCTTCGAGAACCTGCCCAAGATCCGCCGGAAGGCCGAGACCCTGGTCCAGGTGGGCCTGGGGTATGTGAAGCTGGGTCAGTCCTCCACCACCCTGTCCGGCGGCGAGGCCCAGCGGGTCAAGCTGGCCACGGAGCTGGCCAAGCGGTCCACGGGCTCCACCATCTATATTCTGGATGAGCCTACCACGGGCCTCCACACGGCAGATGTCCACAAGCTCATTGAGGTACTGCAGGAGCTGGTGAACGCCGGGAACACGGTGGTGGTCATCGAGCACAACCTGGACATGGTGAAGACCGCCGACTATCTGATCGATCTGGGCCCCGAGGGGGGCGACGGCGGCGGCACCATTGTAGCCACCGGCACCCCGGAGGAGATCGCGGACTGTCCCCGGAGCTTCACGGGCCGGTATCTGAAGCCCCTGCTGACAAAATAAAAAGCATCGCCCCGAAGGGCGATGCACAGCAGGCTGCAAGCTCTTTGGCAGAAAAAGCCAAAGGATTTTTCCGCCAGTCTTCGCATCGCCCCGAAGGGCGATGCCAAAACCGCTGTTCAGTTGATATCCCCGGGCTCAAATGCCTGCCAGGGCAGACAGTCCGCCATTTCCACCAGGCCGTGGTCATGCTCGCCGGTATAATCCACCCGGAGCACCGGGGCGGAGACCTTGTCTCCCCGGACCTCCCGGAGGCGAATGGTCATGGCGGCGGCGGTGCCGCCCTCCGGCGTTCTGTACAGCAGCAGGGAGCCACCGTGGAAGGCCGCCGTCCGGCGGACCAGGGGCAGGCCCAGGCCGATGCCCCAGCGGGTGTCCCCGGGGCTGGGCTCCCGGCGGAACCGGGCGTAGACCGTGCCCAGAATGTCGTCCGGGATCCCCTCGCCGTCGTCGGTCACCCGGAAGACGGCCAGATTCCCCCGTTTTTTCAGCTCCACCTGAATGTGTCCCCCCGGCGGGGTAAACTTCAGGGCATTGGACAGAAGATTATAGGCCGCCCGCTCCAGCTTGGCCCGGTCGGCCATGGCCACCAGGTCCGCAGGCGGGCACAGGTATTGGACCTCCACCCCTGCCCCGCCGGTCAGGTTCTCCGCCTTCTCCGCCACCTCGGCGAAGAAGCTGCAAAGCTCCGTAGGCTCCATTTGGAGCTCCCGGTCCAGGGCCAGGAACTCTCCCGCATCGGACATATTTCCCACCGTCCGCAGGATCCGGAACAGGCCTCGGTTCATCTGGGCCATTTGCCGCCGAAGCTCCGGATTCTCCGACTCCATGAGGCCCGGGAACATCTGGTCCGTCAGCATCATCACGTCATTCAGCGGCTCCCGGAGTTTGGAGGCCGCCAGGGTCAGCAGCTGCAGGTCGGAATCCATATCCTCCTGCTCCACCACAAAGATCCGGTCGGCGCCGTGGGCGTGGACCGAAGCCTCCCGAGGCTTGCCCATGAGCTTCATGGTCAGAAACAGGCTGCCGGATTTCATAGCCGCCAGCTCCTGCTGCCCCGTCACCAAAAGGGGTTCCACCGGATCCCCGACACATAGCATGGCGTCCTGCGCCGCCCGGTTTGCATACGCGATCGTACCGCTTTCCACGGTGAAGGCCGGCACCGTCAGCAGGTCCAGCATGGTGCTTTCTGTCTCCATCATATCCTCCCAATGATCCGTTTTGTCTTTATCTTGCGCCGAAACGGGCAAATCACCCAGGGTTTCATTTCCATTTCTTCCCAGATATATGTCTAAAAATGACATTTCTTCTTTTTCCGCAGGTTATATTCTTATTCTACAATTTTTTTGGGAAATAGCAAGAGATTTTCCATTTTCATCTGGAGGGATTTTTATGTCAATCCACGCAGGCCACCGGGATCGGCTGAAAAACCGCTTCCTGGAGGAGGGGCTGGAGGGCTTTGACGAAATCAACGTGCTGGAGCTGCTGTTGTTCTACGCCCTGCCCCGGCAGGACACCAACCCCATCGCCCATGAGCTCCTACGGCGCTTCGGCAGTCTATCCGGCGTGCTGGAGGCTCCCGCAGAGACCCTGGCCCAGGTGCCGGGGATGGGGCCCCACGCCGCCACCCTCATCAGTCTGATCCCGGCCCTGTGCCGCCGGTACATGGTCAGCCGCCAGGAGGACCGGCCCTATCTCACCTCTACCGCCCAATGCGGGGACTATCTCATTCCCCGGTTCTTCGGATTCCGGGACGAGGTGGTATGCCTGTTATGTCTGGACGCCAAGTGCCGGGTCATTTCCTGCCAGGAGATCGGCCGGGGCAGCGTCAACTCCGCCGGGGTCCCCACCCGCAGGATCGTGGAATGCGCTCTGGCGGCCAACGCCATTTCCGTGGTGCTGGCCCACAATCATCCCAGCGGCATTGCCCTGCCCAGCCGGGAGGATGTGGAGACCACCCGCCGTCTGGCCCAGGCCCTGGACGCCGTGGGCATTATCCTGGCGGATCACATCATCGTCGCGGACGAGGACTTTGTTTCCCTGGCGGATTCCCGGCTCTTTGCGCCCTGCCAGCCCTCGCCCCTGCGCCCATAAGGAGGAGGCACTATGGATTTTAAGCTGCATTCGGAATACACGCCCTCCGGGGATCAGCCCCAGGCCATCGAAAAGCTGGTCCGGGGCGTAGAGCTGGGGCTGGATGAGCAGACCCTCTTGGGCGTCACCGGCTCCGGCAAGACCTTTACCATGGCCAGCGTCATCGAAAAGCTCAACCGGCCCACCCTGGTGCTGGCCCACAACAAGACCCTGGCGGCCCAGCTCTGCTCGGAGTTCCGGGAGTTTTTCCCGGAAAACGCCGTGGAATACTTTATTTCCTACTACGACTACTACCAGCCCGAGGCCTATATCGCCTCCACGGACACCTATATTGAGAAGGACTCCGCCATCAACGACGAGATCGAGCGGCTGCGGCACTCCGCCACCGCCTCTCTCTTCGAGCGGCGAGACGTGATCGTGGTGTCCTCCGTGTCCTGCATCTACGGCCTGGGCGACCCCATTGACTACAAAAACATGGTGATCTCCCTGCGGGTGGGCATGGAAAAGCCCATTGACGAGCTGCTGCGGAAGCTGTCCGAGATCCGCTATGAGCGCAATGACCTGGACTTCTCCCGGAACCACTTCCGGGTCCGAGGGGACACGGTGGAGATTTATCCCGCCTACTGGAACGGCCGGGCCATCCGCATTGAATTCTTCGGGGACGAGATCGACCGAATCTCGGAGATCAACGCCGTCACGGGGATGCCGGAGCGGTTCATCCAGCACGTTGCCATTTACCCCGCCAGCCACTATGTGACCACCCGGGACAAGATGGAACGGGCCATGGGGGAGATCCGGGCGGAGTGCGACCAGCAGGTGGCCCTGTTCCAGGCCCAGAACAAGCTGCTGGAGGCCCAGCGCATTGCCCAGCGGACCAACTATGACCTGGAGATGATGGGAGAGCTGGGGTTCTGCTCCGGCATCGAGAACTACTCCCGGGTGATCTCCGGCCGGGCGCCGGGGACGCCGCCCACCACCCTATTGGATTACTTCCCCAAGGATTTTCTCATGTTCATCGACGAGAGCCACGTGACCATTCCCCAGGTCCGGGCCATGTATGCCGGGGACCGGAGCCGGAAGGACGCCCTGGTGAACTACGGATTCCGGCTGCCCTCGGCCTATGACAACCGGCCCCTGAATTTCCCGGAGTTTCAGAAAAAGATCAACCAGGTGATCTATGTGTCCGCCACCCCGGCGGAGTATGAGCGGAGCCGGTCCGGTCAGATTGCCGAGCAGGTGATCCGGCCCACAGGGCTCCTGGACCCCAAGGTGGAGGTCCGGCCCATTATGGGGCAGATCGACGACCTGATCGGCGAGATCAACCGGACCACGGAGAAGCAGGAACGAACCCTGGTCACCACCCTGACCAAGAAAATGGCGGAGGATTTGACGGCCTATCTGCAAAAGGCCGGGATCCGGGTCCGGTACATGCACTCCGACGTGTCCGCCATGGAGCGGATGGAGATCATCCGGGACCTCAGAATGGCGAAATTCGACGTTCTTGTGGGCATCAACCTGCTGCGGGAGGGTCTGGACCTGCCGGAGGTGAGCCTGGTGGCCATTCTGGACGCGGACAAGGAGGGATTCCTCCGGTCCGAGACCAGCCTCATTCAGACCATCGGCCGGGCAGCCCGAAACGCCGAGGGCCGGGTCATTATGTACGCCGACGACATGACCGCCGCCATGAAGGCCGCCATTGACGAGACCGAGCGCCGCCGGGCCATTCAGGACGAATACAACAAGGCCAACGGCATTGTGCCGAAAACCGTCATCAAGTCCGTACGGGATCTCATTGAAATTTCCTCCGCCACCGGGGAGGGCCGTCGCAAGGACGGCGTAAAGATGACCAAGGTGGAACGGGAACGGGAGATTTCCCGGCTGGAAAAGGAAATGAAGGAGGCTGCTCGGATGATGGAGTTCGAGTACGCCGCCGTGCTGCGGGATCAGATCATCGAGCTGCGGGGGAAGCAGTAAATCCGGTAAATTTAATGTTTGCAGGGGGCCGATGGGTGTCGGTCCCCTGCAATTTTTCGGCTTCCGCTTGCTGTCTCTGAAAATTCTAGGCGGAGGCCCCGGCGAACCCTCCCGTACATATAAAAAGCCCGCGGCTCCGGATGGTCCGGGGCCGCAGGCTTTTGCGTCAGATTTGTGTCAGATTTTGTCCGCTCTTACTCGGCGAAGTCCGCCTCGGTGACGGTCTCTTCGGAAGAAGCGGGCTCCTCCGCGGTCTCTTCCGCAGGGGCCTCCTGGGCAGGCTCGGTGGTCTCCTTGGGCTCCTCAGCAGGGGCCTCCACCGGCTCCTCCACATCGTTGGAGGTGCAGATGAAGCACTTGCTCTTCAAAGCGTCCAGCTTCTCCATGATCTTATCCCAGTACTTATACACCACAAACAGGGCGGCGCCTACGGCAGCCAGGGCCGCGGCCAGCTTCAAAAGAGTCTTGATACACTTCATAAAAAGGGCCTCCTTTTATTTTTCGGTTTACAGGTCTAGTATATCCGCTCCCGGGGATTTTTGCAATATCTCCCCGGAAAAAATTCGGGATTTTTGGACACTCAACGCCAAATGGCAAAATCCGGGGTACGATCCTTGGCCTTGGGCAGGTCCCCATCCGGATAGCCCAGGATGCAGTGGCCCACGCCGATATAGTCCCCCTCGATGCCCCATTTTTTCAGGAGCTCCTTGCCCCGGGGGCTGTCAAACTCCTCCCGGGCCCGATGGATCCAGCAGGAACCCAGGCCCAGGCTGTGAGCCGCCAGCATGAGATTGCCCAGAATCAGGCTGCCGTCCTCCACCGCCGTGGATACGTTCCGAACCAGGACCACCAGCACCACCGGCGCACCGTAAAACATATGCGTCCCCACGCGGGCGCCGCCGGCGATTTCGGAATTCCACTGCTCCAGCTCTCGGATCTCCTCCGGATCCCGCAGGACCACCACCTTTCCGGGCTGCCGGTTCAGGGCGCTGGGGGCATAGGATCCCGCCAGAAGCACCTGCTCCAGCAGCTCCTGGGGCACGGGCTTGTCCTGATACTTCCGGCAGCTCCTCCGGGTCAGCATGTTTTTCATGGCTTCATTCATAATGGTTCCTCCTTTTTCTTTATACATATCCGTAAAGCCCCCGGACACTGACTTCGCCGGAGGATACGGTCTCTTCCCGTCCGTCGGGGTACCGGACCACCAGGCCCCCGTTTTCGTCCACACCCAGGGCCCGGCCCTTTTCCATGGCGTCAAAGCGCAGGACCTCCACGTCCTTGCCAATGGTCATGCAGTCCCGGCGGTATTTTTCCATCCAACAGGCTTTTTCCGTCAGCAGGGTCCGGGACAGCTCCTCCGACGAACGGATCATCTCCGCCGCCAGACGGTTCCGGTCCACGGGACCGCCAACGGCCATGGACAGGGACCCGGCCTTATCGGCCACCTCCGGAGGAAAATCTCCGGGCTTCTGACCACAGTTCACGCCGATGCCCAGGACCGCATACTGCACGCGGCCGCTTTCGGCCTCGATAGACAGCTCCGTCAGGATCCCCGACAGCTTCCGGCTCCCGTGAATCAGGTCATTGGTCCACTTAATCTCCGGCCTGAGGCCGCAGGCCCGCTCCACGGCATCGCACATGGCGGCGGCAAAGGCGCAGGTCAGGTGCAAAAGGTTCTGAGGCGCCGTATCCGGCCGCAGGATCACGGACAGATACACCCCCATGCCGGGAGGCGAGAAGAAGGACCGGCCCATGCGGCCCCGGCCCCCGGTCTGGTGATCTGCCAGGATCACGGTGCCGTCGGGAGCCCCCTGGGCCGCCAGGGTCTTGCACAGATTATTGGTGGACTCCACCGTATCCAGGACCCGGACCCGGTCCCGCCAGGGACTGTCCCCCAGGCAGGCCAGGACCTCCCCCTGGGTCAGGCGGTCCGGCACGGCGGCCAGCCGGTAGCCCCGGCGGGTCACGGAGTCGATCTCATAGCCCTCCTGCCGCAGGGTCTCCACGGCCTTCCACACCGCCGCCCGGGTCACCCCCAGACGGCTGCTCATTTCCTGGCCGGAAACATAGTCCCCGGTGTCCCGCAGCAGGGCCAGGATCTCGTCTTTCAGCATATGCCCTCCGTTTATTCGGCGCCCTTGCCGGTGAATACCACCTCGACGGTCTTCAAAAGGATCCGCAGGTCCATGGCAATGTCCCAGTTGCGGATGTACTTCTCGTCCAGGCGAACCACTTCTTCAAAATCTACGATGTCGCTGCGGCCGCTGACCTGCCACATACCGGTAAGGCCAGGCTTGGCTGCCATGCGGAGCCGGTGGTGGGGTTCATACCGGTTCCACTCGTCCAATGTGGGGGGGCGGGTGCCCACCAGGCTCATGTCCCCCTTCAGCACGTTGAAAAACTGGGGGAATTCGTCGATGGAATGCTTGCGGATGAAGGAGCCTACGCCCTTGATGATCCGGGGGTCGTCGTCCACCTTGAAAAGCAGGCCCTCCATCTTGTTCTTCTCTTCCAGTTCCTTTTTCCGCTCCTCGGCGTCCAGATACATGCTGCGGAATTTATAGATGGTGAAAACCTTGCCGTTTTTGCCCACCCGCTTCTGCTTGAAGAAAATGGGGCCGGGAGATTTGATGAAAATGGCGGGGCCTACGAACAGGGTCAAAATCAGGGTCCCCAGGCTGCCCACCAGGCCGCCCAGAATATCCATGAGCCGCTTGCACAGGGCCTGGCCCGCCGTCATGCTGTTGATGGTGGTGGTGACCACGGTACGGCCGCAGATCCGCTCCACAAACTGGTTCCGCTCGTTCATATCGTCCCGTCCGGGCAGGGTCTGATGGACCGCCACGCCCATGAGGATCAGCTGGTTCACCAGGTCCCCGGGGGCCGTGGTATTGGCGGGCAGGTCAATGAGGACCTCGTCCACCCAGCCGGTGCAGATATAGCTCACCGCCGTGGACCGGCTGGCCACCACGGGCACGCCGCAGATGGTCCGCTCCTGGCCGTCCCGGGTGGTGAGGCACTCGCCGTCGTGAAGGATGATGCCCGCCAGGCGGAAGTCCCGGACCTCGTTCTCCAGAATCCGCCGAGCGGCGGTCTCCGCCTGGGCCTCGGTGGTATAGATCAGCATAGACCGCTCCGGGTTCCGGACCAGGCGGCGGCGCACCAGGTGCTTCAAAAGGCCCCGTCCCCCGTAATCCAGGATCAGGAACAAACACATAGTGTACAGGATCGCCAGCCGGGACAGGCTGACGGCGTCCTTGGACAAAAACAGGTAGGCCGACACCAGGGCAAAGACAGCCACCGTCTCGAACAGGACCCGGGCCAGCTCCTTGGCATAGCCCCGGTGCAGGATCCCCTCATAGCCGTCGGACACCAGGTTCACCACCATAAGCAGGCTCCCCAGCAGCACCGCCATCAGCACATACAAGGACTTGGACACCGGCGCGGCGGCCTGGCTGTGAAAGCGGAGATAATAGCCCAGGACATAGGACAGCTCCAGGGCGAACAGATCCAAAATCAGGAAGTCCAGATGCTTCACCAGCCGGCTTCCGTTCTTTTTATACATAGCATAACCTCGACCCAACGTTCTTGCCGGAGGCGAACAGGGACTCTCTCCGGGTGTATGGGATTATAACACAGTTTCAGGCGTTTGTACACAGGTAAGGCAAAAAGTCCGGGGCATTCCGTCGGATTTTACAAAAAAGGAGGCGCTGCCGCGGCAGCGCCTCCCACATGAGTCCTGTTATTTCGCGTATTCCACAGCCTTGGTCTCCCGGATCACGTTGACCTTGATCTGACCGGGGTATTCCAGCTCGGCCTCGATCTTCTTGGCCACGTCCCGGGCCAGAAGGATCATGCCGTCCTCGGAAACATCCTCGGGCTTGACCATGATCCGGACCTCCCGGCCGGCCTGGATGGCATAGGCCTTTTCCACGCCGGGATAGGAGCCGGTAAGCTCCTCCAGCTTTTCCAGACGGCGAATGTAGTTCTCCACATTCTCCCGCCGGGCGCCGGGCCGGGCAGCGGAAATGGCGTCGGCCGCCTGGACCAGGCAGGCGATGACGGTCTGGGGCTCCACGTCGCCGTGGTGAGCCTCGATGGCGTGGATGACGGCGGGGGATTCTTTATATTTCCGGGCCAGCTCCACGCCCAGCTGGACGTGACTGCCCTCCATCTCATGGTCCACGGCCTTGCCCAGGTCATGGAGCAGACCGGCCCGCTTGGCCAGGGTCACGTCCTCGCCAAGCTCGGAAGCCAGCAGGCCGGCAATATAGGCCACCTCCATGGAGTGGTTCAGCACGTTCTGACCGTAACTGGTACGGTATTTCTGACGGCCCAGGATCTTGATCAGCTCCGGATTCAGTCCATGAACGCCGGTCTCGTAACAGGCGCGCTCACCCTCCACCTTGATGGTGTGCTCCACCTCCCGGCGGGCCTTTTCCACCATATCCTCGATGCGGGTGGGATGGATCCGGCCGTCGGCGATCAGCTTCTCCAGGGCGATCCGGGCAATCTCCCGGCGTACAGGGTCGAAGCAGGAGACGGTAATGGCCTCCGGGGTGTCGTCAATGATGAGGTCCACGCCGGTCAAGGTTTCCAGGGTTCGGATATTCCGACCCTCCCGGCCGATGATCCGGCCCTTCATCTCGTCATTGGGCAGAGGCACCACAGACACGGTGACCTCGGCGGCATGATCGGCGGCGCAGCGCTGAATGGCAGTGGCGATGATCTCCCGGGCGGTCTGGTCCGCATCTTCCTTCATCTGGGCCTGGACTTCCTTGATCTTCATTGCCGTCTCGTGGCGGACCTCCGTCTCCACGTTCTCCAGCAGGTACTTCTTGGCATCCTCCTGCGTCAGGCCGGAAATCTTCTCCAGAACCTCCATCTGACTCTTTTTAATGAGGTTGACCTCATTCTGGGTGGCGGTGACCGCAGCCTGCTGCTTGGTCAGCTCGTCTTCTTTCCGCTCAAAGGCATCCTGCTTCTTGTCCAGGGACTCCTCCTTCTGCTGAAGGCGGCGCTCCTGCTTGGACAACTCCGCTCTGCGCTCTTTGATCTCCCTTTCGTTTTCTGTGCGAGATTTATGGATCTCATCCTTGGCCTCCAGCAGCATTTCCTTCTTCTTGCTTTCGCCGCCCCGGATGGCCTCATTGATGATCCGCTTGGCTTCTTCCTCCGCGCCGCCGATCTCGCGCTCGGCCACGTGCTTGCGGTAGGAAATGCCCAGCAGGAAAAACAGAATTGCACCAATTAAAAATCCCGCGATGGGCAGGACAATGTACAACCAATCCATAAGTCTACAACACACCTCCTTTTCAAAAATTTGGGTATGCTGAGAACAAGTAACTCTGCCACCGCCGCCCCATGGGCAAATGGCAGCAAACCAATCCACTTTTTATTGTATCGCCTCGGGGGACAAATGTCAAGGAAAAATCCATAAAGGATTCTGTTTCAAAGGTCCGAATTTCGCAAAAAATGCCAAATTTCCGCATTGCATTCCGGCGGCCTGTCCCAAAAAAATGGGGAAACGGAACACCGTTTCCCCCACGGACAGCTGCTTTTATTCCTCAATCTCCTCATATCGGACGGTGATGGCCTCTTTCCGCTGCAAGATCAATGTGTGGATCGCCACCGCCAGGTTTTGGATCCCGTCCAGGGCCAAGGCCACGCCCAGGATCACGGTCATGGTGGCGGCGCTTTCGCTCCGGCGCAGGATCAGTACCAAGCCCAGGACGCAGAACACCACGGCCCCCGCCAGGATCACCCACCAGCCGGGGAGCCCGTACCGCTTGGCGTCAAAGGCGGTCTGGAGCTTGAACACCCCGTCCACCAGAATGAAAATCCCCAGGAACACGGGAATGGCCCGGACGATATTCCCGGCAAAGGCAATAATCGTCAGGCCCAGCACCAAGGCGATGATGCCCAGGGCAAAGTCAAACTGCAGTTCCAGGCCGCTGCGCTTCCGGATAAAATAGCCGACGAGCTTCACGGCACCGAACAAGGCCACGGCAGCGCCGGCCAGAGCGCAGACAGTCTGTGCCGAGGCGCTGGGCCAGGCGATAAAGCAGATGCCCAGGGCCAGCAGAACAACGGCCATGGCAATATAGACCCCCAGGGTTTTTTTCGTCAGATTCATACGGATCCCTCCCACTCTTTCCTCTATTATACCCCGGTTTTCTCCCGGGGACAACGGGACAAAGGGCCGAAACTGTGTCAAAAAATCACCGCAAAGGCTGAAGCGTGGCCGTTTCCTCCAAATCCGCCGGAGCGTCCTCGGGGTCCGGGCCCTTATGCCTGCGCATAATGAAATAGTACATAACAAGCAGCAGGCCGCCGGCCAGAATCCAGGCTGCGGGGCTGGCCAGGCACACCAGAGTGTAGCTGCCGAACCGGGTTCCCACAGAGGCGAAAATGGCCCGTCCCACCAGCTCCGCCACGCCGGCCATCATGGGCATAAAGCCGTAGCCCATGCCCTGGATGCCGTTGCGGTACAGGTTCACCGCCATCAGAGGCAGGAAGAACAGGGACACGCACACAAGATATGTATTCACATAGTCCACAATGGCGGTATTGTCCCCCACCTCCACAAAGAGGTATGTGAGATATTTGCCGAACAGAGCCGTCACAACGCCCATGACCACGGCGTAGGCCGCCCCCATAAGAGCCGCCGCCCGGAAGCCCCTGCGGATCCGGTCGTACTTGCCGGCGCCCACGTTCTGAGCGCCATAGGTGGCCGCCGCCGTGCCAAGCGCCACAAAGGCCTGGGTCACCACGTTCTCCACCTTGCTGCCCGCCGTAAAGCCCGCGATATAGGAGGAATCTCCCAACAGGTTCAGGGAAATCTGAACAAAGGTAGTTCCGATGGCGGTGATGGAATACTGCAGGGCCATGGGCAGGCCGATGCGGAACTGATTGCCCATCATCCGCCAATCGGGCTTGAAGTCCTGCCGGCGGAGCCGGAGAATGGCCACCTTCTTCCAGATATAGACCAGGCAAAGGACGCCGGACACGGCCTGGGACGCCACGGTGGCGTAGGCGGCGCCGGCAGTGCCCATGTTCAGGGTAATGACGCACAGAAGGTCCAGGCCGATGTTCAAAACCGCCGCCAGGATCAGGAAGTACAGGGCCGCCTTGCTGTTGCCCAGAGCTCTTAAAATGCTGGACAGGAGGTTATACAGGACCTGGGCAAAAATGCCCCCCGTAATGACGATGATATAGTCGTAGGCCCCCTCATAAATATCCTCCGGGGTGTGCATGGCATCCAAGATATTTCTCATCTGGGACATACCCAGGGCGGTCAGAAGGACCGTGATAAAGGCCGAGAGCATCAGGGCCGAGGCAAAGGACCGGCGCATTTTCTTCAGGTCTCCGGCACCGAAATACTGGGCCGTGGGCACCGTGAAGCCGATGGACATACCGGAGGTCAAGCCAAAGATCAAAAAGCCCAGAGTTCCCGTGGAGCCCACCGCCGCCAGGGCCGTATCTCCCAGAAACTTGCCCACGATCACCGTGTCCGCCAGGCTGTAAAACTGCTGGAATACGTTGCCGATGAAGATCGGCAGGGTAAAGGCAAAAATCGCTTTTGCGGGGCTACCCGTTGTCATTGCCTTTTGCATGGACATATCCTCACTTTTTTCGTTTTTCTTTCCAGAAACTAGATTATAACGACAGGATATAGGTTTTGCAATCTTTTTCTTCTTGCAATTTTATCCATATTTTCAGGGGCAGGGCCCGGCGGTTTTTGTGATTTTCGGAAGGGTTCGGTCCAAGCGGGCAGCATTTTGCCCCGGAGGGATCCCTCCGGGGCGTTTGGGGGCAAAAAATTGAAGTTTACAGTCTCCGGCGCACGGCCTCCCCCATGGCCCGGCAGCCTATGGGGGCCTCCCCGGGGCCGCAGATGTCCGCCGTCCTGAGGCCGTCCCAAAGGGCCCTGTCCACGGCTTTTTCGACACAGTCGGCCTCCCGCTCCATGCCGAAGCTGTACCGCAGCATCATGGCGGCGGAAAGGATGGTGGCCAGGGGGTTGGCGACGTCTCTGCCCGCAATGTCCGGGGCTGAGCCGTGGATTGGCTCGTACAGGCCCCGGGGGCCCTCCCCCAAGGAGGAGCTGGCCAGCATACCGATGCTGCCGGTGATCTGGCTGGCCTCATCGGAGAGGATGTCACCGAACATATTCTCCGTAACGATCACGTCAAATCGGCCGGGATCCCGGACCAGCTGCATGGCGGCGTTGTCCACAAACATACTGGAAAAGGCCACGTCCGGGTATTCCCCGGACAGCTCCTCCATGGTCTTCCGCCACAGGCGGCTGGTGTCCAGCACGTTGGCCTTGTCCACGCTGACCAGGTTTTTCCGGCGGAGCCGGGCAGCGTCAAAGGCGATGCGGCCGATGCGCTCAATTTCGTGCCGGGAATAGGGCATCACGTCCATGGCCACCGGCTCTCCGTTCACGATCTCGGTCTTATGGGTGCCGAAGTACACGCCTCCCGTCAGCTCCCGGACCACCAGCAGATCCACCCCGGCTTTTACCAGCTCCGGCTTCAGAGGACTGGCGGCGGCCAGCTGGGGCCAGACCCGGGCCGGGCGGCTGTTGGCGTAAAGGCCCATGGCTGACCGGAGTTTGAGAAGCCCCCGCTCCGGCCGGTTCTCCCCCGGCCGGCCATCCCACTGGGGGCCGCCCACGGCGCCCAGCAGCACACTGTCGGAGTCCAGGCATTTTTGCAGCTCGCTCTTGGGCAGAGGCTCCCCGAACCGGTCGATGGCACAGCCGCCCATGTACACGTCAGTATACGAAAAGGTATGGCCGAACTTCTCCCCCACGGCGTCCAGAACCCGAAGGGCCTGCCCTACGATCTCGGGGCCGATGCCGTCGCCTCGGATCACCGCAATGCTCTTTTCCATATTATTTTCCCTCCCGGGCCAGGGCCTTCATCAGACCGCCGGCTGCAATAATGCTCTGGATAAAGGGCGGAAAGGGCTGCGCCTGCCAGGTCTTTCCGGTGGTCACGTCCCGGATCACGCCGGTGTCGAAATCCGCCTCCACCCGGTCGCCGCTCCGGATCCCCTCCGCCGCCTCCGGGCACTCCAGAATGGGCAGGCCGATATTGATGCTGTTCCGATAAAAAATCCTGGCAAAGCTCTTGGCAATGACGCAGGAAATGCCGGAGGCCTGAATGGCCAGAGGGGCGTGCTCCCGGGAGGAGCCGCAGCCGAAGTTCCAGCCCCCCACCATAATGTCTCCCGCCCGGACCCTGTTCACAAATTCCTTGTCAATGTCCTCCATGCAGTGGGAGGCCAATTCCTTGGGGTCCTGGGTGTTCAGATACCGGGCGGGGATGATCACGTCCGTGTCCACATTGTCGCCGTATTGATGTACCTGGCCGAAAATCTTCATGACTCTGCCTCCTTATATGGTTCTGGGGTCCGTAATGACCCCCGCAACGGCGCTGGCCGCGGCGGTGGCGGGGCTGGCCAAATAGACCTCGCTGTCCACATGGCCCATACGGCCCACAAAGTTCCGGTTGGTGGTGGAAACGCACCGCTCTCCCGCCGCCAGGATCCCCATATAGCCCCCGAGACAGGGACCGCAGGTGGGGGTGGAAACGATACAGCCCGCGTCGATAAACGCCTCGGTATAGCCCCGCCGGATGCACTCCTTATACACCGCCATGGTGCCGGGGATGATAATCCCCCGGACCCCGGGGGCGATGGTGCGGCCCTTCAGAATCTCGTAAGCCGCCTCCATATCCTCCATGCGGCCGTTGGTGCAGGAACCGATGACCACCTGGTCAACTTTGATGTTCCCGCCCTCCGATGCCGGATGGGTGTTCTCCGGCAGGTGGGGATAGGCCACGGTGGGGACGATCCCGCTCAGGTCCAGCGTAACCGTCTTTTTATATTCCGCGTCGGGATCGGCGGCAAATTCCCGCCAGGTCCTGCGGCTCCGGCCCGTGAGATAAGCCCGGGTCACATCGTCCACAGGGAAGATGCCGTTCTTGGCTCCGGCCTCAATGGCCATGTTGCAGATACACAGCCGGTCGTCCATGGAAAGGCTCCGGACCCCCTCCCCCCGAAATTCCAGACTTTGGTACAGGGCCCCATCCACGCCGATTTTGCCGATGAGGGTCAGGATCACGTCCTTGCCGGAGACCCGGGGCGGGAGCGTCCCCGTCAGCTCCACCCGAATGGCGGAGGGGACCTTGAACCAGCACTCTCCCGTGGCCATGGCGGCGGCCATGTCCGTGCTGCCTACGCCGGTGGAGAAGGCCCCCAGGGCGCCGTAGGTGCAGGTGTGGCTGTCGGCGCCGATGATGCAGTCTCCGGCAGTGACGATACCCTGCTCGGGAAGGAGGGCGTGTTCGATGCCCATTTTGCCCACGTCGAAGAAATTCTCGATGCAGTGGCGGCAGGCAAAGTCCCGGCAGCGCTTGGACTGGGCGGCGGCCTTGATATCCTTGTTGGGGACGAAGTGGTCCAGCACGATATTGATCCGGCTCTTGTCGAACACGGTGTCAAAACCCGCCTTTTCAAACTCCCCGATGGCAACGGGTGTGGTGATGTCGTTGCCCAGGACCTCATCCAGCTTAGCCCGGATGAGCTGGCCCGGCTCCACCCGGTCGAGACCCGCGTGGGCCGCCAAAATCTTCTGTGTCATGGTCATTCCCATTATGCTTCCTCCTTACCGCTCTTTTCGTTAATGGCGCTGACCAGGGCGAAAATACCGGCCTTGATAATATCGTGGTCCGTGCCCGCGCCCCAGGTCACAGTTCCGTCCTCCGGCCAGCCCAGGCCCACATAGGCCACGGCCTGGCTGGTGGACCCCTTTTCCAGGGCATGCTCGGAATAAGTCTCAAAGTGGAAGTCCAGGCCGGTGGCCTCCTTCACGGCATTGCTGACGGCGTCCAACCGGCCATTGCCGGAGGCGGCGACCACCCTGGTCTCGCCTTTCCAGGAGATTTTTACCTGGGCCTGGATCCCGTCTTTCTGGGCGAAGTGGGCCTCCGTCACCTGAAGGGGCGAAGTCCGGTTCAGGTATTCTCTCTTAAAAGCCTCCAGGATCTCCGTGGGATGCAGCTCCTTATGGGCATGGTCGGAAATTTCCTTGGCGATGTAGCCGAAATGCTCCCGCATTTTGGGCGGCAGGACATAGCCGAAGTTCTGCTCCAGGATGAAGCCGATGCCGCCCTTTCCGCTCTGACTGTTGATGCGGATCACGTCGGCATCGTAGGTCCTGCCGATGTCGTGGGGATCCACGGGCAGGTAGGGCACGGTCCATTCGTGGAGCTTCTTATCCTCCCGCCAGTGCATTCCCTTGGCAATGGCGTCCTGGTGGCTGCCGGAGAAGGCGGCGAACACCAGGGCTCCGGCGTAGGGGGTCCGCTCATAGACGTGCATCCGGGTGCAGCGCTCATACACCTGGACCAGGTGGTTCATCCGGGAGAAATCCAGCATGGGGTCCACCCCGTGGGTGTACAGATTCATGGCCAGGGTGATAAGGTCCACGTTGCCGGTGCGCTCGCCGTTGCCAAAGAGGGTGCCCTCCACCCGGTCCCCGCCGGCAAGCAGGCCCAGCTCCGCATCGGCCACGCCGCAGCCCCGGTCGTTGTGGGGGTGCAGGGACAATATCACGCTGTCCCGATAATTCATATTTTCGCTCATATACTCGATCTGGGTGGCGTAAACATGGGGCATGCTCATTTCCACGGTCACGGGAAGGTTGATGATCATGGGCCGCTCCGGGGTGGGCTTCATCACGTCCAACACGGCGTTGCAAACCTCCAGGGCGTATTCCGGTTCCGTGCCCGTAAAGCTCTCGGGGCTGTACTCGAAGAGGAAGTTCCCCTCATATTCGGAAGCCAGCCTTTTGACCAGCTTGGCTCCCTCCACGGCAATGGCCTTGATCTCCTCCCTGCTCTTTTGGAAGACCTGCTCCCGCTGAGCCACGCTGGTGGAGTTGTAGAAGTGGATCACCGCCCGGGGGGCGCCCTTCACCGCCTCAAAGGTCTTGCGGATGATGTGGTCCCGGCACTGGGTCAGGACCTGGACCGTCACATCCTCCGGGATCCTGTCCTTTTCAATGAGGGTCCGCAGAAACTCATACTCTGTCTCGCTGGCGGCGGGAAAGCCCACCTCGATCTCCTTGAAGCCCACCTCCACCAGCATTTGGAAAAACTCCAGCTTTTCCTCCAGGCTCATGGGGACCACCAGACTCTGATTGCCATCCCGCAGGTCCACGCTGCACCAGATGGGGGCTTTTTCAATGTGGTCCCGGCGAATCCACTTGGGATCCTTGATGGGGGCAGGGTAATACCCGATGCCGTATTTGGATGCGTCCATATTCCGTCTTCCTTTCCCTGGGCCGGGGCGGGAACGAAAAAGGCCCCCGTCTCCGGCAGATTTCAGTTCTGCCAAGAGACGGAGGCCGATAAATCCTTATCACGCTTCCGCGGTACCACTCTTGTTGCCCGAAGGCCACTCAGCGCAGTCCAACAACTGCCCGCCCACGATAACGGAGGCAACCGGCCGGACCTAGTTGCGCCTGCGTTCAGTCCGGCAGCTCAGGGGCCAGTATACGGATCCCGCTCCGCTGCCTTGCACCGGCCGGCAGCTCTCTGCGCAAGCGTAGGGTCCGCTTTCTCCCCTTCCATGCTTTTGCAATATTATACAGAGCTCCACTTTGCTTGTCAAGGCCGGAATTTCATTCTCAGCGTTTTTTCTTCCCGGCCAGGGGCAGGCACAGCAGGAAAAACAGCATCCCGGTGCCCAGAAGATAGGCCCAGTTGGCCCATTGGGGCAGGGCATTGCCCCCTATGAAGTATCGGATGCCCAACATCTGCTCCACCTCCACCCGCAGCTCCGGTGCGTCCAGAAATACCGTGTCCATCTGGGCCGCCATCATCTCCTGGCGCAGAAGGGCCGCCCCGTGGGAGGTAGGGAAGAGCTTGATGAGGACCTGGACCGCCTCCGGCAGCTGGCCGATGGGCAGATACACGCCGGTGAGAAAGCCCGACAGGGTGCCGATCACCGTTCCGGCGGCGGAATAAGCCCGGCCGGAACGGAACAGGCAGCACAGGAACAGCAGCATGGCCGTATTGGAAAAGGAAGTGGCCAGGATCGCCAACACCACCCGCAAGAGGCGGTCGGGGGCGAAAAGGGCCGAGGCCGTCAGGCCCTTGGCCACGAGATACAGGGCCGCCAGGCCATAGGTCAGAAGGGACATGACGACACCGATGAAGAAGGCCGCGGCGGCGTAGCCCAGAAGGATCCGCCCCCGGGACACGGGGGTCACCAGGAAATCACTCAAAACGCCGTTCTCCCGGTCCTGGACCATGGTGCCAAGGCCCGCCATGGCGGTATTCACCGAGGCCACGGCAACCATGCCCGCCATGGTCCAGGCGGACACCAGAAGCCCCACTCCGAGCCCCAAACCAGACAGGGAGTCGGTGTACACATCCCCCAGAAACAGGGTGTACAGGCCAAAGACGATAAGCACCGCCAGAAGGGAGAAGAACACCGCTCCCTTATCCCGAAAATACAGCCGAAGAGACCGGACACACAAGGCTTTCATTGGCGCAGCTCCTTTCCCGTAATGGCCAAAAACACGTCGTCCATGGTACCCTGGACCATGGTATAACTCTCCAAAAGGTCCCGGGTACCCTCCAGGATGGGCAGGCTCTGAAGGCTCCGGTCCAGGGGAATCCGGGGGCCGCCGCAACCCAGGGCGGCGAGCCTGTCCAGCAGCTCCCCCTCCCGGCCCGGCAGGGGGAACAGGGTCAGAATGTCCTTGGCATAGCGCTCCTTTAATTCCGCCGGAGTGCCCTCCGCCGCGATCCTGCCCCCGTCCAGGATCACCACGTTCTGGGACCGGGCGGCCTCCTCCATATAATGAGTGGTGAGGAACACGGTCATGCCCGTGTTTTTCCGCAGGCCCTCAATAAGCTCCCAGATGTTCTGCCGGGTCTGGGGATCCAGGCCCGTGGTGGGCTCGTCCAGAATAAGGAGCCGGGGGGAGATCACCAGCGCCCGGGCAATATCCACCCGCCGCCGCTGGCCGCCGGAGAGTCTGCCATAGCGCCGGGCGGCCAGGTCCCTAAGCCCCGTTTTCTCCATGGCATCCCGGGCGGCGGCCTTGGCCTTTTTTCCGTCCAGGCCGTAAAGGCTGGCCCGGCAGGTCAGGTTCTCCTCCACAGTGAGCAGGGGATCCAGGACGCTGCCCTGGAACACCACCCCCAGGCTCCTGCGGATCTTGTCGTCCTCCCGGCCCAGAGCATGGCCGCAGATGGCAGCTTTTCCGCCATCGGGGGCCAGGGCCGTGGACAGCATGGAGATGGTGGTGCTCTTCCCTGCGCCGTTGGGGCCCAGGAAGGAGAAAAGGCTCCCCTCCTCCACGGAAAAACTGACCCCCTTTACAGCCTCCACGGGACCGTAGGATTTCCGGAGGTCCTCAACCGTCAAGATCTTCATGGCCCTTCCCCTTTCTGATCCGCTCGTTGATACGGCGGGCGTAGATCTCGTTCTGGAACACGATCACGGCGGCGGTAATGACGAACACCGCCGTCAGGATCCCGAAGACCTGGAGTAATATCCTCCACTCAAAGGGGAACCACCGGAACAGCCAGCCGCACAGGGCCACCACCGCCGTCACGTCCAGCCAGTTTACAAGCAGGCCCAGCAGGAAGGACTCGATCCGCAGAAGGCCCGTCAGGGCAATGAGCCCCGCCGCGGCGGAGGTGCAGGCAAAGCACTGGATGATCTGCCGGGCCGCCAGCATGTCCTTCTCATTGAGAAGGGACAAAATCAGCAAAAGCGCCGTAAAGGACACACAGTCTGTCAAAAGGAACTCCACAAAGTTCTTCTTTCGTTCCATATCACACACCAAACCTTTCCCGGAAGGCCGCCAGATAGTGGCGGCTGATGAGGACCCGCTCCCCGTTTTGCAGCGTAGCCTCGAACCTGCCGTTAAGGAGAGGCCGGACACTCCGCAGCAGCCCCGTATTGAGGATCACGGACTTGGACACCCGCATAAGGTCCGTGTGCCGGAGCTTTTCTTCTAACTCATAGAGCCGCAGGTCGGATTCATACATCTCATGCTCTGTGTAGAGGAAGGTCTTTTCCTCCACGCTTTCAATATAGTAGATCTCCTCAGGGCTGAGGGCGTAGCTCTGGCCCTCCCGCTTTCCCGTCAGGGAGAAGGCGTACATGCGGATCTGGCGGATGAGCCGCCGCAGCCGCTCGTCCATGGCCCCGCCGCAGCGGATCAGGATCTCCGTCTCTCTTTGTTCGTCGGACTGCTCAATGGTGAGTTTCATAGGCTCCCTCCTTTGCTTGGTGCCATCATAGCATGGCCCCCGGGTCCCCGCAAGGGTCCCGGGGGCAAGGTGCGAAAATCCGGGGGCAAGATACAGAAAGGCCCGGCCATAGGGCCGGGCCTCTGGTATTTAGTCCAGGTTGAGCTTGATATGCAGCTCGTCCAGCTGCTTCTGCTCCACGGCGGAAGGGGCGCCCATCATAATATCCTGGGCGTTCTTGTTCATGGGGAAGGCGATGACCTCCCGGATGGACTCCTCGCCGGAGAGCAGCATCACCATCCGGTCCACGCCGGGAGCGATGCCCGCATGGGGGGGCGCACCGTAGCAGAAGGCGTTGTACATGGCGGGGAACCGGGACTTCACGTCCTCCTCTCCCAGCCGGACCATCTCGAAAGCCTTGACCATGATCTCGGGATCATGGTTCCGGACGGCGCCGGAGGACAGCTCCACGCCGTTGCACACCAGGTCGTACTGGTCGGCGGTGATGGTCAAGGGATCGATCTCTCCCCGCTCGGCCTTCAGAAGGACCTCCAGACCGCCGGAGGGCATGGAGAAGGGGTTGTGGCAGAACTCCAGCTCCCCGGACTCCTCACCGATCTCATACATGGGGAAGTCCACGATCCAGCAGAACTCATAGCGCTCCTTGTCCATGTGGCCGGGGCAGGCGGCGCCCAGGAGCTTCCGCATAACACCGGCGGTTTTCTGGGCCTCCCCCAGCTTACCGCAGGACAGGAACACCAGGGTGTTGGGCTTGAGGTTCAGGGTCTCCTTCACCTTCTCCACTACGGCGGGGTCGGCGTTGACGAACTTGGCGATGCCGCCGGCAATGGCGCCGGTCTCGTCCATCTTGAACCAATAGGGCTTCTGGCCCGCCTGGACCTCCACCTCGGCGCAGAGCTTGTCCACGGCCTTCCGGGCCAGGGTGCAGTCAGACACGGCCACGGCCTTGACCACGTTCCCCGCAAAGGGGCCGAAGCCGATGCCGGACAGCAGCGCCGTCACGTCTCGGACCTTCAGGTCGATCCGCAGGTCCGGCTTGTCGGAGCCGTACTCCTCCATGGCCTGGCGGTAGGGGATCCGCTTGAAGGGGGCGGTGGAGGCGATATTATAGGTACCGTATTTGGCGAAGATGGGAGGCAGCACGTCCTCCAGCACGGCGAACACATCCTCCTGGGTGGCGAAGGCCATCTCCATATCCAACTGGTAGAACTCGCCGGGAGACCGGTCGCCCCGGGCGTCCTCATCCCGGAAGCAGGGAGCGATCTGGAAATAGCGGTCGAAGCCTGCGGTCATCAGCAGCTGCTTGAACTGCTGGGGGGCCTGGGGCAGGGCATAGAACTTGCCGGGGTGCTTCCGGGCTGGCACCAGGTAATCCCGGGCGCCCTCGGGAGAGGAAGCCGTCAGGATGGGGGTGGTGATTTCCAGGAAGCCGTGATCCGTCATGGCCTGCCGCAGGGCGGAGACCACATTGCACCGGAGGATGATGTTACTCTTCACGGCAGGGTTCCGCAGATCAAGATACCGGTACTTCAGCCGCTGGGTCTCGTCGGCCTCCCGGCTGCGGTTGATCTCAAAGGGCAGCTCGCTGTACCGGCAGCGGCCCAAAACCTTAATCTCCGTGGGGACTACCTCTATCTCGCCGGTGGGGAGCTTGGGGTTCTTGCTCTCCCGCTCCCGGACCAGGCCGGTAACGGAAATGGTGGACTCCTTATTCAGGGGCTTCACCACGGACATCATGTCCTCGGATTCAATGACCACCTGGGTGGTGCCGTAGAAGTCCCGGAGCACCACAAAGGCAAAATTACTGCCAACCTCCCGGACGTTTTCCATCCACCCGACTAAGGTGACGGTCTTTCCGGCATCGGCCAGCCGCAGCTGGCCGCAGGTATGGGTTCTGGATTGAAACATAGATAAAAGCCTCTCTTTCAGGTCTTTTTCGGGGATAAAATTCTTTTCGTATTTTCTCACAAATTTAGGATCTTGTCAATGCGCCCCGAAAATTCCGGAGAATTTCCGGAGGAGGGTCCTCAAAGGGGGTTGACGGACTCCACGGAATATACTAACATGGTAAAAGAATGTCATTTCCCGGAGGATCTCCATGAAAAAAATACTGCGCTGTCTCGGGATCATGGGCGTGGCCCTGTTGGCCGCCGTGAACTACGAGATGTTTGTGTTCCCCAACCAATTTGCCCCCGCGGGCCTGAACGGAATTGCCACCATGATCCAGTATCTGCTCCACGTGAACGTGGGCTATATCAGCCTGATCGTCAACGTGCCTCTGGCCCTGCTGGTCTTTTTAAAGGTGGACCGGCGGATGGCCCTGTATTCCATGCTGTATGTGTTCACCTTCTCCCTGTTGCTTCTGGTATTCGGAAAGTATTCCGTTTTCAAGGATCTGGCCTATGAGACCGAAAACGGCACCAGCCTCATCCTGGGTCCCCTGGCTGCGGGCATCATCAACGGCTTCTGCTATTCCTGCGTGGTCCGGTGGGGCGCCAACACCGGCGGCATGGACTTTATTGCCGCCCTGATCCATAAACGGCGGCCAGAAATGGACCTGATGTGGATCATTTTCTCACTGAACGTCATGGTGGCCGCCGCCTCCTACTTTGTCTACCACTTTAAGATCGAGCCGGTGCTGCTGTGCATCATCTACTGCTATCTCACCAGCGCCGTGGGAGACCGGGTCCTCAAAACCGGTAAATCCGCCGTGAAATTCGAGATCATCACCCACGCCCCGGCGGCCCTGTCCCAGGAGATCCTGTACAAGCTAGGCCACGGCGTCACGGTGCTGGACGGCCGGGGCATGTACTCCGGCAAAGACACCAAGGTGCTGCTGTGCGTCATCAACCGGAACCAGGTCCCGGAGCTGGAGTCCATTATCCGCCGGTATCCCGGCACCTTCGCTTATCTGGCAGGGGTCAGCGAGGTGGTGGGAAACTTTAAGCATGTGAAAAAAAGGCATGAGATTCCGGAGGCAAAGCCTTGACGGGAAAGGCCGAAAAGAGTATAATATCGGGCACATCCCGAAATATATCACTAATTTTTTTACGGAGGTTGCGTTCCTATGGCCCATTATTGCAGTGAACCGTCCCATACCTTCAGCGAGTATCTGCTGATCCCCGGCTACACTTCGGAAGAGTGCATTCCGGCCAACGTCTCGCTGAAAACTCCCCTGACCAAGTATCGCAAGGGCGCCGAGGAGCCGGCGATCTCCCTGAACATCCCCATGGTCTCCGCCATCATGCAGTCCGTTTCCAACGACACCATGGCCATTGCCCTGGCGAAGGAGGGCGGCATTTCCTTTATTTACGGCTCCCAGTCCATTGAGTCCGAAGCCGCCATGGTGGCCAAGGTCAAAAACCATAAGGCGGGCTTTGTGATCTCCGCCTCCAACCTGACCCCCGACGCCACCCTGGCTGACGTGCTGGCCCTCAAGGAGAAGAACGGCTTCTCCACCGTGGCCATTACCGATGACGGCACCGCAAACGGTAAACTCCTGGGCATCGTCACCAGCCGGGACTACCGGGTCTCCCGGATGGATCCCACGGACAAGGTCAGTGGTTTCATGACCCCCCTGGAAAAGCTCGTCACCGCCCCGGCGGACACCACCCTGAAGGCCGCCAACGATATCATCTGGGAGCATAAGCTCAACAGCCTTCCCATTGTGGACGCCCAGGGCCATCTGCTGTACTTCGTTTTCCGGAAGGACTACGCCAGCCACAAGAGCAATCCCCAGGAGCTGCTGGACAGCCACAAGCGGTATCTGGTAGGTGCCGGTATCAACACCCGAGACTACGCGGAGCGTGTGCCCGCTCTGGTGGAGGCCGGTGTGGACGTGCTGTGCATCGACTCCTCCGAGGGCTACTCCTGCTGGCAGAAGAACACCATCGCCTGGATCCGGGAAAAGTACGGCGACAGCGTGAAGGTGGGCGCCGGCAACGTGGTGGACCGGGAAGGCTTCATGTTCCTGGCCGAGGCCGGAGCAGACTTCATCAAGGTCGGCATCGGCGGCGGCTCCATCTGCATCACCCGGGAGACCAAGGGCATCGGCCGGGGCCAGGCTACGGCCCTCATTGAGGTCGCCGCGGCCCGGGACGAGTACTACAAGACCACCGGCATTTACGTGCCCATCTGCTCCGACGGCGGCATCGTTCATGACTATCACATGACCCTGGCTTTGGCCATGGGTGCGGACTTCCTGATGCTGGGCCGGTATTTCGCCCGGTTCGACGAGAGCCCCACCAACAAGCTCATGGTCAACGGCGCCTATGTGAAGGAGTACTGGGGCGAGGGTTCCAACCGTGCCCGGAACTGGCAGCGGTACGACCTGGGCGGTTCCACCAAGTTGAGCTTTGAGGAAGGCGTGGACTCCTACGTCACCTACGCCGGTCCTCTCCACGACAACGTGGAGGCCAGCCTCTACAAGGTCAAGAGCACCATGTGCAACTGCGGCGTCACCACCATTCCCGATCTGCAGGAGAACGCCAAGCTGACCCTGGTCTCCGCCACCTCCATTGTGGAGGGCGGCTACCACGACGTGCAGCTCCGGTCCACCTCCCAGGTGAAGTAAATTTTATAGTATTCGCAGCCCGGCGGGTCCCGCCGGGCTGCATTTTTGTTTTTGCGGCAAAGCATATAAGCCCAATCGGCCTGCAGTGCAGTTTCTTGGGCCTTTCTAAAAGGAACGTGCCTCCGGCGGCCCCATTTCTGATCACGCAGAAATGGGGGAAAGACGTGGTTAAGGGAGGGGCTTTTTACAAAGACGCCCCCTCCCTTAACAATCCCTCCCTCCTAAACCCGGAGAGATTACCTGACTCAGCTCTTGGGCGATTTCGTAAACAGAATCGCCCAAATGGTAAGTTAGGACATCTACCCAATCTTCGGAGGGTGGGGGTACAGGGGGCGGGGCGTCTTTGTAAAAAGCTCCGCCCCCTGGCGTGTCTTTGGTGACTTTCTGCACGAGCAGAAAGTTACCCGCCGGAGGCACGTTCCCCTGGTGGAAACCGGAAGGCCTGTACGGCGGGGCGATGTGGGCATCGCCCCCTACAAAAATGTGGGAATCGTGAGCACGACAAATATGCCCGCCCTGCAAGTACGGAGCGGAGGAAAACAAGGTGCCGACCAACGGGCCGGGGGTGGGAGAGCGGCATATGCCGCTTCCCTTTCCCTTTTCCCGCGCTTTCCCCAAATTCTCCTTGCAACTTTTCCCGTTTCATATTAGAATAGGTGCATATGTTTGAAGAAAAGGAGGCCCGCCTGTGGACAACAAAAAATGGTTTCGCTCCCTGCTGTGGCGGCGGGCCCTGATCTGCCTGGTGCTGCTCCTGCAAATCGGACTTCTGCTATACCTGACTCTCCGGGGGGATCAAAACTCCCGGACGGTATCCGCCGTGCTGCGGCTCGTCAGTTTCCTTGTGTGCCTATCCATCATGTCCAAGCGGGAAAAGGACGCCTTTAAGCTGTCCTGGGTTTTTTTGATCCTCATGTTCCCGGTGTTCGGCGGACTGTTCTACCTGCTGCTTACGGTATGGAACCGGCCCAAGCGTGACCGCCAGCGGGCAGAGACCATCTCCCGAGAGACCAAGCCCCTGTACCTGCTGCCCGGAGACCGGCTGGAGGAGCTGTGCCACAGCGTTCCCGCCCGGGCCGCCCAGCTGCGGTATCTCCAGCGCTATGCCGGGTTCCCCGTGTACACGGGCACCGACGCCGAATATCTCCCCTCCGGTGAAGCCAAGTTCCAGGCCATGCTCCGGGAGCTGCAAAAGGCGGAGCACTACATCTTCCTCGAATATTTCATTGTGGAAAACGGGAAAATGTGGGGCTCCATCCTGAAGATCCTGGAGGAAAAAGCCGCTCAGGGCGTGGAGGTCCGGGTCCTGTATGACGACATCGGGTGCCTTCTGCGGCTGCCTACGGGCTATCCCCAGGAGCTGGAGGCCAAGGGCATTCGGTGCCGGGTGTTCAATCCCTTCCGGGCTTTCCTCAGCTCTATTCAGAACAACCGGGATCACCGGAAGATCTGCGTGGTAGACGGAAAAAGCGCCATCACCGGTGGGGTGAACCTGGCCGACGAATACATCAACGCAGTAGACCGGTTCGGCCACTGGAAGGACGCCGCCGTCCTCATCACCGGCGAAGCCGCCTGGAGCATGACCCTCATGTTCCAGGAAATGTGGGCTATGGTCACGGGAAAAGACGAGGATTTTGCCGCCTACTACCCCTGGCAGGACGCTCCCTGCCCCGTGAAGGGCCGGGGCATGGTCCAGCCCTATGGCGACACCCCCCTGGACCAGGAGAACGTCTGCGAGCACGTGTACCGCCAGATCCTGGACACCGCCAGGGATTATGTGTATATTACCACTCCCTATCTCATTCTGGACGCCACCATGCTGTCCAGCCTGTCTCTGGCCGCCAAAAGCGGCGTGGATGTGCGGATCATCACACCCCATCGGTGGGACAAGTTCCTGGTCCACATGACCACCCGAACCTATTACCGGCAGCTTTTAGACGCCGGGGTCCGGATCTATGAGTACACCCCCGGCTTCATGCACGCCAAAACCTTCGTTTCCGACAACTCCAGTGCCACGGTGGGCACATGTAACCTGGACTACCGGAGCCTGTACCAGCACTTTGAGTGCGGCGTGTACCTGTACGGCACCCCGGCGGTCACAGCCGTCCGGGACGACTTCCTGGCCACCCTGGAAAAATGCCAGGAGATCTACCCCGAAAACTGCCGGGAGAATCTTCTCACCCGGCTGTTCCGCGAGATCCTCCACGTATTCGCCCCCCTGATGTAAGAAAGGAACGTCTATGGAACCGTCTGCAAAAAAGAACCGGGCCGAGCTGGTCCGGGCCCTGAAATTCACCCTGTTTTCCGCCAGTGCGGGCCTCATTCAGGCAGGCTCCTTCGCCCTGCTGAACAGTCTTATAAAGCTGCCCTACTGGATCAGCTATCTGACGGCCCTGATCCTCTCGGTGCTGTGGAACTTTACCTTCAACCGGAAGTTCACCTTCCATTCCGCCGCCAACGTGCCTGTGGCCATGGCAAAGGTGGCGGGCTACTATCTGGTCTTTACGCCTCTGTCCACCTGGGCCGGTGCGGCCCTGGAGGGGCTGGGCGTCAACGCCTATGTGGTCCTCATCGGCACCATGCTGGTAAACTTCGTCACGGAATTTCTCTTTGACCGCTTCTTCGTATTCGGAAAATCCATCGACTCCGACGGCCGGGCCTGAACCTGCGCCGTCTCACAGGGGCTCGCCCCGGAAAGGAACGACAATGCTTTTCTTGGAAACCGTACGACAATCCTATAACACCGGCATGGACCTGCTCATGCAGATCTGCTTTTTTGTGGCGGGCTTCTACGGCCTGTACACCTGCCGGAACATGGGCCGCTGGGAGAAGCTGCCCGCCAACAAGATCCTCTATCCCCAGGGCTGCCCCACCAGCACCTGCGACGATCCCGAGGCTCTGAAAAAATTCATGTATCCCCGGCTCATGGCCTTCAGCATTCTCTGCATTCTGGTGGGGGCCGCCTCCTTCGTGATCTCCCGGTATCTGAGCAATGCGCCCCTGTATGCCATGGCTACGGCTCTGGTGGGGCTGCTGGCCGTGGTCTATTACATGAGCGTCATTCGCAGAGCCTCCAAAAAATTCTGGAATCAGTGAGGAAAACCCAATGAAAATCGTTATTTTAGACGGCAGGGTCTGCTCCCCCGACGGCTCTGCCTGGGAGAGCTTCCGGTCCTTCGGCCAGGTCACTGCCTATGAACGCACCGCCCCGGAGCAGATCCTGGACCGGGTGGGCGACGCGGAGATCGTTTGCACCAACAAGGTAAAATTCCCGGCGGAGATCCTGGCCCAATGCCCCAAGCTCCGGCTGATCTGCGTGACGGCCACGGGCTACAATATCGTTGACACCGCAGCCGCCCGGGCCCGGGGCATCGACGTGTGCAACATTCCCTCCTATTCTACCCCCTCCGTGGCTCAGATGGCCACGGCCCTGCTGCTGGAGCTGACCAACCATGTGGCGCTGCACAGCGACTCCGTTCACCGGGGCGACTGGGCCGCCTGCCCGGACTTTTGCTACTGGCTCACGCCGCTGACGGAGCTGGACGGCAAGACCATGGGCATTATCGGCTACGGCAAGATCGGCCAGGCCTTCGGCAAGGTGGCCCAGGCTTTGGGCATGAACCTGCTGGTCTGCGCCAATCACCGGCGGCCGGAGCTGGAATCCGACACCTGCCGCTTCGCAGATCTGGATACGGTGCTGGCGGAGAGCCACGTGGTGTCCCTCCACTGCCCCCAGACTCCGGCGACGGAGAAGATCATCAACCGGGAGACCCTTTCCAAAATGCGGCCCGGCGCCCTGCTGCTGAACACCGGCCGGGGCGGACTTCTGGATGAGGCCGCCGTGGCCGAGGCCCTGAGGTCCGGCCGGCTGGGCGGCGCCGCCGTGGACGTGGTGTCCGCGGAGCCCATTTCCCCGGACAATCCCCTGCTGACGGCACCCAACTGCATCATCACCCCCCACATTGCTTGGGCGGGAGAGGAGCCCCGGGCCCGGCTGCTGGAGATCCTCCGGGGCAACATCCAGGCCTATCTGGCGGGGACGCCCCGGAACGTGGTGAACTGACATGACGAAAAACGACGCGTTTGACAAAGCCTGGACGGAAAGGTGCCAAAAGGCCCAGGAACTGGGGATCCCCATGAAGCGGACCCTGGAATCCATCGAAAGTTTCGGCGGCGTGGAGACCGCCCGGCGGATCTTTGCCCGGCGGAGGAACTCCGACGGCTTCGCCGCTCTGGCCAAGCTGGGTCGGCTGGATCTGAGTCTGGAGGCTCTGGTGCTGGAGCCCGCCTACGGCGGTCTGTTTTCCGACGAGGAGGCCAATTTTGCCCTGGAAAGTCTTTTGGACGGGGGCTATTACAAGCTGGGATAACAGGAAAGGGCAGAGCCGCCGGGCCCTGCCCTTCCGTTTTATGGGGCGGTGTGTGCCCATACCCCGGGGATACCGTCAAAAGCGCGGCAGGATAATCCCGCAGTTTTTTGCTGTCTTTCGGCGAATTCGCCCCCGGCAGGGGCGATTCTGTTTACGAAATCGCCCTAATGGTAAGTTAGGACATCTATCCAGTCTTCGGAGGGTGGGGGTACAGGGGGCGGGGCGTCTTTGTAAAAAGCTCCGCCCCCTGGCGTGTCTTTGGTGACTTTCTGCACGAGCAGAAAGTTACCCGCCGGAGGCACGTTCCCTCGGCCGAAGTCTAACATCTTCCTTCCCCTATTCCCCACGAAAGGAGGCCCCGAAATGACCGAGGCCGAGCGGCAATATCTTCTCAGCCAGGACCCGGACCGGCTTCGGGCCCTGGGCCAATATTTCACCCACCCCGTCATTGGGGAATTTATGGTCCGGTTCGCCTGTCCCGGCGCCGGGACCCTGCTGGACCCGGCCCTGGGCAGCGGTCTTTTCCCCCGGCTGGCCCGGGAAATAGCCCCGGGCTGCGCCGTGACCTCCTATGAGATCGACCCGGAGGTCCTGCAAGCCTTTCCGCCCCGGGACCTGACCCTGCGGCAGCAGGACTATCTCACGGGGCCTTGGGAGGAGCGGTATGACGCCATCGTCTGCAATCCTCCCTACCGCCGGTTTCAGGGGATTCCGGACCGGGAGGCCCTTCGCCGGGAGGTGGAGGCCCGCTCCGGCGTCCCCTGCCCCAAGTATATGAACCTGTGCACCCTGTTCCTCACCAAGAGCATCTGTCAGCTGGCGCCGGGAGGCCGCCTGGCCTATGTGCTGCCCACGGAGTTCCTGCATGCGGCCTATGCCCGGGGGCTGCGGGCCCGGATCCTCCGGGAGGGGTTGCTCCGAGCGATGATCCGGATCCGGCAGGACCGGGATCTGTTCCCCGGAGCCGTCACCACCTGCTGCATCCTGCTGCTGGACCGGCGCCCCAAGGACGGGGCCCGGTTCGTTTCCCAGGACCGGCTGGAGGAGCTGGCGGGGCGGAGCCTCGAAGATCTGCCGGGCCGGACCGTTTCCCCGGAGGACATGGCGCCGGAGGGCAGCTGGATGCCCTATTTTGCCGGTCCCGAGGAACCGGTCTATAAAAATCTGGTGCCCACCGCCCGGTTCTTCCGGGCGGGCCGGGGCATTGCCACCGGGGCCAACGACTATTTCTGTCTCACCGCCTCCCAGCTGGCCGCCTTTCGCATTCCACGATCCTGCGCGGTGCCCTGCCTGTGCCGGAGCCGGGACGTAAAGGGACCCCAGTTTACCGCAGGAGACCTGGCGAATCTGATAAGCCGGGACAAGCCCGTATTCCTGCTGGCCCCCGAAGGCTCTGATGCCCCGGCGGACTACCTGGCCCGGGGGCTGGCGCTAAGGATCAACCAAAAATATCTGCCCGCCCACCGGGACCCCTGGTACGCTCCGGAGCCTCAGATCCCCGCCCCTATCTGGATTGCCGGAGCCTGCCGGGGCGGCATGAAGGTAGTACGGAATCTGGCGGGGATCCGGACTCTCACCACCTTTCATCTGGTCCATCCCCGGAAGGGGGTGGACCCGGATCTGCTCTTTGCCTATCTCCGATCCCCCATAGCCCAGGAGCTTCTGCTGCGGCAGAGCCGGACCATGGGCCAGGGGCTGACCAAGCTCCAGCCCGGGGACCTGAACCGGGGACAGATGCTGGATCTGGACCGGCTCTCGTTGGAGGACCGGCGGCGGGCCATAGCCCTGGGCCGGGAACCGGACAGCGAGGCGGCCCTGGACCGGCTGTTCCGGACCTACGGGCAATTCTGAATTTTTCTTAATTTTTCGGAAGGCTCATGCAAATTTTCAAAAATCATGGTATGATACAGGTAGAATTGTCCTAAGAAGGACAGAAGGAGGGATTTTCGTGGATGTCTCTTCCAAAGCACGGATCCTGGTTGTGGACGACGAGCCCGACATCCGGGACCTGCTGCGGCTGCTGCTGGAGGGTCAGGGCTACGCCGTGACCCAGGCAGAAAACGGTCGCCGGGCCGTGGAGGCCGCCGAAGCCATGAGCTTCGATCTGATCATTTTGGACATTATGATGCCGGAGATGGACGGGGTGGCGGCCTGTCAGGCCCTGCGCCGGTTCTCCACGGCCCCGGTGCTGTTCCTCACGGCCAAGACCCAGCTGGGGGACAAAGTGGAGGCCTACGCCTCCGGCGGCGATGACTACCTGCCCAAGCCCTTCGTCCCCAAGGAGCTGCTGACCAAAGTGGAGGCCCTGCTCCGCCGGTACCGGGTCTACCGGGGCAAGGAGGAATCCGAGGCCGTGGCGGAGGTATCCCTGGACGAGGGGCGCCGCTGCGCCCTGAAGGGCGGGGTCCGGGTGGAGCTGACGGACAAGGAATACGAAATCCTGCGGTTCTTCTTCCGCCGCCCGGGGCAGGTCCTGGGTGTCCCGGACGTATATGAAGGGGTCTGGCAGGAAAAATATATGCCCGCCTCCTACAACACGGTGATGGTCCACATTCTGAACCTGCGGAAAAAGCTGGAGGAGGACCCGGCCAACCCCAAGCTCATCCGCACCGTCTGGGGAAAGGGGTATCAGTTTGGCTAAGAAGCCCCGCCTGACCTCCCTTCGAGGAAAGCTCATGGGCGCCCTGCTGCTGGCCCTGGCTCTGGCCCTGGCCCTGTTCACCGTGACCCAGGCCGTAGGACGCTATGTGATCCAGGGCCGGTATATGAGCGCCCAGGCCGTTGAAAACCGGAATCTGGCCCATCTCGACTCTCTGCGGACCTTCGTGGACGAAGAGAACGTAGCCTCCGGAGATCTTGACGCCCTGACTCGGTGGTGCCGCCGGGAGCGAAACTGCAAGATCGTGGTCTACGGCCGGGACTCGGTGCTCACCGCCGACGGCGGCGGAGGCTCCATCGTGGCCTACAACGGCATGGAACAGAACAACTACGCCTCCTCCGGCTCCGTGGTGAACTTTTCCAACGGCGCCCGGTCCGTGGAGATCTCCGACAACTCCGAGCAGCGGCTCTACACCCTGACCAAGGCCGGGGCGGCGGGCCTGGCCTGCGCCGTGTTCCTGCTGGTCATGCTGCTGTACAACCGGCAGGTCACCAGCCAGATCCGGAGCCTGAGCAAAACGGTCCGGCAGGTGAGCCAAGGCGACCTGGCCCTGGAGATTCCTTCTAAGAGCAAAGACGAGATCGGCGACCTGGCCCTGGACGTGGATGCCATGCGGCTGTCCATCATCGACAAGCTCCAGCGGGAGGAACGGGCATGGCAGGCCAATTCCCAGCTCATTACCGCCATTTCCCACGATGTCCGGACCCCCTTGACCACCCTCATGGGCTATCTGGATATTTTGAGCGCCTCCCCGGACCTGCCGGAGGCCCAACGGAACCAGTATCTCCAGATCTGCCAGAGAAAGGCCGAGAATCTGCGGGAGCTCACCGACGAGCTCTTTGCCTATTTCCTGGTACTGGGGACGCCGGAGCCCGGGGCCAAGCTGGAGAAATTCGATGCTGACACCCTGCTGGCCCAGCTATTGGGAGAGTTTTCCGCCGAGCTGCGGCAGAAGGGCTTTACCGTAGCGGAATCCGTGGCCCAGACGGGACTGTGTCTGGGGGTGGACATTCACCACATGCAACGGATCTTTTCCAACCTGCTGTCTAACGTATGCAAATACGCGGACCCCGCAGGCCCGGTGGAGATCCTAGCCCAGCAGGCCGGGGACCTCATGCGGATCCGGATCCGCAACGGCATCAAGCAGGATGCCGGAAAGGTGGAGAGCACCAAAATTGGTCTGCAAACCTGCGAAAAACTGGCCGCCGCCATGGGCGGGCAATTCCGCCGGAGTCAGGGAGACGGTCTGTTCACCGCGGAGCTGTTTCTGCCGGTAAGCGCTCCAAAATCGTAAGACGTAAGAAAGGACGATCTTTATGCACGAATACGAACTGCTCATCGAGACCATGAACCCCTGCGGCGGGGAGGCCCACGCCACCAAGGAATTTCTGGAAGTGGAGACCGAAAGCCCCATGGCCTATGTGAAGGAAAACGGCCGCTATCCCGTGATTTCCGAAGGGAAAAATCCCGCCGGGGACATCATTATCACCACGGGAGACAGCAAGGGCTATCTGGTCCGCTATACCTTCTCCGAGTGTTGAATCTCGCACAAAAATCCCGGCCGGAGCAATGCTCCGGCCGGGATTTTCTATCCTATTATCTCAGGCTCCCGCGTCCGACAGAACGATCTCTATATCCCGGCTGGTACCCCGGCGCCACACCGTAATCGTCACGGTGTCGCCCACAGAGCAGCTGCCGATCTGGGTCTGGACCTGGGAGGCGGTAGACACGGCCGCCCCGTTGACGGCAGTGATCAGGTCTCCCCGGCAGACCCCCTTCTGCTCCGCGGAGGAGCCTTCCTGCACATCCTCCACCCACAGGCCCTGGGGCAGGTCATAGTAGACGGAATAGATGGCGGGCAGCTCCCGGAGCTCCAGGCCCAGACTGGGCCGCCCGGGCACATAGCCCTTTTCGATCAGCAGATTCACGATCTCCTGGGCGGAGGACATGGGGATGGCGAAGCCAAGGCCCTCGGTTCCGGCAGTAGAGGCAGCGTCTCCGATCTTGGCGGTGACGATGCCGATGACCTGGCCGTAGCAGTTGAGCAGGGGGCCGCCGGAGTTGCCGCTGTTCAGGGCGGCATTGGTCTGCATGAGACTCATGGTATTGCCGCCGATAACCACATTTCGGTTGATGGCAGAGATAATGCCGTTGGTCAGGGTGCCGGGCAGCTCCTTGCCCAAGGGAGAGCCGATCACGGCCACGCTGTCGCCCACCTTGGCATTGTCGGAACTGCCGAACTCCGCCGGGGTCAGACCCGTGGCCTCGATCTTCAGTACCGCCAGGTCGCTGACGCTGTCGGCGCCAACCAGGCAGGCCGTAAGCTCCCGACCGTCATATAGGGTCACGCTCAGAGAGGTGCCCCCCTCCACCACATGGCAGTTGGTAATGAGGTAGCCGTCGGCAGAGAGCAAAACGCCGGAGCCGGACTGGGTGCCGGAATCCGTGGCCGCCGTCACGGACACCACGCTGGGGGCTGCCTTTTCATAGATCTCCTGAAGGGACAGCCCCCCCTCCTGGGGCACGTTGGCCACGGCGGCGGGGGTGTCCGCCAGCTTCACCCGGGGGCTGTCCCCGGCGGAGGCTCCGGTGGGCTCCGTCACGTCCACCTGCAGAGAGCCCGTCTGCCCCTCGGCAGGGATACCGCCCCCTTTGGGGGTAAAGGACAGGGCGTGACGCAGGTTCCGCTGGGAGGCCAGGCTCACATTCAGCATGGTCAGGATCCCGAACATTCCCCCCAGCACAATATAGACCACCAGCAGCACCGCAACCAGCTTATGGTGATTTTTCGGCGGGCGGGTGTTGCCCGTTTCATAGAAGCCGCAGTCCTTGGGGTCCTCCGCGGGACGGATCTCCGGCTCCATCAAATCTTTGTCATCCTTCATGCTATTGCCTCGCAAAATTTAGTTGACTCTGGTCAGGGTAAAGGTAAACTCCGTTTTCCCGTCCCGGCTGGTGACGGAAATATCCTCGCCATGGCTGCACACCAGAGTTTTGACGATATACAGCCCCAGGCCCCAACCGTCCCGATTCAGGCTCCGGCTCTTGTCGGTCTTGTGGAACCGGTCGAAGACCAAAGGCACCTCCTCCGGCGGGATGGTCTCGCCGGTGTTGGCCACGGAGAAATAGGCCTTGTTCCCCGCCTCTCGGATGGACAGGGACAATGTGCCGCCGGGGTTGCAGAACTTCACGGCGTTGTCACACAGGTTGTAAATCACCTGGGAAATGGCGTCCCGGTCCGCCCAGACCAACTCCGGGTGCTCCGGGAAGTCCACCTCCACCTGGAGATTCTTGTCGTTGATCTTCTGCTCGAAGGTCACCAACACCTCTCCGCCGGCCTCACACAGGTCGAAGCGGGATTTTTTCTCCTCCGGGATGCCCTGGTCCTGCATTCTGGAAATATCCAGCATACTCCGGACCAGCCGGGCCAGGCGCTTGGTCTCGTCAGAGACGATCTGCAGGTAGTGCCGTTGGCGCTCCGGCGGAATGGTGCCATCCAGGATGCCATCCACATAGCCGCCGATGGTGGTCATGGGGGTCTTCAGCTCGTGGGATACGTTGGCCACAAATTCCTGGCGGCGGTACTCGGACTTTTCCAGGGATGAGGCCATGTTGTTGAAGGCGATGGCCAATTCGTCGGTTTCCTCCGTATGGCCCTGGCCCGTGGTGACCCGGGCGGTGAGATCTCCATGACCGAAGCTCCGGGCGGCACCGGCAATGTCCTTCAGGGGCCTGCACAGATTCTGGGTATACAAATACACGGCCAGCAGGCCGATGAGCAGCACGATCACCGCCACGAACACGAAGATTTCCGTCACGGCCCGGAGGACCTGGGTGGTCTCCGCCATGGGGGCCGTCACCAGTACCAGGCCCAGGGTCTGGGAGACGCTGTTTGTAATGGGCGCCGCCACCACATAGCGCTGGTCCTCATAGAGGCCCGGCACCAGGCCGGTCTCGCAGTAATAGCCGTTTTCCGCCACGGCGGTGAGATAGCTGGGATCCACGGTCAGGCCCACATGATCACAGGAAAAGCCGTCCTGGGAGCAGATGAGGATGGTGCCCTGGCTGTCGCAGATATAGGCATCGGCTCCGGAAATTTCGGCGGACAGGCTCAGCTCCATCCGCAGCTGCCAGGCGTTCTCCCCGGAAATGACGCCGGCGCTCTGGTAGGCGGCGGTGAGGTCCGCCACGGCCTGGGCCGTGGACCGGAGAGAGGTCTCCTTCTGGTCCCCCAGGTAGCCCTTCAGAATGGCCCGAAAGGAGGAGCCCAGCAGCAGCATGCCGAACAGCAGCACCGCCGCAAAGATCCCGAACAGGCGGCCGAACATGGTCCGCATCCTTACTTCACCTCGAACTTATAGCCCACGCCCCAGACGGTTTTCAGGCTCCACTGGTCGGAGACCCCCTCCAGCTTTTCCCGCAGGCGCTTGATGTGGACATCCACAGTCCGGGAGTCGCCGAAGTAGTCAAAGCCCCAGACCTCGTCCAGCAGCTGGTTCCGGGTATAGACCCGGTTGGGAGAGGAGGCCAGGTGGTACAGAAGCTCCATTTCCTTGGGAGGCGCCTCCACCTTCTTCCCGTCCACGGTGAGCTCGAAGGCGTCCATGTCGATGACCAGCTTGTCAAAGACCAGCTTGTTGCTTTTGGTCTCCGTGGCGGTGCCGGACCGGCGGAGCACCGCCTCGATCCGAGCCAGAACCTCCTTCATTTCAAAGGGCTTTGTGATATAATCATCGGCGCCGTTTTTGAGGCCCGCCACCTTGTCCGAGGTCTCGCCCTTGGCGGTGAGCATGATAATGGGGGTCTGGCTCTCGGCCCGGATGGACCGGCACACGGCCCAGCCGTCCATAACGGGCAGCATCAGGTCCAGCAGCACCAGATCCGGCTGGATAGCCCGGAACTTGGCCAGGCCCTGTCCCCCATCCAGAGCCACAGTGACGGCGTAGCCCTCCTTCTCCAAATACATCTGCAAAAGCTCCGCAATATTCTTATCGTCCTCTACTACCAAAACGGAAACCGCCATGGCGCATCCTCCTTCTATGGGGCACTGCCCCTTTTTCTCTTTATCTCCTATGATTATAGTCCTCTTTTCCGGCTTTGGGTGAACAATTTGTAAAAATCCAGGAAGGCTTTCCCCGGTTGACAGTCTCCCGCCGCCGTTGTACAATTTCCCCAAAAGGAGGTGTCCCGATGGACGAGAAGCAAAGGGCCATCATCGCCATGTCCGGTGGCGTGGATTCCAGCGTGGCGGCGTTTCTGATGAAAGAGCGGGGCTTTGATTGCATGGGCGTTACCATGAAGCTCTTCCGAAACGAGGACGTGGAGGAACGGCCCCGGGAGAAAAGCTGCTGCTCCCTGGAGGACGTGGAGGACGCCCGGGCCGTGGCCTGGAATCTGGGAATCCCCTATCACGTGTTCAACTTCTCCGACCGGTTCCGGGAGGATGTCATGGATCGGTTCGTCGCCGCCTATGAAGCGGGCTCCACCCCCAACCCCTGCATCGACTGCAACCGGCACCTGAAATTTGCCAAGCTCTATGACCGGGCCAGAGACCTGGGCTATTGGTATGTGGTCACGGGCCACTACGCCCGGGTGGAGCGGGGAGAAAACGGCCGCTGGCTCCTGAAAAAGGGGCCGGACCCCCAGAAGGACCAGAGCTATGTGCTCTACGCCCTGACCCAGGAGCAGCTGGCCCACACCATTTTCCCCCTGGGAACCTATCACAAAGACGAGATCCGGCGCATTGCCGCGGAGCAGGGCTTTGTCAACGCAGGCAAGCGGGACAGCCAGGACATCTGCTTCGTGCCCGACGGGGACTACGCCGGGTTCATTGAGCGCCAGACGGGAAAAATCTACCCCGAGGGGGATTTTGTGGATCCCCAGGGAAAGGTGCTGGGCAGGCACAAAGGCATCATCCACTACACCGTGGGCCAGCGACGGGGCCTGGGAGTCTCCGGAGGCAGGCCCCTGTATGTAAAGGAAATTCGCCCCGACACCAACACCGTGGTCCTGGGGGAGGACCGGGATCTGTACCAGCGCACCGCCATCGCCGAGGACTTCAACTGGATCTCCATGGAGGCCCCCGCGGGGCCCATTTCCGTCAAGGCCCGGGCCCGGTACCACCAGCCGGAGCAGCCCGCCGCAGCCTATGTGCTGCCGGACGGCCGGGTCCGGGTGGACTTTTCGGAGCCCCAGCGGGCCCTGACCCGAGGCCAGGCCATCGTCCTGTACCAGGGCGAGGATGTGGTAGGCGGCGGCACCATTGTGGAGACCGCGGACTGATTTTGTGAAACTTTCCCAAAATCCATTGCACTTTGCGGTCCAATCCTGTATAATCAAATCAAAGAAAGAGGATCGGAGGACTTGAATTGGCAAAGCTGTATTTCAAGTACGGCGCCATGGGCTCCAGCAAAACGGCCCAGGCGCTGATCACCAAGTATAACTATGAAGAAAACGGGCTGAAGGTCTGGCTCCTGAAACCCAGCGCCGACGACCGGGACGGGGAGACGGTACTCCGCAGCCGCATCGGCCTGGCGGCCTCCGCCACGGTGATTCCGCCCCAGGCGGACATTCTGCAAATTTACGAGGAAGGGCACCGGGACTGCAAGGTCATCATTGCGGACGAGTGCCAGTTCCTGACGGCGGAGCAGATCGACCAGCTCCGGACCATCGTGGACGAGTACAATCTGCCCGTCCTGTGCTTCGGCCTGCGGACGGATTTTCAGTGTCACCTCTTTGACGGCAGCCGCCGTCTTTTGGAGGTAGCCGACACCATTACGGAGATTAAAACCATCTGCGACTGCGGGGCCAAGGCCACGGTCAACGCCCGGGTAGGCTCCGACGGCTATGTCGTCACCCAGGGCCAACAGGTTTTCCTGGGGGGCAACGACAGCTATATCGCCATGTGCCACAAATGCTGGGTCCGCTCCATCCGGGAACACCGCCGGGTGAAGCTTCACGAAGCCTGCGTTCCCCTGAACGAGACCACAAACGAGAAATGAGGTATTAATATGGACATTCAGAAGATCCTTTCCCTGTGCGACCACACCCTGCTGTCCCAGACGGCAACCTGGGCGGAGATCCGGGCCCTGTGCGACGACGGCATGAAGTATCACACCGCCTCCGTGTGCATCCCCGCCTCCTATGTGAAGGCGGCCAAGGACTATGTGGGGGACAAGCTGTCCGTCTGCACCGTCATCGGCTTCCCCAACGGCTACTCCACCACCGAGGCCAAGTGCTTCGAGGCCGCCAACGCCGTTACGAACGGCGCCGACGAGATCGACATGGTCATCAATCTGGGCTGGGTCAAGGACGGAAAATTCGACCTGGTCTTGGAGGAGATCACGGCCGTAAAGGCCGCCTGCGGCGGCAGGCTCCTGAAGGTCATCATCGAAACGTGCCTGCTCACCGACGAGGAAAAAATCGAAATGTGCCGGGTGGTCACGGAATCCGGTGCCGACTTTATCAAAACCTCCACGGGCTTTAGTAAGGCCGGGGCCACCTTCCACGACGTGGAGCTCTTCGCTCAACATGTGGGTCCCAATGTAAAGATCAAGGCCGCCGGGGGCATTTCCAGCCTTCAGGACGCAGAGGAATTCATTCGTCTGGGAGCCTCCCGGCTGGGGACCTCCCGGGTGGTAAAGCTGGTCAAGGCCATGGAGGCCGCAGAAAAGTAAGGAGGAACCAAAATGGCAAACTATCCCACCCCCCATATCGATGCCAAGCCCGGGGATTTCGGCAAGACCGTTCTCATGCCCGGGGACCCGCTCCGGGCCAAGTTCATTGCGGAGAATTTTCTGGAAAACCCTGTGCTGGTGAACAACGTCCGAGGCGTCCAGGGCCACACCGGCACCTATAAAGGCGTCAAGGTCTCCGTCATGGCCTCCGGCATGGGCATGCCCGCCATCGGCATTTATTCCCACGAGCTGTTCAACTTCTTCGATGTGGAGAATATCATTCGAGTAGGCTCCGCCGGGGCCATCCAGGAGGACATCCACCTGTACGACCTGGTGCTGGCGGAGGGCGCCTGCACCGACTCCAACTACGCCGCCCAGTTCCATCTGCCCGGCACCTTCGCCCCCATCGCCTCCTTTGAGCTGCTGTCCAAGGCCGTGGAGGCCGCCAAGGAGCAGGGTGCCCGGTACCACGTGGGCAACGTGAACTCCTCCGACGTGTTCTACGGAGACCACATCGGCGTGCCCGAAGGGCTGGACAGCACCTACGGCCTCCGGAAAATGGGGGTCATGGCCCTGGAGATGGAGGCCGCGGCCCTGTACATGAACGCCGCCCGGTACAGCAAGCGGGCCCTGTGCATCTGCACCATTTCCGACCACATCCTGACGGGGGAGCTGACCTCCGCCCAGGAGCGGCAGACCTCCTTCACCACCATGATGAAGGTGGCCCTGGAGACCGCCGTAAAGATGGAGCGGGCATAAGCCCTATTTTACGCAAAGGAGCGATCCTATGAAACGAATATTTCTCATGGTCCTGGATTCCTGCGGCGCCGGCGCCATGCCGGATTCCGAAGCCTTCGGCGACGTAGGGGTCAACACCCTGCGGTCCTGCTCCCGGTCCGACCGGTTCCGGGTGCCCAACATGCTGAAGGCGGGCCTGGGCAACATAGACGGTCTGAGCTTTCTGGGCCAGACGGCCATGCCCCAGGGGGCCTGCGCTCGGCTGACCGAGGCCTCCATGGGCAAGGACACCACCATTGGCCACTGGGAGCTGGCGGGCCATATCTCTCCGGAGCCCATGCCCACCTTCCCGGAGGGCTTCCCCCAGGAGGTCCTGGACGCCTTTTCCGCGGACACCGGCCGAGGCGTTCTGTGCAACCGGCCCTATTCCGGCACCCAGGTGATCCAGGACTACGGCAAAGAGCACATGGAAACTGGCAAGTGGATCGTCTACACCTCCGCCGACTCCGTGTTCCAGCTGGCCGCCCATGAGCAGGTGGTGCCTCTGGAGGAGCTGTACGAAGCCTGCCGGAAGGCCCGGGCCATTCTGCAAGGCAAGTACGGCGTAGGCCGGGTCATCGCCCGTCCCTTCGTGGGAGACCCGGACCGGGGCTTTACCCGGACGTCCAACCGCCACGACTTCTCCCTGGAGCCCCCCGGCGTGACCCTTTTGGATGCGGTGAAAACGGCGGGGCTGGACTCCATCGCCGTGGGCAAGATCCACGACATTTTTGCCGGCCGGGGCATGACGGAATTCGTCTATACCACCGGCAACACCGACGGCCTGGCCAAGACCCTGGACTACGCCAAGCGGGATTTCCACGGCCTGTGCTTCGTGAACCTGGTAGATTTTGACATGCTCTACGGCCATCGCCGGGACGTGGACGGCTACGCCGCCGCCCTGTCGGAGTTCGACGCATGGCTCCCGGGCTTTTTGTCAGAGCTGGGACCGGAGGATCTTCTGATGATCACCGCCGACCACGGCTGCGACCCGGCCTACACGGCCACCACGGACCACACCCGGGAATATGTGCCTCTTCTGATCCTGGGCAAAGGGGTCGTCCCCGGGAACCTGGGCACGAGAAGCACCTATGCCGACGTGGCCGCCACCGCGGCAGAGCTCCTGGGGGTACCGCTGGAGACCCCGGGCAAGAGCTTTGCCGCCCAGATCGTAAAGTGAGGGTGCCTTATGGATGAACTGCTTCCCGGGGCCATGACCCCGCAAAAGCTGGTGGACCTGGCCGTGGAGGCCATGGGCCACGCCTACTGTCCCTATTCCAACACCAAGGTGGGCGCCGCCCTCCTGACCCGGGAGGGCCGGGTGTATCAGGGGGCCAACATTGAAAACATGGCCTACGGCCCCACCAACTGCGCCGAACGCACCGCCTTTTTCAAGGCGGTCTATGACGGCGTCCGGGACTTTGCCGCCATTGCCATCGTAGGCGGCAAGGACGGAGTCATCCGGGGGATCTTCCCGCCCTGCGGCGTCTGCCGTCAGGTCATGCGGGAATTCTGCGGCCCAGATTTTAAGATCTATCTGGGAACGGTCTCCGGCTATGAGAGCTATACTCTGGCGGATTTGTTACCTAAGAGCTTTGGGCCGGATATTTCCCCCGCCTCTTCGGTCTAAATGCACAAAAAGCAAAATATTGGCGGATTTTCCTTGATTTCTCACCCAAAGTGTGCAACAATAAGTGTGCAGCGGAGCAGATTTCCGCTGTTGATATCTACGAATATCTGAATGGAGGAAAAAAGATGAAAAAAATCATTGCTCTGCTCCTGGCAGTCGTGATGGTTGCCTGCCTGTTTGCCGCCTGCAGCGGAAACCAGGACGACAACAAGGCGTCTGACAACGCCGCCGAGACCATCGCAAAGGTCTCCGGTGACGCCAGAAAGATCGCCTTCGTTACCGATGTGGGCAACATCGACGACCATTCCTTTAACCAGTACTCCTATGAAGGCGTGACCCGCTTTGCCAAGGCCAACGGCTTCGACTGCAACTACTACAAGCCCGCCGGCGATACTGATCAGGACCGGATCGACGCCATCAACCAGGCCGTGAACGACGGCTACGGCGTTGTTGTCATGGCCGGCTACCTCTTCGGACCTGCCGTAGCCAAGTGCGCCGCCGATAACCCCGATGCTCTGTTCCTGGCTCTGGACGTGACCACCGCCGACCTGGGCGTGGACACCGTTCCCACCAACCTGGCTCTGGTCTGCTATCAGGAAGAACAGGCCGGCTATCTGGCCGGTTACGCTACCGTGAAGGACGGCTATAAGAAGCTGGGCTTCCTGGGCGGCATCGACGTGCCCGCCGTAATCCGTTACGGCTATGGCTTCGTACTCGGTGCCGACGCCGCTGCCAAGGACATGGGCCTGACCGATGTGGAGATCAAGTACTGGTACTCCGGTTCCTTCTCCGCCAAGGACGAGATCGCCACCAAGATGGACGCCTGGTATACCGAGGGCACCGAGGTCGTGTTCTCCTGCGGCGGCGGCATCTACCAGTCCTGCCTGTCCGCGGCCGAGGCCAACGACGGCAAGGTCATCGGTGTTGACGTGGATCAGTCCAACGAGTCCGATCTCATCATCACCTCCGCTATGAAGGCTCTGTCCAACTCCGTGGTCCTGGCTCTGACCGCCGCCGGCGACAACAACTGGGTGTGGCCCACCGTGTATTCCGCACAGTGCCAGTACCTGGGCGCCGCCGATGGCTGCGTGGGTCTGCCCATGGACACCTCCAAGTTTGAGACCTTCACCAAGGCCGACTACGACACCCTGTTCACCGCCCTGGCTGACGGCAGCCTGGTGGTAAGCAACGACACCGCCAACAAGCCCGTGACCACCAACGTCACCGTGGATTGGCAGTAATCTTCACTCTAAGCAATCCCTCAGCGGGACGCACGAAAGTGCGTCCCGCTTTTTTATTTGCAGGGGCCGAGGGTTGGAATAAAAGGCTGGAACTCCGGTCCTTATGGAGCAAAAGTCCCAGGTGCGCAGTCAAACGATAGCGATCCATTTTCGATAGAACAGCGGCACATCGAGTTCGTATAGGTTCCGGTCGCTGTTTCTAGGACTTTAGGCGGAGGGGCGATTCTGTTTACGAAATCGCCCCTCCGCCAAATCTTTCAGATACCGCAACGGAGATGCCTGAAATCAGGAAGGTCTTAACCCCTATTGAAAATATTTCTATTATTTGACTGCGCACCTAGGATCCGCGCGCCCGCAGGGATCAGTCTCCCTTTGCCCCTGCCCCTTCCAGTTTTTTCTGTGAACATTGATCGATTTCCATTGTAATTTCCCACCGGTTCCTGTATAATGTAGATACCCAAGACCCCGAATACAGTAAGGAAGTGAACCTATGGCGGAATACGTGATCGAAATGCTGAATATCACCAAGGAATTCCCTGGGATCAAGGCCAACGACAATATCACGCTCCAGCTTCGGCCCGGTGAAATCCACGCCCTGCTGGGCGAGAACGGCGCCGGTAAGAGCACCCTCATGAGCGTGCTGTTCGGCCTGTACCAGCCGGAATCCGGCGTCATCAAAAAGGACGGCCAGGTGGTGCAGATCAAGAATCCCAACGACGCTACCGCCCTGCACATCGGCATGGTTCACCAGCATTTTAAGCTGGTGGACTGCTTCACGGTGCTGGACAATATCATCCTGGGCGTGGAGGACACCCACCTGGGCGTGCTCCAAAAAAAACAGGCCCGGAAAAAAGTCATGGAGCTGTCGGAGCGCTACGGACTGAAGATCGACCCCGACGCCAAGGTTTCCGACATTTCCGTGGGCATGCAGCAGCGGGTAGAAATCCTCAAGATGCTTTACCGGGACAACGAGATCCTGATCTTTGACGAGCCCACTGCCGTGCTGACCCCCCAAGAGATCGATGAGCTCATGGAGATCATGCGGGGCTTCAAAAAAGAGGGCAAGAGCATCCTCTTCATCACCCACAAGCTGGCGGAGATCAAGGCCGTAGCCGACCGCTGCACCGTCCTGCGGAAGGGCAAGTACATGGGCACCGTGGACGTAGCGGACACCTCCGTGGAGGAGCTGTCCCGGCTCATGGTAGGCCGTGATGTACAGCTGAAGGTGGACAAGGCCCCCAAGGAGCCCGGCGAGGTGATCCTGGACGTGAAAAACGTAACGGTGCCCTCCAAGGTCCACAAGAACAACGCCGTAAAGGACGTATCCTTCCAGGTCCGGGCCGGTGAGATCGTCTGTCTTGCCGGTATCGAGGGCAACGGTCAGACGGAGTTCGTCCACGCCCTCACGGGGCTGACCCGCCAGAGCGGCGGCGTCATCACCCTCTGCGGCCACGACATTTCCCATGTGTCCCCCCGGGCCCGGAACGAGTTCGGCATGGGCCACATTCCCGAGGACCGGCACAAGCACGGCCTGGTACTGGATTATACCCTGGAAGAGAACCTGGTGCTGCGGCAGTACCGGGATCCCCAATTCCAGAAGGGCGGATTTATCCGCTTTGACGCCGTCCGGAACTACGCCGACCGGCTCATCGATCAGTATGACATCCGCTCCGGCCAGGGCCCCGTCACCGTGGTCCGCAGCATGTCCGGCGGCAACCAGCAGAAGGCCATCGTGGCCCGGGAGATCGACGACGAGCCCAAGCTCCTGGTAGCGGTCCAGCCCACCCGGGGCCTGGATGTGGGCGCCATCGAATACATCCACCGTCAGCTGGTGGCGGAACGGGACCGGGGCACGGCGGTGCTGCTGGTCTCCCTGGAGCTGGACGAGGTCATGAACCTGTCCGACCGGATCCTCGTCATGTATGAGGGCCGGATCGTCGGCTCCTTCGATCCCAAAACCGTGGACGTTCAGGAGCTGGGCCTGTATATGGCCGGCGCCAAGAAAATGGAGGTCCAGCCATGAAAAAACGACCCATTCGCCTTTCCGATCATCCGGGGCTGCTGAGCATTTCCGCCTCGGTGGTCTCCATCCTCATCGGCCTGTTATTCGGCTTTCTTCTGCTGCTGATCCTGAATCCCAGAAACGCCCTGTCCGGCATGGGAAACCTGTTGGGCAAGGGCATTACGGACTTCGGCAACGTGCTGTACCGGGCGGCGCCCCTTGTGATGGTGGGCCTGTCCGTGGCCTTCGCCTATAAGGTGAGCCTGTTCAACATCGGTGCCTCCGGCCAGTACACCGTGGGCGCCTTCCTGGCCCTGACCTTCGCCATCGAGTTCCAGATGCCCTGGTACGTGTGTCTGCTGGTGGCCATGGTAGGCGGCGCCTTCTGGGGCCTGTTCCCCGGCCTGTTCAAGGCCCTGTTCAACGTGAACGAGGTCCTGACCGCCATTATGTTCAACTGGATCGGCATGAACCTGGTGAATTTCCTGATTCCGAATATGCCGCGAATGCTGGACTCCGATTGGGGCGCCTCCGCCTCGGACCGGACCGCCAACCTGACCAACGCCAATCCCTCGGCCATTCTGCCCCGGCTGGGCCTGGACAAGCTGTTCCACTACAATTACATGAACATCGGCTTCTTCCTGGCCATCCTTATGGCGGTGATCCTGTGGGTGGTGCTGAAAAAGACCACCTTTGGCTATGAGCTGAAGGCCTGCGGCCACAACCGGGAGGCTGCGGTCTACGCCGGTATCAACGCAAAGAAGAACATCGTTCTGTCCATGCTGATCTCCGGCGCCATGGCGGGCCTGGGCGGCGGCCTGTTTTACCTGGCCGGCGGCGGCCAATATACCCTGCTGCAAACCATCGAGTCGGCAGGTTTCGACGGCATTTCCGTGGCGCTTCTGGCCAACTGCCACCCCGTTGGCTGCATTTTCAGCGCCATTTTCCTGAGCTACCTGCGGCTGGGAGGCAACGCCATGCAGTCCCAGGGCTACGCCACCGAGGCCACAGACATCGTGATCTCCGTCATCGTCTATCTGGCGGCCTTCTCCCTGCTGCTGCGGATGATTCTGTCCGGCAGCGGCCGGAAAAAGAGCCGGAAAAAGGAGGTCTCCAAATGAACGCTGGAACCTGGGCAAGTATCATTAACCTCACCGCCTGCTTCGCCATCCCCCTGATGCTGGTGGCCCTGGGCGGCATGTATTCCGAGCGGTCCGGCATCATCAACTTGGCCCTGGAGGGCATCATGATCATGGGCGCTCTGGCCTCCACCCTGTTTTTACAGGCCCTGGACAAGGCCGGGTGGGGCGCCTCGGTGCTGACCTCCCAGCTGGGGGTTCTGCTGGCGGCTCTCATCGCCGGGATCGTGGGCCTCTTGTTCTCCCTGCTGCTGGCCTTCGCCGCCATTCAGCTGAAAGCGGACCAGACCATCGGCGGCACGGCTCTGAACCTCTTCGCCCCCGCCTTCTGCGTGGTCATCGCCTGGGCCGTTCAGGGCCAGGGCATTACGGACATCCCCATTCCCTCCTGGACCCGGTGGACCCCTTCCCAGCTGGGGATCGCGGGCAAGGTGAATCAGGATTTCCTGCCCTCCCTGTTCAAAAAATTCTACATCACCATTCCCCTGGCCATCGTGCTGTTCCTCATCGCCTGGTTCGTCCTGTATAAGACCCGGTTCGGTCTGCGGCTCCGGGCCTGCGGCGAGCATCCCCAGGCGGCGGACTCCGTTGGCATCAACGTATACAAAATGCGCTATGCCGGCGTCATGATCTCGGGCTTCCTGGGCGGCGTCGGCGGCCTGGCCTATGTGCTCGTCACCGGCTCCTCCTTCTCCGCCGACGTAGGCGGCTACGGTTTCCTGGCCCTGGCCGTTATGATTTTCGGCAACTGGAAGCCCCTGCAGATCTTCTTCTGCTCCATCTTCTTCGCCCTGTTCAAGGTGGTGGGCACCTATTACACCCTGATCCCCATCCTGCCCAATTTCCAGGGCGTGGAGAAGGTCTCCAACATCTATAACCTGCTGCCCTATGTGGTGACTATGATCGTTCTGATCGCCACCTCCAAGTCCTCCCAGGCCCCCAAGGCCGAGGGCATCCCCTACGACAAGGGCAGCCGCTGATCCGTGTTTTACCGTCCCGCCCCGGGGCTCTGCCGCCGGGGCGGTGGTCTTTTTCGGCCTTTGGCCAATTTTCAGACAGAAAGAGGATACATCATGGTTAAATTAGTTGTCAGTGACATTGACGGGACCCTGCTGTTCGACAAGAGCAATAAGCTGAGCCCCCGGATCTTCCAAACCATCCGGGACCTCCAGGCCCACGGCATCATCTTCGCCCCGGCCTCCGGCCGGTCGGTTCAGAGCCTCCAGAACCTGTTCGAGGACATGGCTCCGGAGCTGCCTCTGCTGTGCGACAACGGCGGCATCGTCTTCGGACCCGGCGAAAACGCCGACAGCCGTCCCATCTACGGCATGGACCCCATCCCCCGGGAAGACGCCATGCAGATCGCCCATGAGATCCAGCAGTTTTCCGGGGTGTGCCTGTCCATTTCCACCCCCGCCGGCAACCACGTCATTGACGACGAGCTGGCCGAGGAGATCCAGGTCTACGCCAACGCAAAGGTCATCCGGATCCAGAAGCCCGAGGACGTGGAGGGTCCCATCCTCAACGTGTCCCTGGTGGGCCGGGGCCGGGAGCGTGAGGTCTATGAGGCCATGGCTCCCAAGTGGTCCGACCGGTACTCCGTGGCTCTGTCCGGCGGCGACTGGCTGGTATTCACCCACGCCGACAAGGGCCGGGGCCTGAGGATTCTCTGCGACGCCCTCCACGTGGATCCCCAGGACGTGATGGCCTTCGGCGACAACTACAACGACCTGTCCATGCTGGAGCTGGCCGGACAGGGCTATATCATGAGCGGCGCCGCTCCGGCCCTCCGGGAAAAAGTGCGGCTCAGCTGCCCCGATGTGTGCGATGTGCTGGAAAAAATGATGGAACAGGGCTGAATTTCCCGGTTCTCCCGAAAATAACCATCGCTTTTTTCAAATTTCGTGCTATAATACATTTTGGAATGATAGGGCACCGGCCCAGGCAGGAGGCGGCGTATGCGCTTTGACGGTTTTTACGGCAACGAACCCATAAAAGAGCGCCTGTCCGCCGCCGCCCGGGAGGATAAATTCGCCCATTTCTATCTTCTGTCCGGGCCCCAGGGCTCCGGACGGCATACCCTGGCCCGGATCCTCATTGCCGCCATGCTCTGCACCGGCGGCGGAGAGGTACCCTGCGGGGTCTGCCCCCAGTGCCGAAAGGCCCTGTCCGGCAACCACCCGGACGTGATTCTGGTGGACGATCCGGAAAAGAAGACCGTTCCCGTGGATCTGGTCCGCCAGGCCCGGGAGGATATGTTCATCCGTCCCAACGAGGGCAAGCGGAAGATCTATGTGATCCCCCGGGGCCAGGACCTGGGACTCCCGGGGCAGAACGCCCTGTTGAAAATTCTGGAAGAGCCCCCGGCCTACGGCGTGTTTCTGGTGTTTACCGACGGGCCGGAGAAGCTGCTGCCCACGGTCCGCTCCCGGGCTACGGAATTGAAGCTGGAGCCGCTGAGCCAGGAGGTCCTGCTGCCAGCCCTGAGGCGGCAGTTCCCCAAAGCCTCGGATCCGGATCTGACCGCCGCCATCGATGAGGCCCAGGGCTATCTGGGCACCGCCCAACGAATCCTGCAGGGTGGAGGCCGGCTGCCCCAGACTCTCCGCTTCGGAGAAGTTTACGGCGGTCGGGACGAAGTCGGCCTTCTGGAGCTTCTGGTGTCCATGGAAAAGCTGAAACGGGACAAGCTCCCGGAGATCCTGACCCAGTGGCGCCGCCTGTTGAGCGCCGCCCTGGTGGAGCGCACCCGAGGCGGCTCCGGCGAGATCTTTCCAGCCCGGCGAAGCGGCGAGCTCCTGAAGGGGGCGGAGGCTTTGAAGCAGGCCATGGTCCTGCTCCAGGGCAACGGCTCCGTGGGCGCCGTCTGCGGCGTTTTGTTTTGGGAACTGCGCTGAACCTTATACCCGCTGCGCCCCTTCGGGGCAGAATAGGAGAAACCAATGTGTGATAACAACGAGGAGGTCTTAGACCAGGCCCCCATTTCCGAGGCTCCGGCCATCCAGCCGGAGGCCCCCCAGTCCGAAGCCCAGGCCGCCCAGGCGGAGCTGTCCTCCCCCCTGCCGGAGGCTCCCGCCGAAGCCCCCGCACCGGATACGGTGCCGGTGGTGGACGTGCAGTTTCAGACCGGATGCAAGGTCTATTATTTCGATCCCAAGGATTTTGATCTGAAACCCCATGACCATGTGATCATTGAGACGGCTCGGGGCCCGGAGTACGGCATCTGCGCCTCCGGCGTCCACACCGTCCCCCGCTCCGAGATCGTGCCCCCCCTGCGGGCCGTGATCCGGAAAGCCACCGCCGCCGACGAGCGCACCGTGGCCGAAAACAAGCAGAAGGAGAAGCGGGCCTTTGCCATCTGCCAGCAGAAGATCGCCGAGCACAAGCTGGATATGCAGTTGGTGTCTGCAGAGTACGTCTTTGACGGCAGCAAGATCCTGTTCTTCTTCACCGCCGACGACCGGGTGGATTTCCGGGAGCTGGTGCGGAACCTGGCCTCCACCTTCCGCACCCGGATCGAGCTGCGGCAGGTGGGCGTCCGGGACAAAGCCAAAATGGTCGGCGGTCTCGGTATCTGCGGGCGGCCCTTCTGCTGCTCCCAGTTCCTGGATGATTTCCAGCCCGTATCCATTAAAATGGCAAAGACCCAGAATCTGAGCCTGAATCCCACCAAGATCTCCGGTACCTGCGGCCGGCTCATGTGCTGCCTGAAATATGAGCAGGCCGCCTATGAGGATCTGATCCGTACCTCCCCCAAGCCCGACTCCTTCGTAGACACCCCCGATGGCCGGGGCACAGTGACGGACGTGAACCTTCTCAAGCAGAGCGTCAAGGTCCGCATGGAGGAACAGCCCGAGGAGGTGGGTTGCTACCACAACTGCGAGATCTGCGTGCTCCGCAACGGCAAGGCCAAGAAGACCGACCCGCCCATTCCCGCAGACCTGGCTCCCATTTCCGGAAACGGCAAGCGTCCCCGGGTGAAGGAGCAGCCCGTGGAGCATATGACCCTGGATCCCATTCGGTTCCGGTACCGCTCCGATGAGATCGTCCCCGAGAATCCGGAGCCCCAGGACGACTGGTCCTCGGAACAAAAAGCCCCGGCGCAGGCCCTGAACCAGGCGCCGGTCTCCACCCAGGAGCCCAAGAGCCAGGCCTCCCGGCGGCGCCGCCGGCGGTCCGGCCCCCGGCCTGAGGGCGAGCAGCCCCGGCGGGAGGAACCCGGCAAGGCCGCCCCCAGAAAGGACGCCCCCAATGAGGGCGGGCCAAAAGACGGCAGTCGGAAGCCCAACCGGCCCCGGGACGGCGGTCCCCGGGACGGAGAGAGCCGTAAGCCCCAGGGGCAGAGCAACCGGCCCCGGCGGGACAATCGGCCCCAGAACGGCGAAAGCCGCACCGCCGAGGGAGCTCAAAATCCCGGCCGGGTGCCTAAGCCCTCTGGTGAGAATCCCCGGCCCCAGGGCAGCGGCAATCGGCGCCGCCGGAATCGCCGCCCCCGGAACCCCGGTCAGAATAACGGCAGTGCCCCCGCCACCCCCAATCACGACTAAAAACAGCCCCGAACCTGGCACACGCCGGGTTCGGGGCTGTTCTTTCGGGGTCACTGTTCCATTTGCTGGCCTAAAAAACCGGCCACGGTCTGGGCCAGCTGCCGATCCGACTCCTCCATAGGGCTCTCGTTCTCGTCCAGCAGCAGCATGACGCAGCCCATCAGGTCTCCCTGGGACAAAATGGGGGCCGCCACCCCCACGTGATACCGTTCCGTGCTGTCCGTGGGCTGGAGCTTGGCCTCGCCCGGACGGTAGCGGTAGCTCTTCCGGGCGTTCATGAGGCCCTCCAGATCCTTGGAATTCCGCTTGTCCATCAGGTCCCGCCGGGGCGCCCCGGACAGAGCGATGATACCGTCCCGGTCCGATACGGCGGCGATCCTGCCGGTGTTTTTCCCGATGGAGTCGCAGATCTGGGCCGCAAAATCCTGCAGATCCCCCATGGGGGAATACTTCCGAAAAATCACCCCGCCATCCTTCTCCGTGTAAATCTCCAAGGGGTCTCCCTCCCGGATCCGCAGGGTCCTGCGGATCTCCTTGGGAATCACCACCCGACCGAGGTCGTCAATGCGCCTGACAATGCCTGTTGCTTTCATGGATCCGATTCCTCCATTTTCCTGTATTGGCTCTCCTATTGTCTGCAAAACAACAAAAAATATGCAGAACCGGGAAGAACTCCCGACAGTGCCGCCCGGTTTT
>CAKTNP010000002.1 GCA_934589155.1 uncultured Oscillospiraceae bacterium | reverse complement strand
AAATGCCTGCTCTCCAAAAGAAGCATAAAAAATCGAGTGTTCATAACATCAAATCCGTTATGAACACTCGATATGGTGCGGGCAACAGGACTTGAACCTGCACGGATAACCATTGGAACCTAAATCCAACGTGTCTGCCAATTCCACCATGCCCGCGGATATGGGCGGCAGGGATAGCTGCCGCGGGATGCTGTCCTCTATTTTGACACGGCGAGGAGGGCCGAGGCGGGGCGCAAAGCCGAGTCCGCATACTCCCATTTTGACCCGGAGGAGCTGCCGGGGCGGGGCGCAAGGCCGGATCCGCAGGGCGCGGCGCAGAGAAAGGCCGCGTAGGAGCCGGGAAAACAGGGACGGAATGAAGAACCGCCCCGACCGCAGAAAATCAGGGGGGTCACCCGGACATCTGCAATTTTATCAAGTTTTTCACTCGGTGTCAATGAGGAAAAACGAAGGAAGGGACCGGGGTCCCTTCCTTCGTTATGTTCCGTAGTGGGCCAGGAACCGGCGGGTCCGCTCCTCCTTGGGGCGGTCCATTAGCTCCTGGGCCGGGCCCTCCTCTACCACCAGGCCCCCGTCCATGAACAGGATCCGGTCTGCCGCATCCCGGGCGAAGGCCATTTCATGGGTGACGATGATCATGGTGGTGCGCTTGGCCGACAGCTCCCGCAGGACCCGGAGGACCTCCCCGGTGAGTTCCGGGTCCAGAGCGCTGGTGGGCTCGTCAAAGCAGAGAATGTCCGGCTCCAGGGCCAGGGCCCGGGCGATGGCCACCCGCTGCTGCTGGCCGCCGCTGAGCTGGTGAGGATAGTGGTCCGCCCGGTCCTGAAGCCCCATCTGGGCCAGCAGGGTCCGGGCCTGATCCTCCAGCTCCCGGTGGATCTTTTTTCGGTTCTGCCTGTAATCCGGCCGCTCCTTGGCAAGAAGCTCTCCCGCCAGCATCACATTCTGCAGGGCCGTGTACTGAGGAAACAGATTGAAATTCTGAAACACCAGGCCGAAGTGGAGCCGCTTTTTCCGGATCTCCCGCTCGGATCGGCTTCCCGGGTCCTTGGCGTCCCACAGGGTCCTGCCCCCAACCCGGATGGAGCCCGCGTCCGCAGTCTCCAGAAAGTTCAGACACCGCAAAAGGGTGGTCTTGCCGCTGCCGGAGGAGCCGATGATAGCCAGAGCCTCGCCCTGCTCCAGCTCCAGGGATATATTTTCCAGCACCTGGGTGGCGCCGAAGCGCTTACTGATGCCGGAGACCTCCAATAATGCCATAGTCGTGCCTCCTCAGCGGAAATAACTGATTTTTTTCTCCAGGTAGTCAAACAGCAGGGTCAGGACTCCCACGAACACCAGGAAGAACAGGGCCGTGCTGAACAGGGGCCAGATCAGGCCCTTGGCGCTGTACTCCTGGGCCATTTTGATGATCTCTTTATTCGAGATGATATTGGCCAAGGCCGTGTCTTTCACCAGGGTGATGACCTCGTTGCCCATGGGGGGAAGGATCCGCTTGATAAGCTGGAGCAGGGTGACCTTGAAGAAGATCTGGGTCTTGGTCATGCCCAGAACCTGGCCCGCCTCGGTCTGGCCCTTGGGAATGGACTGGATGCCGCCCCGGTAGATCTCGGAAAAGTAGCAGGCGTAGTTGATGACGAAGGCAACCACGGCAGCGGTGAGCCGCCCGGAGCCCCCGGCGGGCCAGGGACTGGTGAAGCCTAGGAGCCCCGGCCCCAGATAGATCACGATGATCTGCAGCATCAGGGGGGTGCCCCGGATGATCCAGACGAAAACTTTTACAATGGCCTGCAGGGGCCGAAAGCGGCTCATGGAACCCAGAGCCACCACCAGCCCCAAGGGGATGGCGAAGAGCAGGGTGAACCCGAACAGCTCGCAGTTCAGCCCGAAGGACTGGGTCAGCCGGCTCAGGATCACACCGACCTCTTTCATCTCAGTCCGCCAGAGTCAGGCCGTATTTCTGGGCCAGGTCGGCCATGGTGCCGTCGGCCTTCAATTCGTCAAAGATGGCGTCTACGGCGGCGGCCACGTCGCTGCCCTTCCGGAAGGCTACGCCGTACTCCTCGGCGTTCAGCTCGTCCACGATCACAAGGTCCGCATAGTCCGTGCCTTCGCCGATCATGGCAGAGGCCAGGGTCAGGTCCAGAATGGCGGCGTCGGCGGTGCCGGCCTTGACTTCCATCAGGCAGTCGGTCTGGACGGACTTGGTGACAAGCTCTGCCTGGGACAGGTTTTCGTCCGCTTCGATGGTCTCCTGACCGGCGGAGCCGGCCTCACAGGTCACGGTCTTGCCAACAAGGTCCGCGGTGGAGGTATAGGCGGCATCCTTTTTCATAACCACAACCTGGGCGTTCTTGGCGTAAGCCTGTGTGCAGGCAGTCTGATCCTGGATCTCCTGGGTCAGGGTCATGCCGTTCCAGACGCAGTCAATGCTCTTTGCGGCAAGCTCCGTGTAGCGGGTGTTCCAGTCGATCTCCACAAACTCCGGGGTCACGCCCAGCTTTTCGCAGACGGCGGTGGCCAGCTCCGTGTCAAAGCCCACGAAGTTGCCATCGTCATCGGTGTAGTTCATGGGAGCGTAAACGGTGTAGCCGATGACCAGCTTGCCGTTTTTCTTGATGTAGTCCAGGTCGCTGTCGTCTTTGGAGCCGGACTTGGAGCAGGCGCAGAGGCTCAGGACCGTAGCCAGAGCCAGAAGGATTGCAAGTAATTTTTTCATGATGGTTCCCTCTCTTTTGATTGAACGTTCACCGGGTGGCCGGTGATTGATTGCTTCGATACTTTAACACGATAAAGAAGAAAAGTCAAGAGAAAAAGAGAAAATAATTCACTTTCGGCACAGTGCGAAAAAACGGGGGGCAAAGGATGCAGGGTTCCGGCTGTATGCACAAAAAGACCCCGGAGCGAAGACTCCGGGGCGGAGGATTATCTGGGCAGGAGGGTGAAGGTCAAGCTCCGGATGGCTAGGCCGCTCTGACCGAAGTAGAGCCGCAGGACGCTGTATCGGTCCCGGATGTAGAGGGACCGGTCCTGGGTCTGCCATTGGTCTCCGGTGCCGTTCCAGAGGTAGGAGCAGAAGGGAAAGCCCTGGAGGAACACGGTGACGGGGATCTGGACCGTTTCGCCGCCGGAGGCCCGGGCCGATAGGGCCAGACGGTAATTGCCGGGGGTTGGTACCTCCAGCGCCAGGACCAGGCTGGCGCCCCGGGCGGTATCGGTACCCGTCAGGTCCAGGGCGGTGCCGTCCCGGACCAGTCGGTAGCGGAGGTCATCGGGAGAGACCACCAGAGCTCCCTGGGGCCGGTTTATGACGGTGACGGCTTCCTCGGTGCCCCGGGACCTGGCAAAGGCCCGGGTATGCAGCAGAAAGGCGCAGACGTTCCGAGCGCAGCGCTGGGCGGAGGCCCGTATCTGGGGATCCGCCAGGGCGGCCAACAAGTCCCCGGCCTCCGGGTCCTTTTCCACGTCGGGGCAGACCATATACAGGTCGTTCTGGGCCAGGACCATGGACATAAGGTCCTTAGGGTCCCCCTCCAGGCCCCGGCGGCTGACCTTAGCCCACCAGTCGGTCATGACGACGCCGGTAAAGCCCCATTCCTGTCGAAGGATCCGGGTGTTCAGATCATAGGAGCCTGCAGTCCAGACCCCGTTGACGGCACCGTAGGTGGTCATGACGGCGTCGGCCTGGCCCTCGGTGACGGCAATCTCAAAGCCCTTGAGGTAAATTTCCCGCAGGGCCCGCTGGGATACCACGTCGTTCAGCTCCGTCCGCTTGGTCTCCTGGTTGTTGCCGCAAAAGTGCTTGATGCAGCCGGTGACACCGGCACTGTGAAGGCCCCGGAGTTGGGCGGCAGCTAATTTGCCGGTGAGCAGGGGATCCTCGGAGAAGTACTCGAAATTCCGGCCGTTCAGCGGGTGGCGGTGGATGTTCATGCCGGGGCCCAGCAGCACGTCAATATGGTTCCAGGCCATTTCCAGGCCGGTCATGGCGTAGAGGGCCTCGTTCAGGGGCGCGTTGAAGCTGCTGGCAAGACAGGTGCCGCCGGGGAGACTGAAGGCATGGGAGCCGCTGTCCAGCCGCAGGCCGGAGGGGCCGTCGGTGCAGCAGCCGCAGGGGATGCCCCGGGCTTGCAGGGACTCCGTCACCCCGCCGAAGGCGGCGGCGGTGCCGGGGGTGACCCGAGGACTGCCCATGCCCTCACCCCGGACCAGAGCCGCCAGCTCCCGGTCGGTGAGCTGGGCCACGAAGGCATCCAGGGTCAGGCGCCCGTCGGCCACATCGGAAAGGGTTCCACTTGCGGAGGCTGCCAGGGGAGCGGGGCATTCGGCAGAGAACTGGTCAGGTTCGGACTTGGTCAGGGTGGGGGCGTCCTCCAGGATCATGGTGTAGGTGCCATCCTCCCGGCGGTGAGGTTTCATTCTCCGGAAGGGCTCCACGGGAGCCAGGTTTTCCGTCAGCTGCTCCAGGACCAGCAGCTCCGGCTGGAGCCAGCTGATGGAGCCGGAGACCTGCCGCACGTCCGTTCCCACATAGAGCCGGTACTGGCCCGGTTCCAGCACATAGGCGTTCCGGTGGCCGGTGACACCGCTGTCGTCATAAGATGCCAGGGTATAGAGGGGAATGGTCAGATCGCAGAGCTCCCGCTGTCCCGGGGCCAGAGTCTCGGTCTTGCAGAAGCCCAGAAGGACTCGAGCGGCCTTGCCGAGAAGCCCCTGGGGGGCGCTGCCGTAGACCTGGACCACTTCCTTGCCGGGAAGGTTGCCGGTATTCTCCACGGAGACCTGGAGGGACAGACTGTGGGCCCGCTTTTCAAAATGCTCCAGGTGCAGGGTAAAGCCGGTATAGGACAGGCCGAAGCCGAAGGGATAGAGGACTTTGTCAGGGGCCACGGTCTCGAAGTACCGGTAGCCCACATAAATGTCCTCCTGATACACGTTCTTGGTAAGGCCGCCGAAGTTGGGGGCGGAAGGGTAGTCCCCGGCCCGGCAGGCCACGGTATCCGGCAGGCGGCCGGAGGGGCAGACCGCGCCGGTCAGCACGTCAGCCAGGCCCCGGGCACCCTCCTGACCGGCCTGCCAGGCCAGGACCAGGCCGTCGGGATCCAGGGACAGAATGCCGGTCAGGTCCATAATGGCGGCGGTATTCAGGACCACCACCATGGCGGAGAAGGCCTGACGGACCCGGGAAAGGAGCTGTCGCTCCAGGGGGCTCAGGCGGTAGGCACCGTCGGAGTCCCGGCTGTCCCGGTCCTCTCCGGCGTTTCGGCCCAGGATCACCAGGGCGGCGTCGGAGCAGCCGGCCATTTTCCCGCAGAGCTCCGCCGTGACGGGCATTTCTTCCTGGGCCCAGGGCTCCTGGCCCCAGCCCTGGCCGGGGTCAAAGGGGTGGGTCTCCTCCCAATCGGCATAGACCTTCCGCAGTTCCTCGTTTACCGTGACCCGGCCGCTTTCCGCAAGAGCCTCCGGAATGGTGGGGACCGGCGGGGTGTTGACCATGCCGCCGGAGCCGGTGCCGCTCTTATAGTAATGGCTCTGGATCCGGCCAAAGACGGAGATCCGGGCGCCGGAGGCAAAGGGCAGGACTTTCCCCCGGTTTTCCAGCAGGACCACGCCCTCCGCCGCGGCCTGGCGGGCCAGGGCGGTGTATTTTTTCCAATCTAATTCCATGTCGATCATCCTTTGTTCCTGGCGAAAATAGAAAGCAAACGCGTTCAATGTACCATATTCTCCCGCATATTGCAAGACGGGAGTTTGGATCTATAAAATTCTCCCCTGATTTTCCGGCGGGAAAACCAGGGGAGCGGGCTATTTTCTTCAGATGACGTGGTATTCTTTCAACAGCTTGTCGATGTCGGTACCCTGGATCTTCTTCAGGACCTCCTTCAGGGCCAGCCGCTCGAAGAGGCCCAGGTCCATGTCCGTGATGGTCTTGCCGTCCCGGAGCTTCACCGTGGCGTTGAGAAGGTCCCGGACGTCATAGACGCTGCCCCAGACCTCAGGCACGCCCCGGTCCACGTTCAGAAGGGTGTACACGGCCTCCATGCCGGTGCGCATGGAATACTCGGTGGTGAAGATGGTGTCCCGGGGGGTCTCGGCGAACTGGCCCAGGAAGGCGAAGTTCACGGCGCCGTCGGGGACCACCTTGGGCCGGTCGCCGTAGGCCCGGGGCATGAAGAAAGCGTCGATATAGGGCATCATGACGGGCACGGTGTTGGCACTGTTGGCGGCCATGTCCTCGATCTCATTTTCCGGCACGCCGATGTGATACAGCCACTCCATGCAGATCTCCTTGCCGGTGCAGTCCCGCATGGGCTTTTTCACGTAGTCGCCGGGCTGGTCGGTGAACAGGGAGTAGACCCACACCAGGCAGTGGCCGTCGGGCTGGCTGCGGAACTGGGGCTGGCGGTTGATGGTCCAGCTCATGAGCCAGGAGGAGTCCTTCACGGTGACGATGCCGCCGGTGACCACATGGCCGGTGAAGGGATCCCGCTTGCAGATGTTTTTGATATAGGGGATGATCCGGTCGTCCAGGGTCTCCACCGTGGCGCTCATCCAGTTGGTCTGCTCCGGGTCGTGGCAGAATTTATCGGGATGGCCGAAGGCGGGATCCTGCGCGGCGATCTTCCGCCACATATCCCAGCCGCCGCCTTCCTTCAATTCGGTATTGTACTCGGCGGGGGTGTTCTGGCTGCCCATGGAGGAGTTCTCCACGCAGCCGCCGTTGGTGATGAATACCAGGTCGTTTTCCGTCAGGTCGATGGCCTCGGCTTTACCGTCTCGTATTAGGTCGATGCGCTTGGCTACCTTACGGTTGTCCGTGCAGTCAAACTCCACGTTGGTGACCTGGACGCCGAAGTGGAACCGGACCCCGAAGCTCTCCAGGTATTTCACCATGGGCAGGATCATGGACTCATACTGGTTGTACTTGGTGAACCGCAGGGCGGTGAAATCGGGCAGGCCGCCGATGTGGTGGATATAGCGCTGGATATAGAGCTTCATTTCCAGGGCGCTGTGCCAGTTCTCAAAAGCGAACATGGTCCGCCAGTACAGCCAGAAGTTGGAGCTCAGCACCTCGTCATCGAAAAAGTCCGTGATTTTCTTATCCTGGAGCTCCTCGTTAGGGGTGAAGAACAGCTTCATGATCTCCATGGCGCCCTTATCGGAGATGTCGAACTTGCCGTCGGTGTGGGCATCCTCGCCCCGGTTCACCGTGGCCCGGCACAGGGAGTAGTTGGGATCCTCCTTGTTCAGCCAATAGTACTCGTCCAGCACGCTGACGCCCTCGGTCTCGATGGAGGGGATGGAGTGGAACAGGTCCCACATGACCTCAAAATGGTTGTCCATTTCCCGGCCGCCCCGCATGACATAGCCGATGTTCTCAAACCGCCAGCCGTCGCAGGCGCCGCCGGCGGTGGGGCCCTTCTCCAGAATGTGGACCCGGTCTCCCTTCATCTGGCCGTCCCGGACCAGGTAGCAGGCGGCGGTCAGGGCCGCCAGGCCGCTGCCCACGATATAGGCGGATTTCTGATCCACGCCCTCGGGCTTCTTGGGGCGGGCAAAGGCTTCATAATTACCGCTGGAATAATACATGATCGTGACCTCCATGTTGGTTTTTATTTGTGACCATAGGATACCCCATTTTTTTCGAAAGGAGAATGGACAAAGGCGGGACTGTGCCCGAAATTTGGACAGGTGGAGGGAATCTGTACAAAAAAGGGACAGAGAGCGGATCTTGTGCAAAAAGTGGGATAAATCCGAGAAAAACGGAGAAAACTACAAGGGGAAGGTGAGGAATATGAGAAAGCGGAACAAAAAAACAGTCCCGGAGGACCGGCCTCTGGCGGACCTGCAGGCCAGGAAAACGGATCCCCAGGGCAGCTGGACCGGGGTCCCGGCAGATCGGTATGAGGAGCCGGTCCAGGACGCAGACGACCTATAAAGATTGCCCCGGCCGAAGGGCCGGGGCAATTGCTTACTTTTGTTTTTTGTATTCGATAAGGCTGCACACAAAGGCGGTCAGCCAGCACAGGAGGCAGAACACGCTCAAGATCCTGCTGACGGTATCGGCGCCGGTAGAAAAATCCCGCAGAGCCAGGATGAGCCAGGCCAGGGTCAGGCAGCCGGGCAGGATCACCTGCCAGCGTTTCACAGGCTTCTTTTCCATAGAGGCCTCACACATTGAATTTTGGCATCATGCCGATCTTATTGGGGGTGTGCTCCGGCAGCTGGTAAATGTCGTGGCCGGGGAAGTTGTTGCCCTCCACCAGCAGGGGGCCGTTCTCGGAAAAGGCCACGTCCCAGCCCAGGTAGCCCATCTGGGGGATCTCGGCGGCGGCCTGTTTCACCAGGTCCATGGCCTTATCCCAATCCGGGAACCGGAAGCCCTGGATGGGGGTGCCGGTGGCAGGGTGGACGGCGTAGAGATTCTTCTGCTTGTCAATGGCCCGGTCAGAGACGATGCCCGTTTTTTCATCCACGGGAGCCACCATGCCGCCGCTGTTGAAGTTGTCCACGGACCGGCCGCCGTTGCCGATGCGGAAATAGGTGCAGATCACATGAACTGCGCCATCCTTGAAGATAGTGACGGTGCGGACGGTGTTCACGGCGTTGGGGTAAATGGCGCTGACGGCAGGGTGCTGGCGGATCAGTTCCTCCAGTTCGAAGCCGGTGCCCAGAGCCGTCAGGGCGGCGTAGGCCTTTTCGGCGCTGCCCGCATAGTCCTTTTGCAGGTCGATCTTCTCCACGCCGCGGCCGCAGCAGCCCTCCAGAGGCTTGGCGACGAAAACGCCCTGGTCCCGCATGAAGGACAGGACCTTCTCCGTGTCCGGATCGTCCAGCCGGATCCACTGCCGGTGGATATAGGCGGCAAAGCGGGTGTTGAACTCCGCCTTGTTATCGAAGAAGTGGGCGTAGCTCAGGTCGTTGTATTTTTTGATAAGGGTGTTGTTCCGGCCCCGGGTCAGGTAGGTGTCCCGCTGCTCCGGGGTCAGGTTGTACATTTCAAACAGGTCATAGTCCATGTAGCCGGCGCCGTAGTGGAGGGCGCAGCGGCGCATGTCCCGCAGCAGATACAGCCGGGACAGGCCGGTCTTCTTGTGCAGGCTCTGGATCTTTTCCCACATGGCCTTATAGTTCATGTCCGTCAGACGCTTCAGGACGTAGCCGAGATTTCCCATATCGGGTTCCTCCTCGCAGATGCTATTTTTTTAATCATAGCATAGCGGCGGCGAGAAAGCAATGAAAAATTCCAAAATCGGCGGAAAATGCGCCTGACACAGGGACAAATGTTCCTAATAAATAGACAAAAAGGGAAGTTATGCACGGGAACTGAAACAGGAAACGGGGCGGGATTTTGAGAGAAATCATCGGATTTTTCTACAAATTTCGGATTTTGTGGTGGAACATATGAGGATTCTTTGGACTTTGTTCATAAATTGTTCGTGACATGGCCGGGAAAATATGCTAAACTATATGAAAGATTATTCCTGCCCTTATGGGCAGGCCCAATACGGAGGAAAGGATGCGCGAAATGGCGAGAGAAGAATTCTGCAGAAATACACCGGAGATCGAGGCCCTGGCTCAGCTGGCGGTGAAGAACAGCACCATTCAGCCGGAGGACTACACCACCTACGGCGTCATGCGGGGGCTCCGGGACCAGAACGGCAAGGGCGTTCTGGCGGGACTGACGGACATTTCCGAGGTCAACGGCATGGTGGACGGCCCCGACGGTACCCGGATCCCCTGTGAGGGCGAGCTGCGCTATCGGGGATACAGCGTCCGGGATCTGGTGGACGGCTTTGTGCGGGAGGGGCGCTTCGGCTTCGAGGAGACGGCATATCTGCTCATGTTCGGCAAGCTGCCCAACGAGACGGAGCTGGCCATGTTCAAGGGGCAGCTGGCGGAGTCCCGGATCCTGCCCACCAACTTCGTCCGGGACGTGATCCTGAAGGCTCCCAGCGCCGACATGATGAACGGCCTGGCTCGTTTTGTCTTGACCAACGCCAGCTATGACAACCTGGCTGACGACATTTCCCTGCCCAATGTGGTCCGGCAGTGCATCCAACTGACGGCAAAGTTCCCCATGTTTGCCGTCTACGGCTATCAGTCCTATTCCTATTACAAAGAAGGCAACAGCCTGTTCATCCACTCCCCGGATCCCAAGCTGTCCACGGCGGAGAACATTCTGGTGCTGCTGCGGCCGGATTCCTCCTATACTCCCCTGGAGGCCCGGCTGCTGGACCTGTGCCTGGTGCTTCACGCGGAGCACGGCGGCGGCAACAACTCCACCTTTACTACCCACGTGGTCACCAGCTCCGGCACGGACACCTACTCCGCCATGGCCGCGGCCCTGTGCTCCCTGAAGGGGCCCCGCCACGGCGGCGCCAACATCAAGGTCATTCAGATGATGCAGGATCTGGAGGACAAGGTCTCCGACTGGAGCGACGATGAGGAAGTGGAGAACTATCTGACTGGGCTCCTGCGCCGGGAGCAGTTCGACAAAAAGGGCCTGATCTACGGCATGGGCCACGCGGTCTATTCCCTGTCGGATCCCAGAGCGGTGATCCTGAAGGAATTTGCCGCCAAGCTGTCCAGGGAAAAGGGCATGGAGGAGGAATTCCGGCTCTATGAGCGGGTGGAGCGGCTGGCGGCCCAGTGCATCACCGGAGGCCGGACCATTTACAAGGGGGTCTGCGCCAACGTGGACCTGTATTCCGGCTTCGTATACCGGATGCTGGGGCTGCCGGTGGAGCTGTACACCCCCATTTTCGCCGTGGCCCGGGTGGCGGGCTGGTCCGCCCACCGGCTGGAGGAGCTCATCAACATGGGCAAGATCATCCGTCCGGCTTATCGGGCCGTGGGACCTCGGCGGGAGTATGCGCCGCTGGAGGAACGGGGATAAAAAGAAGAGAAAAGAGGGGCATGGGCCCCTCTTTTTTATGGGTGGCAGGGGCGGATGACGCCGCAGGCCGGCTTGGCTCCGGGGCGGGGTGAAAAAGGCCCCGGCAAAAGCCGGGGCCCTGGCGAATATGGGAGAATCAGGCTTCCAGGTCCTCGAAGGCCTCCAGGCCACGCTTGGCCACCACACGGTTGTCGCCGTGGTGGACGAAGAGCATGGTCACAAAGGCCAGGCACACCGCCGCCGTGGCATAGGGGAAGAGAGCGTTATAGCTGATGTGCTCCATGAGGCTGCCGGCCACGATGGGGGTCACCACCTGGGCGGCCATGGAGAAAGCGTAGTAATAGCCGGTGAACTTGCCGGTGTCGGAGCCCCGGCACATCTCCACCACCATGGGCAGAGAGTTTACGTTGATGGTGGCCCAGGCCACGCCCACCAGCACAAAGACCACGTACAGAACAGGGGAGAAGCCCTTGGCTACCAGGGTGTAGACGATGCAGGAACCGAAGCTCAGGGTCAATAGGGCTACGCCGAAGAGGATACTCTTCTTCCGACCCACCCGGGAGGCGATGATGCCCACGGGCAGGTAGGACACGATGGCGCCGGCCATGGCGATGGTCAGACACAGGTTGGCATCGCCCAGGGCCATGCTCCACATTTCGTCGGCGTAGGTGGTGAACCAGGTGGTGATGGCGTTATAGCCGATGTACCACAGGGCCACGGAAAGAAGCAGGAAAATAAGGCTCTTTTTCACGGGCTTGGGCAGGACGCCGACACCGTGCTCGTCCAGCTCTTCCGGGTTTTCCTCCGGGTGTTGGGCCTCGTAGGCGTCTACCTCCCCGGCCAGCTTCCGCTCCGGGATGGTCAGAGTCAGCACCAGCACGGACACCGCCATCAGGGCGGAGACGATGAAAAACAGAGGCTGATAGTTCACATGGGCGAGGCCCGCTACCTTATCGCTGGAATAGAGCAGGGAGGACACCAGTAGGTACAAAATGCCGCCGCAGGCACCCATCAGGTTGATGACAGCGTTGCCCTTGGACCGGAGAGGCTTGGGGGTCACGTCGGGCATCAGGGCCACGGCGGGGGAGCGGTAGGTGCTCATTGCCACCAGCAGGAAAAACAGGGTGATCACAAACAGCACCGTGGTCAGGGTGGAGGGGACCGCAAAGTATCGGTTATCCAGCAGGGGCAGCAGGTTCATAAGGATCACCGCCGCCAGGGTGCCGCCTACGATAAAGGGCATACGGCGGCCGAACCGGGACCGGCACTTATCGGAGAGACTGCCGAACAGGGGCAGGAGGAACAGGGCCAGCACATTATCCGCCGCCATGAACACGCCTGTGACGGATTCGCCGAGACCGAAGGTCCGGGTCAGGATCTTGGGAATGACCCCGTCGTAGAGCTGCCAGAAGGCGGAAATGGACAGAAAGGCCAGGCCCACCAGAAAGGTGCGTTTGTAATTCAGTTTCATGGAATTTCCCCTTTTTGTCGAATACCGTCATTATAAGCCATCCGGGAGAAATTTGCGACCCTTTCCCGAAAAATTTACACAAGTTTTCCATTTGACAGAAGGGGAGCCAGGACCTACAATGGGGGAAAAGGGAGGAGAGCCATGAAAGAGGATTTTGCGGGGCTGCCGGAGGCGGTGCTGCCCTGGTACGAGAAAAACCGGCGGGACCTGCCCTGGCGCCGGGACCGGGAGCCCTATCATGTGTGGCTGTCGGAGATCATGCTCCAGCAGACCCGGGTGGAGGCGGTGAAGGGCTATTACGCTCGGTTTTTGGAGACTCTGCCTACGATCCGAGATCTGGCAAACTGCCCGGAGGACCGGCTCCAGAAGCTCTGGGAGGGGCTGGGGTATTACTCCAGGGTCCGGAACCTGCAGAAGGCGGCCCGGGTGATCTGCGAGACCTATGGCGGCGTCTTTCCCCATACCTATGAGGGGGTCCGGGCCCTGCCGGGAGTGGGGCCCTATACGGCGGGGGCCATCTGCTCCATCGTCTACGAAATGCCCACCCCGGCGGTGGATGGCAACGTGCTGCGGGTGGGGGCTCGGCTGTGGGACGATCCCACCCCCGTGGACGATCCGGCCCAGCGGGAGAAAATGAGGGCGGCCCTGGCCGCCGTGTACCCCCGGGGCCGCTGCGGGGACCTGACCCAGGCCCTGATGGAGCTGGGCGCCACGGTGTGTCTGCCCAACGGGGCCCCCCGGTGCGAGAGCTGCCCCGCTCAGACGCTGTGCCTGGGCTATGCCAACGGCACGGCCCGGAGCCTGCCGGTGAAGGCACCTAAGCGGGAGAAGCGGCAGGAGGACCGGACGGTATTTGTGTTCCGCCGGGAGGGCGAGTATGCCCTCCGAAAGCGGGCCGGCCGGGGCCTGCTGGCGGGAATGTGGGAGTTTCCCAATGTGGAGGGCCATCTGGATCCGGAGGCGGCTCTGGCCCAGGCGGCGGCCTGGGGGCTCCGGCCTAAGGATCTGGGCCGGGTGGTGGAGCGGGACCATGTGTTCACCCACATTATCTGGAAGCTCCGGTGCTATTATCTGGACTGCGGGGGAGCGGGAGAGGACTTCACCTGGTTCACGGGAGACAGGATCACACAGAAGGCGGCCCTGCCCACAGCCTTCCGGCAGTTCTGGATCATAGAGCAGGAACAAGCATAAAAAGGGAAAGCCCCGATCCGAAGATCGGGGCTTTTTTTGAGGGCTTAACCAACCATATCGCCGTAGCTCTTGCCGTAGACCGTTTCAAAGAACAGGTCCCGGTTGGCGTCAAAGTCGATGGACAAGACGGACATGCCGTCCACCATGATCCCGTCCCAGGTTTCATCGCCGGGGATCCGGATGCTCTGGATGTCATACTTGTAGTAGCCGTTGAGAATGGCGGCGGAGGCCAGGCTCAGGGCTCCGGTGGCGCTGAGGTCCGTGGTCAGCCAGGGCAGTACGGTCTCGGCCAGCTTGTTCAGATCGCTGACGCTCATGGACTTGCACTTCTGGATAATAAGGTCCACGACCTCCCGCTGGCGGCCGGTACGGTCGAAGTCGCCGTTGCCCACGTATCGGACCCGGCAGTAGGCCAGGGCCTGCTTGCCGTTCAGATGGGTATAGCCGGCGTCGGAGTAGTCCATGACGTCAGTGTCCTCATCCTCATAGGAAATGACCCGGTTATACTCCCGGATGTAGCGGTTCATAACCTCGATTTCCGAAGCGGATACGTCCAGGTCCACGCCGCCTACCACGTCCACGATCTCCTTGAACACGCCGAAGTTGGCTATCATATAATTGTCGATCTTGAAGCCGAAGTTTTCCTCCAGAGTCTGGACCAGAAGGGGGGCGCCGCCGTAGCTGTAAGCCGCGTTGACCCGGTTATAGCCAACTTCGGGAATATGCAGGTAGGTGTCCCGCATGACGGAGGTCATGGTGATCTTCTTGGTGGCCTTGTTGATGGACAGAACGATCATGGAATCGGACCGGCCCCGCTCGTTCTCCAGATCCCGGGCGTCGGTGCCGATGAGCAGCAGGTTGTACACGTTGTCGTGGAACACGATGTCCGCAGCCTGGCCCTTATTGATGTTGTCCTGGGCCTTGTCAATGGCATCCTTATCGGAGTTGGTGGCGGTGGGGTCCACATCGTCGTCCGGGGAAATGGTGGACAGGATGCTGGGATTCGTGGTGCCGTTGTCGTGGTGCATCAGATTATAATAGTGGTGGAAAATGCCGTAGACCATGCCCACCAGGATCAGCAGGATCGCCAGCACCACACCGACGATGATCAGAGTCCGCTTGGTCCGGCGGCGCTTTTTCTCAGCGGCACGGCGGCGGGCTTCCATGCGGCGCATGACCTCTTCGGTCTCTTTCTTTGTGCTCATAGAAACTCCTTTCCGGTTCCGGGAAGGAGACAGAATCCCCCCGAAAGCGACAAGTCAATCATTGCTATATTGTACCCGTCCCCGGGGAAAAAGTCAATAAAGCGAAAAAAATTAAGAAATTAAGAAAAAACGGAGCGTCCCGTAGGACGCTCCGTGAAACGCGGGGGAATAACTTATTTCACCTCGGCGGTAGCGCCGGCTTCCTTCAGCTCGGCAGCCAGCTTCTCGGCATCTTCCTTGGAGATGGCTTCCTTCACGGCCTTGGGAGCGTTGTCGACCAGCTCCTTGGCTTCCTTCAGGCCCAGGCCGGTAGCGGCACGGACAACCTTGATGACGGCGATCTTGTTGCCGCCGACTTCCTTCAGGACCACGTCGAACTCGGTCTTCTCCTCAGCAGCCTCGGCAGCGCCGCCAGCGGCGGGAGCAGCAACAGCGGCAGCAGCGGCGGACACGCCGAAAACTTCCTCCAGGGTGTGGACCAGTTCGGACAGCTCCAGAACGGTCAGGCCCTTTACTTCCTCAACGAGAGCAGTGACTTTTTCACTAGCCATTGTAATTTCCTCCTAATTTGGTAATTTCAAAATAAATGATGAATGGATGATCAGGCTTCCGCGGGAGCTTCTTCCACGGGGCCTTCCTTCTGGGCGCGGATCTGATCCAGGACAAATGCCAGGCTGGAGATCGGAGCCAGGAAGGTGCCGAGCACCTGAGCCACAAGAGCGTCCTTGCTGGGCAGCTCACCGAAGGCGTTCAGCTGGTCGGCGGACAGGACGGAACCCTCAACGAAGCCGCCCTTGATGGAAAGAACGTTCTTGTTCTTCTTGGCGAACTCACAGACGATCCGAGCGGGAGCGATGGGGTCGCCGGTGGTGCAGGCCATAGAAGTGGTGCCGTTGAGAACCTCGTCAAACTGATCGTAGCCGGCATTTCTGGCGGCAAAACGGGTCAGGGTGTTCTTCACAACGGAGTAGTCTACGCCGGCCTCACGGAAACGCTTACGCAGCTCGGTATCCTGAGCCACGGTGATGCCCCGGTAGTCCACAAAGACGGCAGCGGTAGCGCCCTGGAGCTTCTGCGTCAGGGAGTCCACAACGACCTTCTTGCTTTCCAGTACTTTTGCGTTGGGCATGAAAATTCACCTCCAAAAAAATAAAGTCCACTTGCCGACAGACAAGAGGACGCAAAAAGGAAGATCCTATTTAAGCGCAACCTCGGCAGGATGGAGAACCAATTACGGCCATAAGGCCACCTGCTGTCTTGGGCAACGGATATATAATAGCAGAAGAAAGAACAGAAGTCAAGGCTTTTTTCTGCTATTTGGGAGAAAACAGGGGGTCTCCCCGCACAGAAACTTGTGCGGGGAGAGGAAATCTTAGTACTTGCTGGTGTTGACCTTCACGCCGGGGCCCATGGTGGAAGCCAGGACGCAGGACCGGATATACTGGCCCTTGGAAGCGGAGGGCTTGGCCTTTACGATGGCGTTCATCAGAGCGTCCATGTTCTCCAGCAGCTTGTCGGCGCCGAAGGAAGCCTTGCCGATGGGGCAGTGAATGATGTTGGTCTTGTCGAGACGGTACTCGATCTTACCGGCTTTGATCTCCTTGACGGCGGCGGTGACGTTGGGGGTCACGGTGCCAGCCTTGGGAGAGGGCATCAGACCCTTGGGGCCCAGGACCTTACCAAGACGGCCCACGATACCCATCATGTCGGGGGTAGCCACGACCACGTCGAAGTCGAACCAGTTCTCCTTGGTGATCTTCTCCACCAGGTCCATGCCGCCCACGTAGTCGGCGCCGGCCTCCTTGGCCTCGTCCGCCTTGGCGTCCTTGGCGAAGACCAGGACCTTGCGGGTCTTACCGGTGCCGTTGGGCAGGACGATGGCGCCGCGGACCTGCTGGTCGGCGTGCCGGGAGTCAACGCCCAGCTTCACATGGATCTCGACGGTCTCGTCGAACTTGGCAGTGGCGGACTTGACCACCAGGCCCAGAGCGTCAGCGGGATCGTACAGCATGGCGCGGTCGATCTGCTTCGCGCTATCAGTATATTTTTTACCTCTAAACAATGTATTATCCTCCTTAAAAGTGGTGATGCGGAATAATCCTCCCACATTTTGAGGCAAGACAGGTCTGTCTTATAGCCTCGGCAAGCAACTCTTAGTCCTCGACGACAACGCCCATGGAACGGCAGGTACCGGCGACCTGGCTCTCGGCGGCCTCGATGGAGGCGGCGGTCAGGTCGGGCATCTTCTTCTCCGCAATCTCATGGAGCTGAGCCCGGGTGATCTTTGCGACCTTGTCCTTGTTGGGGACACCGGAGCCCTTCTCAACGCCCACGGCCTTCATGATGAGGGTGGGGGTGGGGGGCGTCTTGGTGACAAAGGTGAAGCTGCGGTCGGCGTAGACGGTGATGACCACGGGAATCTTGAAGCCAGCCTGATCCTTGGTCCGCTCGTTGAATTCCTTAATAAACTGCGCGATGTTCACGCCGTGCTGGCCGAGGGCGGGGCCCACAGGGGGGGAAGCGGTCGCCTTCGCAGCGGGGATCTGCAGTTTGATAATGCCAGTAACTTTCTGTGCCATGATAAAGCACCTCCTGAATAAGATGTGGTAACATACGCCCTAGGCGCATTTCTTTCGGGGCAAAGCCCCTCCCACGTTCCGGCCGGGGATCCGGCCCAGTGCGTTTATAAAGAAACGACTTCTACCTGATCGAGCTCCAGCTCCACAGGCGTCTCGCGGCCGAACATGGATACGACCACGCGAACTTTGTTCTTGTCCACGTCCACAGCCTCCACGGTGCCGTTGAAGGAGGTAAGGGGGCCCTCGTTGATCTTCACGGTATCGCCGACGCCGTAGTTCACGACGATCTCCCGCTTTTCAACGCCGAGCTGGGCAACCTCTTCTTCGGTCAGGGGGGTGGGTTTGGTACCGGAGCCCACAAAACCGGTGACGCCGCGGACGTTCTTGATGATATACCAGCTGTCGTCGGACATGATCATCTTCACCAGCACGTAGCCGGGGAACACCTTGCGGTCAAAGGTTTTGCTGACGCCGGACTCGGTCACTTCGGTAACGGTCTCCATGGGGATGGAGACCACATGGATCACATCCTGGAGCCCGCGGGACTCCACGGTGCGCTCAATGGTGGCCTTTACCGTGTTTTCATAACCGGAGTAGGTATGGACAACATACCACTTTGCAGCTTCTGCCATGACGTTACCTTACTTCGTCAGGGAGATCAGACCCGTAATGCCGAGGCCGGCCACGAAGTCGAAAACCCAGATGAAAACGCCCAGGACCAGCACACACAGCACAACGACCAGCGTGTTCTTCAGAACCTGCTCCTTGGTGGGCCAAACGACCTTCTTCAGTTCGCTTTTCAGCTCCCGGAAGAACTTGCGGATCTTACCCCAGGTCCGCGCAAACCAGTTTTTCTTCTTGGCTTCTGCCATGTCTTTCACCCTTTCCTTTCAGCACGCGGCTTACTTCGTCTCGTTGTGAATGGTATGCTTTCTGCAGAACCTGCAATACTTCTTCATCTCGAGCCGGTCAGGGTCGTTCTTCTTGTTTTTCATGGTGTTGTAGTTTCTCTGCTTGCACTCAGAGCATCTCAGTGTGACCTTTACGCGCATTGACGGCACCTCCTTAAAAATTGCCTCCCTGTATCACCTGTGCCAGGAAAAGTTTATGGCAGGCGGCGGAACTACAACGCCGCGGACAGGCTGAAAATGGGCGCAGGAATACAAGGCCCTTTTTCACAGGTAGAGCCATTGTATCATAGGAAATCTGATAGGTCAATGTTTTTTTCCTTTCTTTTCTCGGAATTTTCGGATATAATGAAGAAAAAATCCGGGAGGAATGGAATATGCGGATCATGGCCATTGATTACGGCGACGCCAGGACGGGGGTGGCCCTGTCGGACCTGATGGGGACCATTGTGGGCAGCACCACGGTGATCCACAGCAGGAACCGGGAGAAGACCATGGAGGAGCTGAAAAAAATTGCGGCGGAGACCGGGGCGGAGGAGATCGTCATGGGCTTTCCCCGGAATATGGACGGCACGGAGGGCCCCCGGGCGGAGCTGTACCGGGACTTTGCCCGGGATCTGGCTGAGGTCCTGGGAAAAGAAGTCCGGCTGTGGGACGAGCGACGGACCACGGTGGAGGCCCACCAGATTCTGTCGGACCACAATTACCATGGAAAGAAGCGGAAGAACACCGTGGACGCTGTGGCGGCATCCCTGATCCTGGAGGGGTATCTGGCCTTCCGGAACCGATAAAAAGCAGGCCCGGCGGCGCCGGGCCTATTTTTTCGGTCTGCGGAACAGCTCCGACAGACCCGTCAGAAGCAGAAGACCGCCGAAGAGCCGCCGCAGCAGGTCCGTATCCATGCGGCCGGCGAGAAAGGCACCCAGAGCCGCCGTCAGGCACCCGGCACCGGCGGCGGGCAGCACCAGGGACCAGGGGAGCTTTTTCCTCCGGATGTGGAAAAAGCAGGCGCAGAGGGCGGCAGGCAGGAAGAACAGCAGGTTCATGCCCTGGGCCAGCCGGGGCTCCGCGGCCAGCACCGCCGTGAGCCACACCACGAGGAGACTGCCGCCGCCTACCCCCAGGCCGGAGAGAAAGCCCAAGAGGGTGCCGACCACGACGGCGGCGGGGAAGGAGCTCAGCATAGGTTCCGGATCCCGCCCCAGAGGATCAACAGGCCCAGGATCCGGTGGAGAACGGCGGTGGGAATTTTCCTGCCGAACAGGCCGGCTCCGATGCCGCCCAGGCCGCTGCCCAGAAGATAAGGAAATGCCTCCGCCCAGGGCAGAGGATCCCGGAGGCCGTAGACCGTCAGGGACACTAGGCACAGGGGGAGGATCGTGGCCACGGAGGCGGGGAACAGCTCATCCTCTTGGGGCCGGGCCAGCCGGGACAGGGCCGGGAGGAACACCATGCCGCCGCCGGCGCCGAACAGGCCGTTGACCGCCCCTGCCAGGGCACCCGCCCCGGCACTGCCCCAGAATCTGCGTTTTTTCATAAAGATCGCCTCCTGTGGAAGGATTCCCCAGGAGGCGGCAGGATATACGAAGGCCCGGAGCCAATGCTCCGGGCCTGATTTTCGTTTAGTTGGAGCTGCCGGAGGAGCTGGTGTTCAGGTAGACGGAGGTGTTGACCCAGCGCATGCCGCCCTTACGCTCGGCGGTATAGCCCTCGGTGACCTCGGTGTACCAGTCGTTATACAGGCTGGAACGGTAATCGGACTCCAGCATGGACTGGCGGTAGCTGATGTTGTCGCCTACCATGTACATGAGGTGATAGCCGTAGTCGGTCTTGATAACGCCGTAATCACCGGCCTTGTGGTCTTCCTTGAACAGCCAGCTGTTGAAGGCATCCACCATCTGGCCCGGGGTCACGGCCTCGTACAGGCCGCCGTTGTCCTTGGAACCGCTGTCCGCGGAGTTCTCCTTGGCCATTTCGGCGAAGTGCTCCTCGGTGGGGTCCTCCTCGAACTGTGCCAGAAGTTCGGCGGCCTTTTCCTGGCCGGACTCGGAGGTGTCGGACACCAGGATGTGGCGCACGTCCTTGGTGAAGACGTCGCTATTGTCGGTGGAGCCCAGGAACATGGTCACGTAGTAGCCGATGAGGGTGTCCTCCTGGCCGTCTGCGGTGGAGTAGCTGGGAACGATGGTCGTATCGCCGGCCTTCCGGCTGCTGTCGGTGACCCACTCGGCAATGGTGGAGTTCACGTTGTCCCGCAGCACGCCGGTGTACAGGGTGGCGGTGGAGGCATCGTAGGCGGCGGTGGTCTCCTCGGTGGAATCGGTGGAGGTGGTGGACTTGGTGGTGCGGACCTCAATGTCGTTGGCGGAGGCCACGAAGCCGTCCTCGGTGGTGGAGGCGGCCAGCATCTTGTCGGCCTCGTCCTTGGCAGTGACCTGAGCGGCGGCCTTCTCCTCGTCGGTGGCGTCGGAGTCATAGTAGTCGTTGACGGCGATGAAGTAGTTCCGGAAGGAGTAGGAGTTGTACTTCAGGGGATCCTTGGCCTCATAATCGGCCAGCTCCTGATCGGTCCAGGTGATGTTGTCGTTATACTGGCCGGCGTAGCCCGCGGCGATCTGCCGGACGGTCAGGAAATGACGGTAGTTCTCCGTGGTGCAGCCCCGACCATAGACGGACTTCAGATAGGCGTCGGCATTGGACAGGCCCCGGAGGCTGGCGTAGGTGGACAGGGAGTCAATGGCGGTGTCGATGGAGGACAGGGTGTCCTCGTCCAGCTCATAGCCGTCGGCCAGAGCCTTGTCATACATGGCGTAAGTATCCCGGACCTTGGTAACGGTGGCCTCCATGAACTGATCGGCCCAGGTATAGCCGGTGTCCTGGTTCAGGACCTGCTGATCCAGAGGGGCGGAGGAGCTGATGAAGTACTTCATCAGGTCGGCGTTCTGCTTGTAATATTCATAGGCTTCCGTCACGAAGAAGTAGTTCATTTCCGCGGCGGTGACCTTGTGTTCGCCAACGGTCAGGGCGGTCTTATTCCGCTCCACAACGCCGGTGCAGACAATGCCGTAGCCGATGAGAACGGCGACCATCAGGACGCAGACAACCACAAAAATGGTGGTCTGGAGCTTCAGGGTCTTAGCCTGCTTCTGCTCTTTTTTGATCTTTTCGGACTTCTCTGCCGCAGAAGCGGTGTCGGGCTTCTGGCGGAGCTTTCTTTCGCGGGATGCACTCATGTTATCAAATCCTCTCGTTTGGGTAGGCGGCGGAAACTCCCGGCCGCAAAATCATGGCTTATTATAGCCCATCTGCCCCGGGGTTTCAAGTATCTTTTGCCGGAAAAGCGGGAAAAGGAAAAATGTTCACAACTTTTTGACGCACGGATTGATTATAACCGCCAGGCGGGCCGGCGTTCTTTCTGCAAAAAGAAGGACCCGGACAAAATGTCCGGGTCCTTCCCAAACCCCGCTTTAGCCGTGCACTCTCGTTTATGACCTGCACGAATCGGCAGGTGGGTCGCCGCTCTGCGTCTTGTCTGCTCCCAGCTTCCACCGCACGTCGAAGCGCCGGCGGGAGGTCTGCAATCCGACGGAGAAGTCAAACGTCCCAATATACAAGATGTGGGTCCAAAAGAGAGCGTCACGCACCAAGCAGGAAAGTTGGCTTATTCGTCGTCGTCCTCGCCCTCGGCCTCTTCGTAGAGCTGATCCATCATGAGACCGTAGACGGCCTCCAGCTCCTTGTCATCCGTAATGGCCGCCAGGATGGGCTCGCCGTTTTCCTCGGTGTTCTTGAGGATACTGACCTCCAGATCCTTGCTGTCGTTGGCATCGCCGTCGGCAGGGATCACGGCCACATACTCGCTGCCCTCATATTCCAGGGTGGAGAGGATCTCCAATTCATATTCGACACCGTCCTCGTCGACGATGGTGATAAAATCTGCTCCGAATTCGTTCATATGCTCCGCACCTTCCATGGGTTCTTTGTGTCTCCATTCTAACCGGTTCCCACGGTAAAATCAAGAGGAAAACACGACCCGGGGAAAATTTCGGTCTGTCCGCCGGAGCGGGACGTCAGGAGCAGTAGTCCTCCATAGCCCGGGTCAGATCCTCCAGGTCCCGGAACCGCAGGCCCTGCCGGAGTCGCGCCCGGTCCATGGGCAGCAGGGAGGAGGCGGGGGTGTCCGTGCGGTAGAGCAGGGGTTGGGGATCCTCCGCCTGCCAGACCGCCACATATCCCCGCCAGATCCCCAGGATAAAGCTCCACAGGGCCAGGCGTACCAGAACTTTTTGCGCTTTTTTGTGAATCATAACATCACCCTGAGGAAGTTTGCCCGAAAATTTATAATTTATTAAGAATTTTTGGCCTTTCTATTTGCCGGTGGGTATGCTATAATGAGACGACTGGCGCTGGGGCTTTTTTGAAGTCCACAGACGCCGGACCCTTTGAATGATCACTTTGTATCGATCCTGAAGGGCCGTGCCGAGTTTGGGCCCGGCCCCAGATCTACGGAGGTAACCAATGGCTAAGAAAAAAGAAAACGAAACTTCCGGCGCGTTCCAGACGCCGAAAACCCAAAAGGAGCGGAGGCCCCTGCGGATGGGGACCGGTTGGTTCCGGGTCACGAAGGGTGTGCTCAGCGTGCCCTGGATGATCCTGAAGATCCTATTGGGGGTCCTGGGCACGGTGCTGCTCATTGCCCTTGTGACGGGCACCATCTTCGCCTGCTCCCTGGCCAATTATCTGCAGGAGGACGTGATCCCCAATTCCGCCATTGCGGACGATCCCATGAACGTGCCCCAGACCTCCTTTATATACGCCACGGACCGGGAGACCGGGGAGGTGACACTGCTCCAGCGGCTTTATGCCGAGGTGGACCGGCAGTGGGTCAGCTATGACGACATTCCCGACGATCTGGTCAACGCCGCCATCGCCATCGAGGACAAGCGGTTCCGGGAACACTCCGGCGTGGACTGGTTCCGGACCGGCAGCGCCTGCATCAAGATGTTCCTGGGCGGCTCCTCGGAGTTCGGCGGCTCCACCATCACCCAGCAGTATGTGAAAAACGACACCGGGGAAGATGATGTGACGGTTCGGCGGAAGGTGAAGGAGATCTTCCGGGCATTGCAGTACGAAAAGACCCATACCAAAGAGCAGATCATGGAGAATTACCTCAACACCATTTATTTGGGGGAGAACTGCTATGGCGTCCGCAGCGCCGCCCGGGTGTATTTCGGCAAGGAGGTTTCGGATCTGACGGCGGCGGAGTGCGCCAGCCTCATCAGCATCACCAATAACCCCTCCCTGTATGACCCCTATATCAGCCAGAACAACAACCGGAAACGGCAGCTGACGGTGCTCCAGGAAATGAAGAACCAGGGCTATCTCACCGATGAGGAGTACCGGGAGGCTGTGAACCAGGAGATGGTGTTCCGCAACACCAGCGGCGCTGAGCAGGCCACCTGCCCCAGCTGCGGCTACACCGGATTCAGCGACGAGTTCGAGTACAACTCCGACACGGGACGGCGGACCTGCCCCAGCTGCGGGGACACTTTCGAGTTGGCCTCCGACAGCCAGGAGGGTTACAGTTACTTCGTGGACGCGGTGTATACCGATGTGGCAGAGGACTTGCAGGAAAAGTACGGCTGCGACGCCAAGACCGCCCTGCACATGGTCCAGAGCGGCGGCTATCACATTTACGCCACCATCGACCTGGATGTTCAGGCCAAGATCGACGAGATTTATCAAAACCTGAGCAACGTGCCTAACACCTGGAGCGATCAACAGCTCCAGTCCGCCATCGTGGTCATCGACAACGAGACCGGCGACATTGTGGGTCTGGCCGGCGGCGTGGGCAAAAAGACCGGCTATCTGGAATGGAGCCGGGCCACGGACAGTACATTGCAGACCGGCTCCTCCATCAAGCCTCTGTCCGTCTACGCCCCCGCCATTGACATGGGGGTGGTGAATCCCGCCACCATTATTAAGGACGGCCCCGTGTACGACGACTATCCCCAGAACTATTACCGGACCTATTCCGGCTACACCAGCATTCTGGAGGGCGTGTGCCAGTCCCTGAACGCCGTCTCCGCCCAGACCCTGATGAAGATCGGCTTTGAGCAGAGCTTCCACTATGCCAAGGACCTGTTCGGCCTGTCCACCCTGGTGGAGGAGGCGGAGCGCTCCGACGGCAGCGTTTACAGCGACAAGGCCCTGGCACCTCTGGCCATGGGCGCCCTCAGCGACGGCGCCAGAGTGTCCGACATGGCCAGCGCCTTTGCTTCCTTCCCCAACGGCGGTGTGTGGCGGGAGGGCCGCCTGTACACCAAGGTCTATGACAGCCAGGGCAACCTGATCCTGGACAACACCCAGGACAGCCACGTGGCCGTCAGCGAAAAGACCGCCAATTATATGAACTATATCCTGTCCTACACCACGGACAACACCTATACCGGCAGCATTGCCAGCATTTCCGGCATGAACGTGGCGGGCAAGACCGGCACCACCACCGACGACAAGGACCGGTGGTACTGCGGCTACACCCCCTATTACACCGCCGCCGTGTGGTGCGGCTATGACGACCCAGAGGAAATCGTACTGGACGACCCCAGCGACAACCCCGCCGCCGAAATGTGGAACAAGGTCATGACCCGGCTGGTGTCCGGTAAGGAGAACAAGTCCCTGTACTCCACCAACGGCATGGTCTATGTGAGCATGTGCCGGGACAGCGGCAAGTACGCCACGGAGCTGTGCAAGAAGGACGTCCGGGGCAGCCGGGTGCTGTCGGCCTATGTCTATGCCGACGACGTGGAGAGCCTGGGCCAGTGCGACAAGCATGTGGAGATCGACTACTGCGAAGAGGGCAAGGCCATTGCCAACGAGTACTGCGACAAGTTCAAGGACAACAAGGTCACCAAGAAGAGCATGGTGGTCTACACCGAGGAGGAACTGAAGTACCTCCAGGAGGAGTGCAAGATCACACTGCCCGACAACCTCTATATCACCGACAAGGACGCAAAGAAGACCTGCACCGTCCACACCAAGGAAAAGCTGGAGGAGCAGAACAAGCCCACCACGCCGCCTACGACGGCGCCTACGGAAACTACGGCCCCCACGGAGACCACGGCTCCCACGGAGGCCCAGGGCTGAGGATTCTCTGATTTCAAGATCAACGGCAGGAGACAATATGTTTATTTCAGACGAATGGAAAGAATATGAGGTGCTGGACGCCACGGAAGGGGAGCGGCTGGAGCGCTGGGGAAAGTACTTCCTGGTGCGGCCGGACCCCCAGGTGGTCTGGGCCACGGCCCACGGTGCTCCGGAGTGGAAAAAGTGGGACGCCCGCTATGTCCGCTCCAACACGGGAGGCGGCCACTGGACCGAAAACAGCCTGCCGGAGCGGTGGCAGATCCGCTATAAGGACTATCTGACCTTCAACGTCAAGCCCATGAACTTCAAGCACACCGGCGTTTTCCCGGAGCAGGCGGCCAACTGGGACTTTATCAAATCCCGGGTGGAGGCGGCCGGCCGGCCCACACGGGTGCTGAACCTGTTCGCTTACTCCGGCGGTGCCACTCTGGCCGCGGCGGCAGGGGGCGCGGAGGTCTGGCACGTGGACGCGGCCAAGGGCATGGTAGCCTGGGCCAAGGAAAACGCCCAGTCCTCGGGCCTGGGGGACAGGCCCATTCACTGGATCGTAGACGACTGCGCAAAGTTCATCCAGCGGGAGATCCGCCGGGGCCGGAAGTACGATGGCATCATCATGGATCCACCCTCTTACGGCCGGGGACCCTCCGGAGAGATCTGGAAAATGGAGCGGGATTTCTTCGACTTTTTCCGGAGCATTCCGGAGATCCTGACCGAGGATCCCCTGTTTGTCATCATCAACTCTTATACCACGGGCCTGGCCCCCACTGCCGTGGGGTATGTGGCGGATTCCGTTCTGGGCCCCAGGTTCGGCGGCCATACGGACAGCCAGGAGCTGGGCCTGCCGGTGAAGTCCACCGGCCTGATCCTGCCCTGCGGCGCCACCAGCCGCTGGACCCCGGAGGGCTGAGCCATGGAAAACGCCATTGAAGTCAAGGACCTGGCCTTTCAGTACCCCGGCCCCGAGGAGGAGCCGGAGATCCGGGTGTTCCAGAATCTGAATCTAACGATCGAACAGGGCTCCTTTGTGGCTATTTTGGGTCGGAACGGCTGCGGAAAATCCACCCTGGCCAAGGAGTTCAACGGCATCAACCTGCCCTCCGGCGGGGCGGTGTATGTCTTTGGCCTGGACACGGCCAAGGAAGAAAATCTGATCCCCATCCGCAGGACCGTGGGCATGGTGTTCCAGAATCCGGACAACCAGATCGTGGCCAACGTGGTGGAGGAGGATGTGGCCTTCGCCCCGGAGAACCTGGGCATTGAGCCCAAGGAGATCCGCCGCCGGGTGGACAGCGCCCTGAAAGAGGTGGGCATGTATGAGTACCGCACTCATGCGCCCCATCTGCTCTCCGGCGGGCAGAAGCAGCGGGTAGCCATTGCCGGCGTCATCGCCATGGAGCCCCGGTGCATCGTCCTGGACGAGCCTACGGCAATGCTGGATCCCCAGGGCCGCCGGGAGGTCATGGACACGGTGCTGGAGCTGAACCGGGAAAAGGGGATCACCGTGGTCCTCATTACCCACCACATGGACGAGGCGGCCCGAGCGGGCCGGGTCATCGTCCTGGATTCCGGCCGGGTGGCCGCAGACGGAACGCCCCAAGAGGTCTTCTCCCAGGTGGAGCTGCTCCACAGCCTGGGGCTGGCGGCGCCGGAGACTACGGAGCTTATGTGGGAACTGAATCGGCAGGGGTATGACCTGCCCCTGGACGCGTTGGATACGGAAGCGTGCGCGCAGGCACTGGCCGCAGCATTTGGCCGGGCTTGACTTGCAGATTTCGGAGGATAGAGAGATTGGCAGCAATTCTTGAGGTGGACAGCCTCACACATATTTACAGCGCCGGGACCCCCTTTGAACAGGAGGCCCTGGACGGCGTATCCTTTTCCGTGGAAAAGGGGGACTTCATCGGCATCATCGGCCATACCGGCTCCGGCAAGTCCACCCTGATCCAGCACCTGAACGGCCTACTGAAGCCTACCTCCGGATCCGTCCGGCTGGATGGCCGGGACCTTTGGGCCGACAAGGATTTCACCCGCCAGGCCCGGTTCCGGGTGGGCCTGGTGTTTCAGTATCCGGAGTATCAGCTCTTTGAAGAGACCGTGGCCAAGGACATTGCCTACGGCCCCCGGAACATGGGTCTTTCCGACGAGGAAGTATCCCGCCGGGTGGAGGAGGCCGCAGGCTTTGTGGGGCTCACGGCGGAGCAGCTGCAGAAGTCCCCTTTTGACCTGTCCGGCGGACAGAAGCGCCGGGTGGCCATCGCCGGCGTCATTGCCATGGAGCCAGAGGTGCTGATCCTGGACGAGCCCACGGCGGGCCTGGATCCGGAGGGCCGGGACAGCATTCTGGAGAAGATTCAGGCATACCGCCGGGCCAAAAACGCGGCGGTGATTATGGTCAGCCACTCCATGGAGGAGGTGGGCCGCCTGGCCCAGCGGCTGATCGTCATGAACCATGGCAAGATCGCCATGGAAGGGACCCCGGGAGAGGTCTTTTCCCGGAGCCGGGAGCTGACGGACATGGGCCTCAGCATTCCGGAGGTCACCAAGGTGTTCCTGCGGCTGCGGGAGTTGGGGCTGCCGGTCAGCGGTTCCGTGTACACCATCGAGCAGGCCGTGGCAGAGCTGACCCGGCTGAGAGGGGGTGCGGCTCATGCTTAAGGACGTAACCCTGGGCCAATATTTCCCCGGAACCTCCTTGGTCCACCGGCTGGATCCCAGGACCAAGCTCCTGATGGTGATCCTCTATTTTGTGGCCCTGTTTTCGGCCAAGGGGTTGACGGCTTATCTGTTGGTGCTGGCCTTTTTGGTGACCGCCATCCGTATTTCCAAGATCCCCTTCAAGAGCATTACCCGGGGACTGAAGCCTCTGGTGATTATTGTAGTATTTACCGGCGTTCTGAACCTGTTCTATGCCGGGGGAGACCACGAGATCTTCCACATCGGAAAGATCCGGGCCACCTGGGAGGGAGCCGCTACCGCCGGTTACATGGTGGGACGGATCCTGATGCTGGTGACGGGGACCTTCCTTCTGACCTATACCACCTCGCCCATTGCCCTGACCGACGGGCTGGAGCTGCTCCTGAACCCCCTGAAGAAGATCAAGGTGCCGGTCCATGAGCTGTCCATGATGATGTGCATCGCCCTGCGGTTCATCCCCACCCTTATTGAGGAGACGGATAAGATCATTTCCGCCCAGAAGGCCCGGGGCGCCGACTTTGAAAGCGGGAACCTGATGCGCCGGGCCAAGGCCCTGGTGCCCATTCTGGTGCCCCTGTTCATCAGCGCCTTCCGCCGGGCGGACGAGCTGGCTGTGGCCATGGAGTGCCGCTGCTATCAGGGCGGCCAGGGCCGGACCAAAATGAAGCAGCTGCGTTTTGCCCGCCGGGATTATGTGACTCTGCTGGTGGGGGCACTACTGGTAGCGGCGGTGCTGGTCCTCCGGGCCTTGGGCGTAGGCCCCGGGATTCTGTAAGGGGGAGCGCTATGCGGAATGTGATCCTGCACCTGTGCTATCTGGGCACCGCCTATCACGGCTGGCAGGTCCAGAAGACCGAGGTCACCGTAGCCCGTACCTTGGAGATCGCGGCGGAGCAGGTGGTGGGCCATCCGGTCCACATGTCCGGCTGCGGCCGCACCGACGCCGGGGTCCATGCCCGGCACTATATCGCCAATTTCCGCACTGACGCCAGGGTACCGGCGGAGCGGCTGCCCTATGCCCTGAACACCCACCTGCCTGAGGACATCGTGGTCATGGAAGCCTGGGACACCCATGAGGGCTTTAACGCCATCGGCTCCTGCGTGCGGAAGGAATACACCTATCAAATTTACAATTCCAAGATCCGAGATCCGTTTTATGTAAACCGCGCCTGGTTTTATCCCCGGCAGCTGGATGAGACCGTTCTGGCCCGGGCAGCGGAGCAGTTCGTGGGGACCCACGATTTTGCCGCGGTCCGGTCCGTGGGCACCGACGTCAAGAGCACCGTACGCACGGTCCACTATTTTGAGGTGACCCGGCGGGACAAGCTCATTGAGTTCAAGGTCTGCGCCAACGGGTTCCTTTACAACATGGCTCGGGCCATGGTGGGGACCACGGTGTACGCCGCCGAGGGCAAGTTTCCGCCGGAGGCCATCGGGCAGATCCTGGAGGAGGGAAACCGGACCGCCGCCGGGCCTACGGTGCCCGCCGGGGGCCTGTATATGTCCCGGCTGTGGTATGACGACGGGATCGAAAAATTCTCCGTGGGCTGAGCCCGCCGGATTTTTTACCGTCCTCCCGCGTATGCTTTGAGGACGGATCGTTTCAGCCGATTTTGGCTATTCGCAAGGAGAACGCTATGCAACCGAAACTTTGTGTCAAATGCAAGAAGAATGTGGCCGTGGTTTTCATCACCAAGGTGGAAAACGGGGTCACCACCAACGAGGGCTACTGCCTGAAATGCGCCCGGAGCCTGGGCCTGCCCCAGATCGACGACGCGGTGAAGCAGATGGGCCTGTCGGATGAGGACCTGGACCTGCTCAGCAACGAAATGGGCAGCATGTTCGGCCCTCAGAACAACGAGGAGGACGGCGGCGATGAGGACGAGGTGGACGGTCAGACCGCCACCTTCCCTCTCTTAAACCAGCTCTTCGGCACCGGGGAGAAGGAGCCTGCCAAACGGGAGACTCCCAAGGACCGCAACGCTGAGGAAAAGGACGGCAAGCCTAAAAAAAAGAAGCATAAATTCCTGGACACCTACTGCATGGATCTCACGGGCCGGGCCCGGGAGGGCAAGTTGGACCGAATGATCGGCCGGGACCAGGAGGTGGAGCGGGTGATTCAGATCCTGAACCGCCGGCAGAAGAACAACCCCTGCCTCATCGGCGAGCCCGGCGTAGGCAAGACCGCCATTGCCGAGGGCTTGGCCCAGCGGATCGCCCAGGGCCAGGTGCCCTTTAAGCTCCGGGACAAGGAGGTTTACCTTCTGGACATGACCGCCCTGGTGGCGGGGACCCAGTTCCGGGGCCAGTTTGAAAGCCGGATGAAGGGCCTGATCACCGAGATCAAGGCCTGCGGCAATATTATCCTGGTCATTGACGAGGTCCACAACCTGGTGGGGGCCGGAGACGCCGAGGGCTCCATGAACGCCGCAAATATCTTAAAGCCCGCCCTGTCCCGGGGCGAGATCCAGGTCATCGGCGCCACCACCTTCCGGGAGTACCGGAAGTTCATCGAGAAGGACGCCGCCCTGGAGCGCCGGTTCCAGCCCGTTACCGTGGCGGAGCCCACCATCGACGAGGCCGCGGAGATCATGAAGGGCGTGGCCCATTACTATGAGCAGTTCCACGGGGTCCATATTTCCCCGGAGGTGGCTCGCCAGGCCGTGATCCTGTCGGAGCGGTATATTACGGACCGGTTCCTGCCGGACAAGGCCATTGATCTATTAGACGAGGCCTGTTCCGATGTGAATCTTCACAGCCCGGAAATCTCCCGGATGGGGGAACTGAAAAAGGAACGGGACGACTATGAGCTGGAGCTCAAGATGCTGACGGAGGAGACGGCGGACAGTACCCAGGACAACTTCGAGCGCCTGGCCCTGATCCGCAGCCGCCTGTGCCAGCTGGCCGGAGAGATCGAGAAGCTGGAGCAGACCCCGCCGCCGGAGGTGACCCTGGAGAATCTGGCCCGGGTCATTGAGATGTGGACCAAGATCCCCGCCAGCAAGATCCGGGCCCAGGAGTATGAGCAGCTCAAGACCCTGGATCAGAAGCTGAAGGCCAAGATCGTGGGCCAGGACGAGGCCGTGGCGGCTGTAGCCCGGGCCATCCGCCGGTCCAGGGTGGGCATTTCCCCCAAGAAGCACCCGGTGTCCTTTATTTTCGTCGGCCCAACCGGCGTGGGCAAGACGGAGCTGGTGAAGCAGCTGGCCCAGGAGATGTTTGATTCCGTGGACTCCCTGATCCGGCTGGACATGTCGGAATATATGGAAAAGCACACGGTGTCCAAGCTTATCGGTTCCCCTCCGGGCTATGTGGGCTATGACGAGGCGGGGCAGCTGACGGAGAAGATCCGCCGGCGTCCTTACAGCGTCATTCTCTTCGACGAGATCGAAAAGGCTCACCCGGATGTCATGAACATCCTGCTGCAGGTGCTGGACGACGGCCGGATTACCGACGCCCAGGGCCGGCTGGTGAATTTTGAAAATACCATTATCATCATGACCTCCAACGCCGGTTCCGAGAGGAAGGGCGGCAGTCTGGGCTTCGGGCGGACGGTGTCCGAGCAGCAGAAGGATGGCGCCATGAAGGCCCTGTCCGAATTCCTGCGGCCGGAGTTCCTGAACCGGGTGGACGAGGTGATCTGCTTCAACCACCTGACGGAGGAGAATTTCCGGGGCATCTGCGGCATTATGCTGGGCGAGCTGCGGGACTCCCTCCGGGAGCGGGGCATCGAGCTTACCTGGACGGAGGAGCTGATGGAGTATCTCACCAAGAAAGCCTACTCCGTGACCTACGGCGCCCGGAATCTGCGCAGGACCATCCAGCGGGAGCTGGAGGACCCCATTGCGGAGGCCATGATCGACGCCTGCGACCACCCCCTGACAGCCATTTCCGTGACGGCGGAGGAGGGCAAGGTCAGAATGGAGACGAGATAAATCATTCGATCACGCAAACAGAACAACGGCCCCGGGAGCATTGCTCCCGGGGCCGTTGTGTTTTAAGCTATGCGCCGAATACGTATTGGTCCAGCCGCCGGAAAGCCTCCTGAACCCGGCTCAGGGGCAGAGCCAGGTTCACCCGCAGATGGCAGGGGCCGTGGAAGGCCCGGCCGTCCTGGAGGGCGACGCCTACGTCCCAGGCCGCCTGCTCCACCTCATCAATGGTTTTTCCGTGGGCCCGGCACCATTCGGTGCAGTCCAGAAACAGCATATAGGTGCCCTGGGGGCGGCTGACAAAGACGCCGGGGAACCGGTCCCGGATGTAATCGCAGGCGAAGGCCGCATTCTGGGTCAGGACCTGCCGTAGTTCCTCCAGCCACTGGATGCCCTCGGAACTGTATGCTCCGATGAGGGCGTGCATGGACAGCACGTTCTGGTGGTTGTACTGGGTGAGCGCCGCTTCCTTATCGATCTGATCCCGAAGGCGGCGGTTGTACACGATCCGGTAAGAGCCCACCAACCCTGCCAGGTTGAAGGTCTTGCTGGGAGCGTAGAGGGCCACGGTCCGCTGCCGGGCATCCTCGCTGACGGACTGGGTGGGAATGTGCCGGTGGCCCGCCAGGGTCAGGTCCGACCAGATTTCATCGGAGATCACATACACGTCATATTTTCGGAACAGCTCCATGGCCTGTTCCAGCTCCCAGCGCTCCCAGACCCGGCCGCAGGGGTTGTGAGGGGAGCAGAAAACGGCGGCGTGGATCCGGTTATCCCGGAGCTTCTTCTCCATGTCCGCAAAGTCCATACGCCAGATGCCCTGCTCATCCAGGACCAGAGGGCTGAGGACGGGGGCATAGCCGTTGTCCAACAGAGTGTGAGTGAAGCCAATGTAAGTTGGGGAGTGGATCAGGACCCGGTCGCCCTTAGCGCAGAGTACGTTGAGGGCCGAGGCCACACCGCCCAAAACGCCGTTGGCATAGCCCAGGTGTTCCGGCAGAAGGCCCTCCATCCCGTTGCGGGTCCGCTGCCAGTTCAAAATGGCGTCGGTGTACTCCTGCCGGGGCATGAAGTAGCCGAAGGCCGGGTGCTGGGCCCGGCGGATGATGGCCTCCGTCACCGCAGGCACCGTGGGGAAATTCATGTCCGCCACCCACATGGGAATTGCATCAAAGCCCGGCTTCGGGGTGCCGGGTGCAGAGCCCTGGCCCAGACCGTCCACCGCCAGTGCGTCCATGCCGTGTCGGTCCATGATGGAAGTAAAATCGTATTTCATGTTTGAGAACCTCCTGGGCTGTTCCGCCCTTTTTCTCCATTATATTGGATCAGCCAGTCGTTGTCAACGGGAAAAGCCCCTGTCGTAAGACAGGGGCTTTTGTGAGAGTGCTGAGGAAAAATCAATCCTTCAGAGCTACGCCCTCGGCCCAGATCTCATCATAGCTGGGGCGGCAAACCGCTTCCAGGGGGAAGGCCAGCTTGGTGGTGTTCATCAGATGGCGGTAGGTCAGGTTTTCGCTGATGGAGTTATTGCCCCAGCTGCCGCAGCCCAAGGACATGGTGGGAGGCAGAGCGTTGGTGCCGCTGCTGCCGGAGCCGGCGCCGCCCTTCTGGTTGACCACCATACGGCCCACGGGGAGCCGCTCCGCTGCGGCCTCGGCCAGCTTTCGGTCATGGGTGTAGATGACGGCGGTGTGACCGGCACCCTCCCACAGAAGGTTGGTCCGGGCATCCTCCACGGCCTGACGGAAATCGGTGTAGGGGAACAGCTGGGTCACGGGCATCAGTTTTTCCCGGCAGAGGATGTGGCCGGGCCCTACGCCCTGGGTATGGAACAGCAGGAGCTTGGTGTCGGCGGGGGCGGTGATGCCCAGAGCCTGGGCAATCTCCAGGGCGGACTTGCCTACGTGGGCGGGGTTGGACATGCCCTTTTCATTGAAGATGAACTTGGCCAGGTCGTCCACCTTGTCATCGGGGATCAGGAAGCCGCCGGCTTTGGCGAAGGCGTCCACAATGGCCTGCTCCTTTTCGGCGGGGAAGTGGAGGGCCTGCTCGCCGGTACAGGGCATACCGTTGTCATAGGACCGGGCGGTGACAATGGTGGAGGCCATGGTGTCGAAATCGTTGTAATCCTCGGCCACCAGGACCTGGACGTTGCCCTGGCCCACGCCGAAGGAGGGACGGCCGCTGGAGTAGGCGGACTTTACCATGGCGGCACCGCCGGTGGCGATGACCACGTCCACCTTGCTCATGAGCTCCTTGGTGGAGTCCATGCTGGGCTCTTCCACGATCTGGATCAGGTTCTCGGGTGCGCCGATCTTGGCCAGGGCCGCGTTGATGAGGTCCAGGCCGTGCTTGGAGACCTTCTTGGCCCGAGGGTGGGGGGAAACGATCATGGCGTTGCGGCACTTGAGAATGTTCATGCCGTTGCTGCCCATGGTGGAGGTGGGATTGGTGGCGGGGGTCAGGCAGCACACCACGCCCAGGGGCTTGGCATAGGTGGCGATCTCCGTCTCGGGGTCGTAATCCAGCATACCCACGGACTTCTTGTCGTAGAGATAGTGCCAGGCGCCGGAGCAGGCACCCTGCTGCTTGATGATCTTGCTGGCCACGTTGCCGTAGTGGGTCTCCTCCACGGCCTCAACGGCCAGCAGTTCGGCATTGTCAAAAATGGTCTTGCCTACGGTCTTGACCACCTCGTCCACCTGCTCCTGGGTGTAGGACTCAAAGGCCTCCTGGGCCTTCCGGGCTTTTTCGATCATGGAATCGATCAATGTGCGTTCTGCCATAGTAAAGCTCCTTTTTTGTAAATGATGGTGTTATATCTTGCTTTTCGGGGAAAAGCGTGATATACTTTTGAAAATATTTGTGAAATGGGGGGATCCTATGCTGTCCTTTCAGCGCAGGGCGGAGATCAAGAATCTTCTGCTCCGGGAAAAAACCATTACGGTCAGCGTGGTGGCGGAGAAATTCGGCGTCAGCGACGAGACCATCCGCCGGGACCTGAATGTGCTCAGCGACGAGGGCTTCTGCAACAAGACCTACGGCGGGGCTTCCCTGGCGGTCCGCAGCGTGTCCAGCATCCCTCAGCGCACCAAGAAGGATATTCTGGTGCAGGAAAAGCGCCGCATGGCCAAGGCCGCCGCGGGGCTGATCCGGCCCCAGGACTGCATTTTCCTGGATCACTCCACCACCATATCCGAAATGTGCGGGGAGATCAAGGAGATGCACCTGACGGTGGTGACCAACTCCCTGTGGGTCATCGCGGAGTTGTCCGATTGTGAGAACATCAACCTGGTGATCACGGGAGGTCATGTGAACACCGACGACCGGGGGCTTTTCGGTCAGGAGTGCCTGGGCTTCCTGCGGAACCACCACTTTGACAAGGTGTTTTTCTCCTGCCGGGGTCTGCAGATGGAGGACGGCATTTTCAGCACCACGGAGCACTCCGCCTCTTTTTATACCACCCTGTCCCAGCGGGCCGAGCAGATGATCCTGCTGGCGGACCACACGAAGATCGACGTGCCCGGCTTTATCCGGACCATGGATTATGACCGGCTGGATACCCTGGTCACGGACGGTCCCCTGGAGCGGGACTGGATGAAGATGCTGGAACGGCACCGGGTGTCCGTGATCTGCGCCCCGGAGCCGGAGGAGGATCCGGAGCCGGAGGAAGAATCGGAATAAGATACGGCAAGGGCCCCCCGCAGACTGCGGCGGGGCCCTTTTTACCTGTTAGTTTTTGTTGAAGGCCCAGTACAGCAGGGTTTCATCTACCGTAAGGCCCAGCTTCTTCTGCAGGTGCTCGGAGGCGGTGTTGCCCACCAGAACGTGGACATAGGGCCACTTGCCCCGCTCCATCTGCATGGCGATGACCTGGGCCTCCAGGACCTCGGCTACGCCTCTGCGGCGGAACTGGGGGACGACCTCCAGCATGCCGATGCAGCCCTCCTCATGGACACCGGCGAAGCCGGCCAGCTGGCCGTCGATCATGCCGCCCACCATGCCCTCCTGGATCCGGCGGCGGATGTGGGACTCATAGGCGCCGGGGTTGTGGTAATTCTCCACCACAAAGGCCACGTCGTCCTGGGTCAGCATTCTGGTGGTGACGGCAGGGTTATGGACCACGGGGGGCTCCTTTTTGGTGTAGATCATCTGGTGGCAGGGGAATACGGGACGGCCCCCCTCCATGGCCTTGGCGGTGTCGGGATCCTCCACCAGGACCAGGCCGCAGCGGTCCAGGAAGGAAAGGTCCCCGCCCTTGCCGGCCACATAGGCAATGTCGATATCCGGCTTGTACAGGGTGATGCCATCCTCGGTCAGGGCCTCTACCCGGGCGCCCCGGTCGAAGAAATCCAGGAGATAGCCGTAGTGCAGGGGATTCCGTCGAACCCAGGCTTCTACCTGGCGGCGGAGCTCCTCACGATTTTCCGTCATAGTGATCGTCCTTTCGTCGTTACAGGCCGGGGAAGTAATACCGTTTTCCGGCCTGGCGCTTTTTTTCGTCCCACTGGGACAGGATCCGAAGAGCTTCTGCACCGGCCAGACAGGCGTTGTATTCGCCCTGGGCGGTCTCATCCCATTTCCCGGTGATCCGCTGGGCCACCACGGAGGCGCACATGGCCGCCCGCTTGCCGAAGAGCCGGGAAAGGGTGATGACGGCGGCGCCCTCCATCTCGAAGTTCAGGACACCGGCGGCCCGCATGTCGGAGAACATGTCGTCCAGCCAGCTGGGGCGATAGCCGCCGTAGCCGGTCCGGCACTGGCCGGTGTAGAAGGAGGCACAGGTGCAGCCGGTGCCCACGTGATACCGCAGACCCAGATTCTCGCAGGCCTGGACCAAGGCCGCCACTACCTCATATGAGGCGCAGGCGGGGTACTCGTCCCGGACATAGAGCCGGGAGGTGCCGTCCAGCCGCACGTGGGAATCGTTGATGATAATGTCGCCGATCTCGATGCCCTCCTGGATGGCGCCGGTGGTGCCCACCCGGATGAAGGTGTGGGCGCCCCGGCTGGCCAGATCCGTCAGAACGGGCTCCGTGCTGGCGCCGCCTACGCCGGTGGACCAGGCGCCGATCCGGGCCCCGTGATAGGTGCCCACGGCGGCCCGCTGGGCCCGGCTCAGGGTATATTCCCGACTTTCGTCCCACTGGGAGGCCATGAGGGCGATCCGGTTGGGATCGCCGGGCAGGAGCACATAGCCGGGGGCTGTCTCCGGGGCGGCGGTATCCACGTGGCCCAGCTCCGAGGCGGACAGGCCCTGACGGGCGGAATCTACTACTTTTTCCATGGCTTTACAGAGGCAGGTCCACGATGGCGTCCAGGGCCACGGCGATGGAACGCTCCAGCGCCTGGCGCAGCATCTCGGGATCGGGGGCGTAGTCCCCGGGGCCGGTGAGCTCGAAGGCCTTGGCGTCGGTGGTCAGGATGCAGCCCACCTTGGCACCGTAAATGCCGCCCAGCACCAGCAGGGGGGCGACCTCGTTCTCCAGGGCCACCACACCGGCCTTGGCGTAGATCTTCACGTTGGTGCCCATGAGGGTGGGGTAGAAGTTGGAGGCGGTGAGGATGACGCCCTTTGCCGTGTGAACGCCTTTTTCCCTGGCGGACTTGGTCAGGGCATAGATCACGTCGGAGTCGCACAGGGCGGGATAGCCCAGGGGCAGCATCCGCTCGGTGACGCCGTCGTCCCGGCAGGCACCGGTGCCGATGACGGGGGTGCCGGGGGTCACGCTGTCCTGCATGCCGCCGCAGGTGCCCACACGGATCACAGCCTTGACGCCCATCTGCATCATGCTCTCAAAGGCGATGGCAGCGCCGCCGGCGCCGACACCGTGGGACACCACGGACACGGGCACGCCCTTCCAAAGGCCGGTGTAGGAGTGGAACTCCCGGTTCCGGTTGAGGCACTTGCAGTTTTCCAGCATGTTGCCGATCTTTTCCGCACGGGCGGGATCGCCGCAGGTGATAACCCGATCGCCCAGGGCCCCGTAGGGCAACCGAATGCAGGGGTAAATGGTCTGATTTTCTCTCATATCCAATTTCTCCTTTTGAAGCTCTTACTTTTTCGCGGCTTTCCGGGTCCGGATCAGGCCGCTGACGGACATAATGATGAAGGTGGCAAGATAGGGGAAGGCGGAGGTGATCTGACCGTTGATGTAGTTCTGCAGCACCTTTTCCGATGCTACGGCGGCACCGAAGAACAAAGAGGCCAGAATACATCCCAGTGGATGGGCGCCGACTAAGCTGCTGGCCGCCATGGCCATGTAGCCACGGCCGGCGGTCATGGACTCGGTGAACATGGTGATGTTGCCCATGCACAGGGCCACGCCGCCGAGACCGCACAGGGAGCCGGAGAAAGTGACCACCAGGATCTGGATCAGGTCCGCCTTGGTGCCCATGCTGATGGTGGCGGTCTTGTTGATGCCCACGGACAGCACGTGATAGCCGGCCACGGTGCGGTACAGGAAGATAAAGATCAGAACGGCAACCACGTAGACCACGATGTCCATGACGTTCAGGTTCTCGAAGACTCGGTTTAAGAACACGGCGTTCTCGCCGAAGCGGAGGCTGACCTTGGGCAGGCTCACCATGGCATCGTTCCGGAAGGTGCCACGCTGGTTGAACATGGTGTAGAGCATATAGGCCGTCAGGGCGGTAATGAGCAGGTTCAAAGAGGTGCCCACCACCATGTCCTTGGCCTTCCACTTGACCTGGAACAGGGCAACCAGGAAGCCCACCAGACCGCCGGAGATCATACCGGCCAGGATACACAGAAGCACGCTGTGGGTGTAATAGTTCACGGCGATGGCGGCGAAGGTGGCCACCAGCATCTGGCCCTCCAGGGCAATGTTAAAAACGTTGACCTTGCTGCAGATGGCGCAGGCCAGGGTGGCGAACATAATGGGGGTCGCCGTCCGGAGCACGCTGTTCAGAAGGGCCGCAATGTATGTAGCGTTCATCCTTTTACCTCCTGACCCTTTTTCTTATTCCGCTTTTTGGCGATGTGGATGCCGAACTGCACGGACACGAAGAGCATGATGGTGCACTTGATAATGTCGGAGATCTGCAAAGGCAGGCCAAAGTCCCGCTGCAGGGACTGGCCGCCTACGTCCAGACCGGCGAAGAAGATGGAATAAACGGTGGAGGCGATGGGGTTGTACTGGCCTACCAGGGAGGCCATCAGGCCGGTCCAGGCGTAGCTGGCGCTGGAGAACATGCTGCTGATGAAGCGGTATTTGGCACCGAAAACCTCAATGAAGCCGGCAAAGCCGCCCAAGGCTCCGGAGAAGGCCATGGTCAGATACATGACCCGGTTCTGCCGCACGCCGCCGTACCGGGCGAAGTTGGGGTTCAGGCCGCCCATCTTGGATTCATACCCGAATACGGTCCGGTTCATGATGAACAGTACCAGAAATACCACCAGAATAGTGAGAATGAAGCCGACGTTGAAGTTGCTGTCCTTGCTGAGCCGCAGCAGTCGGACGGATTCATCCAGCATGGGAGTCTGCATGGATTCCACACTGCCGGAGGTGTCCTTCAGAGGATAGCCCACGAAATAGTCCGCAATGTACCGGGCCACGTAGTTCAGCATCAGGGTGGAGATGATCATGGATACGCCGCACTTGTGCTGGGTGAAGGTGGGCAGCAGGGCATACAGGGCGCCGGCGGCGCAGCTGCCCAGGAAGGCTGTCAGGATCACCAGCCAACCGGGACCCGGCATGAACAGGCCGATGACCACACCGGCCAGGCCGCCGCAGATCATCTGGCCTTCCACGCCCAGGTTGATGTAGCCGGCCCGCCAGGAGAAGGCGGCGGCCAAGGCGCAGATGATAATGGGGGAGGACCGGAGCAGGGTCTGGAACAGGTAATAGGTGTTCTTAAAGGATTTATTGAACATGGTGCCGTAGACCTGGAAGGGATTCTCGCCGGAGGCCAGGATAATAAGGCCGCCGATGACCAGGCCGAGGAGAGTAGTCAGCACCGGCCAAAGCACGGTGTTCGCGGCCCGCTTCAGACCGACACGTTCGGTTTTGGTATTGGTCTTGCTCACTGCAGTGTTCCTCCCATCATCAGGATACCCAGTTTCTCTTCCGTGGCGGTCTCCCGGGTAAATTCGCCTACGGTCCGGCCGTCATACATGACGTAGATCCGGTCGGACAGGGACAGGATCTCGCTGAGCTCCGAGGAGACCAGCAGCACCGCGTCTCCCTGGCCCTTCTTTTTGAGCAGGGACTCATGGACATACTCAATGGCGCCTACGTCCAGACCCCGGGTGGGCTCCGCCGCAATGAGGAACGGGGCGTTCTCAACCATTTCCCGGGCGATGATCACCTTCTGGGCGTTGCCGCCGGAAAGCTCCCGCATGTGCTGGGTCACGGAGGTGTAGCGCACGTCAAACTGCTGGAAGGTGTCCACGATGAACTGGCGGATGGATTTCTTCTTGAGAATGCCGTGGGAGGACAGGGGGGGCCGCTTGTGCATGGTCATGATGCCCGTTTCCTCCAGGGTGGCCTCCGGGGCACAGCCCCAGAGATACCGGTCCTCGGGGATGCAGGTGCAGCCCGCGTCCCGGATCTGACCGGGGGTCTTGTTGGTTACGTCCTTACCGTCGATGCTGACATGGCCGCCGTCGGCGGGCATCAGGCCGGTAATGACCCGGATGAGTTCGGACTGGCCGTTGCCGGAGACACCGGCGATGCCCACGATCTCGCCCCGGTCCACATGGAGGGACAGACCGTCCAGGACCCGTTTGCCGCCGCCCTTGCCCTCCAGCACAAGATCTTGTATGTCGAGGCACTGGGCGCCCTTTTCCACCTGGGGGATCTGGCGCTCCCGCAGGGTCCGGCCCACCATCAGGTAGGAGACCTCCTCCGTGGTGGTTTCGGCAATGGGCATATTGCCCACCACCTTGCCCCGGCGGAGGACCACGACCCGGTCGGACACGGCGAATACCTCATTGAGCTTGTGGGTGATGAGGATGATGCTCTTGCCCATCTCCGCAAGCGTTTTGATCGTCTTCAGAAGCTCTTCGGTTTCCTGAGGTGTCAGCACGGCGGAGGGCTCGTCAAAAATGATGATGTCCGTCTGCTGGTACAGGACCTTCAGGATCTCGATCCGCTGCTGCAGGCCCACGGGACAATCCTTGACCTTGGCGTTGGGATCGATGTAGAGCTTATATTTCTCGCAGAGCTCCTTGGTGATCTCCACGGCTCTCTTGCGATCGAAAAAGAGGCCCTTTTTGGGCTCTTTGCTGTAAACAATGTTTTCTGCCACGGTGAAGGGCTCAATGAGCATGAAGTGCTGCTGCACCATGCCGATGCCTTTTTCCACCGCGTCCAGGGGATAGTGGAAGTTCTGCTTTTCTCCGTTGATGAGGATCTCGCCGGAGGTAGGCCGTTCCAGGCCGTAGAGGATCTTCATGAGGGTGCTTTTGCCGGCACCGTTTTCTCCGACGACTGCCAGGATTTCGCCCTTTTCCAAGGTGAGGGACACATCGTCGTTGGCAAGCAGCGTACCGTACTGCTTGGTAATGCCACGCATTTCTACGAATGACATAAGTAATAGTTCCCTTCGTTCAAAATTGGTATTGCGGGGGAGCAAAGCTGCTCCCCCGCAAGGTGGCGTACCGGATGATTATCCCAGGATGGAGGGATACTTGTAGTCTTCCTCGGGACCGGGAGAGGACAGGTCGATCTTGCCGGCCTTCAGATCCTCGGCGGTCTGCTTCAGCAGGGCGATGTCCTCGTCGCTGAGGCGGTCGCTGCGGGGCGTGTCGGTCTCATGGGTCACGTACACAGCGCCGATGGCGTTGTCGTTGATGCCCAGGTTTACGTCCTCAGCGGTCCAGTTGCCGGAGGCAAAGGTGTCGAGCACGTAGGCCACGGCATTGTAGGTGTCCTTGATCTGGCAGGAGACAACGTAGGGGTTGTCGGGAGTGGTCAGATCCTCGTCCTGGCCGGAGGTGTAGAAGTGCTTTTCCTGAGCGGCCTTGAATACGCCCTGGTCGCCGCCGGCGCAGGCGGCGTTGATAAACAGGCAGCCCAGCTCATACTGCTGCAGAGCCAGCTTGTAAGCGGTGTCGGGGTCGGAGTAGCTGCCCACGAAGTTGAAGGTGAACTTGGCGTCGGGATCGATGGACAGAACGCCCTGCATGTAGGGGTAGCGCCACTTCTCGAAGCCGGACTGGGTCTGCTGGGCGTGCACGGCGCCGTAGTTGTGGCTCTCGCCGTCTACGGTCAGAGCGGCCAGCTGGCCGATGAGGTAGGCGCCGTCTTCCTCATGGAAGTTCACGTCCATGACGTTGTCCAGGCCGGTGGAGCTGTCCACCAGAGCATAGGCGGCGGCGTCGGGATAATCGGTGGCTACGGCGGTGATGGCGTTGGCAGCCTGCCAGCTCAGACCCAGGATCAGGTCATATCCGTCGTTGACCAGGGCCCGGGCGTTCTCCTCGTAGGAAGCGTCGTCGGCGCACTCGGCGATGGAGTACTCAAAGCCGTACTTCTCGGCGGTCTCCCGGAAACCGGCAGCACCGTTGTCGATGAAAGCGCTGGCGCCCAGGGTGTTGGTGATGAGGGCGACCTTCATCTTGGTGCCCACGGTGGTGGCGGGAGTGGTCTCGCCGTTGGTCTCGCTGCCGGAACCGGCAGTGGTGGAGGGGGTGTTGCTGGTGTTGCAGGCCGCGAGAGCCAGGACCATGACGACTGCCAGCAGCAGAGCTACGATCTTTTTCATGTTTGTCTCCTTTTTCGTTTGTTTTATTTCAAAAGCGGGCTCGCTTTGAAACCGGGGGGAAAGGCTGTGGAGAACTGACGGGGGAATGGGGCGCGGGTGTGGTTTTTTGACGGAGTTTTCCACGGTTTCTGTGGTTTTCTTAAATATTGTATCCCAATCCGACAGGATTTGCAAGAGTGCATTTTGAATTTTTCTATTTTCCACAGAGGAGGCTATAAAAAATGGCCCATATCTGCAATTTTCACAAAAAATGCAGCAATATTCGGCTTTCCGCCGGTTTCTCACGGGAACCGGCGGAATAAAATCATCGGGGCGGCGGCAGCTCCAACGATTAAAATGAAAAAGATCTCGTTCTTCCGAATGTGGATTCATATGCGGCGTGAAAGTTCTTAAAATACAAGATAATGTTATGATAACGAAACGATATGGGAGGGTAAGACGAAAAATCGACCGGTTTCTGAAGCCGGGGACGAGACGGAGTGTGGTTTGTTGTGGTTTCTGACATAAAAATTGAAAAATGCCACAGGAGAGAGCCCTGCGAAAACCTTGGAACCTCCGCGCCAAGAAAGCGGGGGCCCTGGGGATCGGGAGAGATATAGAAAGGAGGGCATCCCGTGGGCCGCCCTCTGAGAACTGGTTTCTAAATGAACTCCGACCATTTTAGGATGAGGCCGCCAGTTTTGCCTATGGGCAAAAGAAAAACACCCGACCTATTGGCCAGGTGCTTCAATGGAGCTGCTGTCCTGTTGCGGTGCCCGGCAGACACGGCGCCGCCGCAGCGGCTTGTGTCTTGCCGACCGCGGCCACTCGCTCCCCGCCCTGCATCCGCCGCAGGCGGCGGGCGGGTCGCTCCCCAGATTCAAACTGGCGTTCGGGAGCGCCCTGCCGGTCCACTCCCGAATCGATCAAATTGCAAATTGCCTTCGGCAATTTTAGGATGAGGCCGCCAGTTTTGCCTATGGGCAAAAGAAAAACACCCGACCTATTGGCCAGGTGCTTCAATGGAGCTGCTAGCCAGATTCGAACTGGCGACCTCATCCTTACCAAGGATGCGCTCTACCGACTGAGCTATAGCAGCATATGAGGTTCTGCGTGTCTCACACAGCTCGATTATTATAGCGAACGGGGGCGAATTTGTCAAGGGGAAATTTCAAATATTTTGAAGCGTTGGGCAGGGGTATATTTTCCGCCGGGACCCAGCAGAATTTCTATATATAAGGAGGCGGGACAATGCGTTTTTGGAAGCGGATCTTATTATTCTGCCTGGGCGGCGGGGCCTATGTCCTCCTGGAGCACCTGTGGCGGGGGTGGAGCCACATTTCCATGTTCTTTCTGGGCGGGCTTTGCTTTGTGGCCATCGGCCACCTGCGGGAGGCGGACCCTGATCTTTCCGTGCCGGGACAGATGGTGCTTGGGGCCGGGATCATTACGGCGGGGGAGCTGGGTACCTGGTTGCTGGTCAACCGGGACTACGGGGTCTGGGACTATCGGGCCATGCCCTATCAGTTCCTGGGGCAGATTTGTCTGCCCTTTGTGCTGCTGTGGCTGCCGGTGAGCCTGGCGGCCCTTTGGCTCTATGACCGGGCCAAGGGAATTTTGGAGCGGGTATGAGAAAACCGCCGGAGCTCTCTCCGGCGGTAATTCTTATTTTACGGGGCGCAGGTCCAAGGTCTCTATGGGGGTCAGGCCCAGTCCGGCGGCAAAGTCCATGGCCCGGGCGATGATCTCCGGATTCCCTACGGCCTCGGGCCGGTGGGCGTCGCTGCCCAGGATCACCCGGCAGCCTTCCTGGGCGACAAGCTCCCAGAAGTCCGCCCGCGGGTACTGCCGTCCCTCGGAAAGGCCCAGGCAGTTGATCTCCAGGGGAACGTCCAGCTCCCGGGCGGCCCGGCACAGCCGGGACATTTCACCGAGATACAGATCATGGTCCGGACCCACATAATGGATCAGGTCCGGATGGGCCACGTAGGAAAATTTTCCGGTGCCCATGGCCTCAATGACCTGGTCCACATACTGCCGCAGTACGGCGGGGTCCTCCGTAGGGGCGTTGCTCCATACGCCGTCAAACTCGTTGAAGGTGAAGTGCTGACCCAGAATCAGATAATCACATTCGTATTCCGTGATCCGGTCCAGGACCTGGCGGAACACCAGGGGATAGTACTCGCACTCATAGCCCAGAAGGATCCGGATCTGACCCGCGTACTCCTTCCGGACGGACTGGACCATGGAAATATACTGGGGGATCTCCGAGACCTCCATCCGGTAGCGGCTGTGATGGCCGTAGGCCGACAGGTCGCAGGCCACGTGATCCGAAAAGCCCAGGATCTTCAGACCGTTTTGGATGGCGGTATCCACATATTCGTGAATGTCGCCCTTGGCATGGCGGCAGAGAACGGTGTGGGTGTGATAATTTGCAATCATATGGCGCCTCGCATCTGTTTTTCTTTTATTATACCACGGAACCCGCTCCTTCGGCAAGAGGTCACAGGGCGGCGAAGATCCGGGCGCCCCGGGTCTTCAGCCACCGGAGCAGAAGGACGCAGAGGACCAGGACCAGCGCCAGGGCCAGCAGGGCGAACAGAGGGCCGGAGAGAAGGTTTCCCAGCAGAACATACAGCCCCGCCAAAGCCAGAAGGCAGCCCACGGAGCACAGCATGGTCAGCAGCACCGGGGTGCCCTGCTTGATGGGGGCGGTCTCGCTGGTCCAGTTCAGGTCGGGGTTCTTCAGATTCAGGGCCAGGCCTGCGGCGCCGGTGAACAGCAGCAGGGCCTGGGGCAGCAGCAGAAGGCCAACCCACAGTCCCGGCTCCATGGGGATCACCGCCAGGGCCGCCAGGCTGCAGGCCAGGGCGGGGACGCCGGACAGCAGCATATGGAACCGGAGCTTGGACCGGAGCACCTGCCAGGGGGACACGGGCAGAGACTGGGCCAGCCAAAGGGCCTTCCCCTCCAGAGAGACGGCGGGGGCGGTGTACATGTCCATGGAGGCCAAGAAGCCGATGGCGGCGCAGAGGATCAGAGGCAGCAGCCCGTCCATACCCAGATCCCGGAGCACCGGCACCAGGCTGGGACCCTTGAGGAGCAGGGCCACGGCGGCGATCAGGAGGAGCAGGGAGCCAAGGCCGCAGTTGAGCATGTATATGGGGCTGGCCAGGAAGTGCCGGAGCTCCCGGCCCAGCAGGGCCCGGTCCGGGCTGCGGAGCTTTGCGGCTTTGGCCCGGTAGACGGCCTTGGGGCCCTGACGCCCGCCGGCAGCCAGAGTGAGAAAGCTCCGGCTCATGATCCGGTAGACCAGGACCAACAGGAGCGCAAGGCCCAGGGCCAGGAGGCACAGGACCTTCAGGTCCCCGGCGCCGGCCCGGCCGATAAGATAGACGGGGTAGGCGGACTGGCGGAGCTTTTCCCCCACAACGGCGCTGTTGGCCAGCAGGATCTGGAGGGACTCTCCGGCTTTGAAGTATACATAATAATAAACGGCGAAAAAGGCCAGGGACAGGACCACCGTGATCAGGCTCTTGTTTTTCAGGCGGTTGCTGATCTTCGCCACCACCCAGCCCAGAAGGCAGGACAGAATCAATACCAGAAGGGAGACGAGGACGCCCAGGCCCAGGGCCCCCACGACGCCGGAAAGATCGGGGGCGGCGAAGAGGAAGTAGACCATGAGCCCGGGGACGTAGACCACGGCGCTGTACATGAGGCCCATGAGGTAGACCCCCAGAAGCCGCACCGTAATAATGTATCCCACGGGGATGGGAAGGGACAGAAGGGTGTCGTTATCCTTGGCGGCATAGACGCTGGCGTAGGTGTTGAACACGCTGCCGAAAATGCCGAGAAAGGTGGAGACCAGGGCAAACAGAGCAAAATACAGCCAACTCAGGCCCTGGTCCGCCAGAGGCAGCAGGCCCATGGCCAGGGCGAAGAACATGCCACCCAGCACCAGGACCATCAAAAGGGCGAAGCCCACAATGGAGAGGGCGGCGGCGCCCCGACTCTTGGCCTTTCCCGTTTTCCGGTTCAGAAAGAAGCTGCGGTTCAGTTCCAGCAGCTGCTTTTTCAGAAGGACTTTCAGCATTGCTCGCCCTCCAGCTCCAGGAACACGTCCTCCAGGGAGGCGTCGCCTTTGACCTCCTCCATGGTGCCGGAGCGGATGAGCCGGCCGCCCTTGATAATGGCTACCTTATCGCAGAGCTTTTCTGCCACCTCCAGCACATGGGTGGAGAAGAAAATGGCGCCGCCGCCGTCGCAGAACTCCCGCATCATGGTCTTGAGCTGGTGGCTGGCCCGGGGGTCCAGGCCTACGAAGGGCTCGTCCATCAGGATCAGCCGGGGCGCATGGATCCAGGCGGCGATGATGGCCAGCTTCTGCTTCATGCCGTGGGAGTAGGCGGAGATGCTCTGGCCCAGGTCGCCTGTCAGCTCGAACAGGTCCCCGTATTTTTGGATCCGGGCCCGGCGGTCCTCCGGGGAGACGGCGAAAATGTCGGCGATGAAGTTCAGATACTGGATGCCGGTCATGTATTCGTACAGGTCCGGATTGTCCGGGATGTAGGCCAGAATCCGCTTGCAGCCCAGGGGATCGGCCCCCAGGTCCAGACCGCCGATGGTGATCTTGCCCTGGTCAAAGGGCAGGATCCCGGCCACGGAGCGCAGGGTGGTGGTCTTACCGGCACCGTTGTGGCCGATGAAACCGTATATCTCTCCGGAGGCAATGTGCAGGGACAGATCGTCCACGGCTTTTTTCTCTCCGTAGCTCTTGGTCAAATGGGTGATTTGCAGCATAAAAGTGACTCCTTTTCCAGAAAATAGGAAACATTTTCCTCGGAACAGGACCAGTATATCCCAAGGGAGGGGGCCTGTCAACGAAAATCGAGAGCCGCTGCCCAGGTGCGGATATTTATACGCATGCACGAAGGGCAAAAGGAAGTGTCAGAAATGGGGCGCGCTTTGCTTGATGTGAATAAATATTCAAAAATGGCTTGATTTTTGCACAGAATATGAATATAATACAGACATAGGAACCGGGCGAGAGAGACCGGGAGCGAAATAATATCCGGAATACACGAATATGTAGCCGAAACTCTGGGACGGCACGGAAAGGCGGGGGACCAAATGATGAATACGGTACGGATCCGGGAGCAGATGGGCCTCCGACTGGTGGAGGACCGGGAAGAAGAGAAGACGGAGGCCGAGGCTCGGGCGGAGCTGCTCATGGGGCGGCTGTGCTCCGCTGCAGGCTATGGCCGGGCGCTGATTACCGGCGGGCCGGGCCGTGCCATGCGCCGGGCATTTGCTCTGGCCCGGGCGTACGGGAAAGGAAAGAACGGGGCGGACTGCGCCGGGATCCTGGTGCTGGCCTACCGGGCCTTTGACCTGCGGCCGGCCAACGCCGAGGAGTGTACCCGGGCTGAGCCCGGGGATCCGGCGGTCTTTGCGAAGGTGCGGGAGGGCACCGTCTGCGCCGTGGTGTTCTCCTTCTGGGAGCCGGGGTATGAGCCCCTGCCGCAGGACTATGTGAAGGAGCTGTTTTACCTGTGCCGGAGCGCAGGGGTGCTGCTGATCTCCGACGAGAGGGCCCTGGGACTGGGGCGGACCGGAAGTCTTCTGGCCGGGGAGTGCTATGGCAAGCTGCCGGATCTGACGGTGACGAGGATGAAGGGAGATCTGGGGGTCTGCCTGGTCCGGCCGGGTCTGGCGGCGGTGTCGGAGGAAGAGGAGTCGGAGGCCGGAGCCTGCGGCAAGGCCGTGGAGGCCCTGGAAGAGCTGCTGGCGCCGGGGGCCTTGGCGGCAGCGGCGGACAAGGGCCGGTATCTCAAAGGCGCCCTTTCCCGGCTGCCGGGTGCGGGAAAGGTCCAAGGGCTGGGCTCGGCGCTGTCCGTGACCCTGGCAGGGGAGACGGCTCTGGAGCTGGCGGGACGGACCCTTCCGGCTATGGAGATGGCTGCCCGGGAGGACGGGGTCCTCTTGACCCCGGACCCGAACGCGGACAAGGGGGAGCTGGCCCGGGGCCTGGCGCTGCTGCGGCAGCTCCTGGAAGAGAAATAGGGGCAGCCGGGGCCCCCCTTCCGGGCGGCGCTCCGGGGATGGGAAATAATTCGCTAAAATTTGATCGAAATACTTGATTTTTCCGGAAACTCTGGTAGAATGTTTTTTGTCCAGCGCCGCAGGGAGTAGAAATCGTGCGTTAAGTACCGGTCGGATGGGAGGTTGCCGCCGGGCGAAGGAGCTTGCTCCGCGATGCGATTTCGCAACCGCCTGAGCCGGATGCCCATACGAAAGGCGTAATTTACGCCATGGTCCATGACAAGGTGCCGCCGGGATCGACGCTTTGCCCCAGGGCTAAAAAAGGGGGCATGGCGTGGGACAAACTGCATATCCCCAAACCTCCTCCATTATTTTTAAGGAGGACTTTTTTTATGTCCAAAATGCAAGATCCGACCGAAAAAACCCTGGCGCCGGGGCTTTACGCCAGTCCCTGGTCCAAAGCCTACTGGAAGGACGCGGCCAAGGAGCTGACCAAGGTCCGTATGCTGGTGATCGCCGCCGTGCTCATCGCCGTCCGCGTGGCTCTGAAGTCCGTGGCCATTCCCATTGCGCCCCCCACCCTGATGCTGAATCTCGGCTTTTTCGTCAACGCCCTGGGCGCCATGATCTTTGGACCTGTGGTCGCCATTGTGGCCGCCGCCATCAGCGACACTCTGGGATGTATCCTGTTTCCCACCGGCGTCTACTTTTTCCCCTTTATTTTTACGGAGATCGCCGGATCTTTGATCTTTGCCCTGTTTCTGTACCGGGCGCCTTTGACCAATGCCCGGGTGATCTGGTCCCGGTTCTGTGTGTGCTTCCTGGTGAACATCGTGATCCAGACGCCCATCATGCTGCTGTACTACCAGATGATCCTGGGCAAGTCCTACGCCATTTTTGATCTGCCCCGGATCCTGAAGAACCTGGTCATGTTCCCCATCGAGTCCGTGCTGCTGATCCTGTTTTTGGATGTGATGACGCCGGTGACCTACCGGATGCAGCTGACCTACAGTCCGCCTTCCAAAATGAAGCTGGCCAAGCGGCAGGTGGCACTGCTGCTGACCCTGCTGATCGTAGGCGGCGCCGCCACCGGCGGCTATGCCTGGTATGACTACAATACCCGGAACCACATCACCAGCATGGAAAAGTCGGAGCGGGAGGACCTGAACCGGACCGTGGCGGGCCAGCTGTCCCAGGGACTGGAGGAAAACCAGATCCTGGTGACCAGCAAGCTCACCAAGACCGCCTTCCGGTCGGAAGAGACCGTGACCTTCTACATTTACTCCGTGGCCGAGGGCGCCAACGCCGACGAGCTCTGGGGCCTGAAAAACAGCGAGGCCAAGAAGGATGAGAGCCTCACCTGCGTGGCCTCCGGTACCGCCGTTCTGGACCGGGATACCATGTCCCTGACCAGCGCCCAGGTCAAGCCGGAAGAATAATAAAAAAGGAACTGCCGGATCCCGGGGCAGTTCCTTTTTTTGCGCTATTTTGTGGATCCTTCGGCTTTTTCACGGCTTTCCTCAATGGCTTTCCGGTCCGTGACCAGACGCTTGTACATCTCGGGGCCGATGCATTTTTCGGCGTACTTGCACCACTGGATACAGTTCAGTTCATCGTTATAGGCCACGAAGCCGCACTTATCGCAGGTCACCTCCGTGTCTACGGAGAACAGCTCAATGACGTTGCCGCAGACGGGGCAGACCTTTTCCGTAATGGTGGGAGTCTTCAGCCGGGAAACACCGGGGCAGCCTTCTAAGATCATAGATGTCCCTCCTTTGGGGTATCGTCTTGACTTTCTACGGACAGTATACTACAATGTGGGAAAAGAATCTGTTGTATTTCCAACAGAAAGGAGAAGGCATTGGAAGAAGATCTGGAGATTCTGCGGGAAAGCCGGCTGTTTGCCGGGGTGGCGGAGCGGGACATTGGGGCCATGCTCCGGTGCCTGGGGGCCAGGCAGGAGACCTTCGGCCGGGGCCGGGAGATCTTTTCTCCCGGGGATCACATCAAGGCCCTGGGCCTGGTGCTGACGGGCCGGGTTCATGTGCAGCGGGAGGATTTCTGGGGCAACCGGAATCTGCTGTCGGTTGTCGGACCGGGCCAGGTGTTCGGGGAGGCCTATGCCTGCCTGCCGGACCGGGCTCTGCCGGTGCGTGTCACGGCGGAGGAGCCCAGCCGGGTGCTGTTTCTGGACGTGGGGCGGATCCTGACCACCTGCCCCTCGGGCTGCACCTTTCACGGCCGGGTGGTCCGGAATCTGCTGGAGGTCCTGGCGGAGCGGAACATAGCCATGAACGAAAAGCTCATCCATCTGACGGGCCGCAGCATCCGGGGCAAGGTTCTGTCCTATCTGTCCTGGGAGTCCCGGCATCAGGGGAAAAGAACCTTCCGGATCCCCTATGACCGGCAGGAGCTGGCGGACTATCTGTCTGTGGACCGCAGCGCCCTGTCGGCGGAGCTGAGCCGACTGAAGGCGGAGGGGGTCCTGGACTATCGCCGGGACCGGTTTACCCTGCTGGAAAACCCGGAAACCTGAAAAGCTCCCCGGACGCTGCATGTCCGGGGAGCTTTTATATGGGGGTGCCGCTTAGGCCCGGGGCGCTTCGGGGGCTTCGGGCGCGTCTGCCGGAGCTTCCGGCTGGGCCTGACCCTCGGACAGACGGCTCTTGTCGGCGTTGACGTAGGCCATGAATTCCTCACCGGTGATGGTTTCCTTGGCCAGCAGGTACAGGGCCACCTCGTCCAGCAGAGGCCGGTTGTCCGTGAGGATCTTCTTGGCGTCCTCATAGCACCGGCTCAGCAGCTTCTGGACCTCCTGATCGATCTCCGCCGCCGTGGACTGAGCACAGTCCAGATAGGACTGACCCTCCAGATACTCGCTCTGGACAGTGGACAGGGCCATGAGGCCGAAGCGGTCGCTCATGCCGAACTGGGTCACCATCCTTCGGGCCAGGTCCGTGGCACGGGAAATGTCGTTGGCGGCGCCGGTGGTCTGGACCCCGAAGACCGTCTGCTCCGCGGCCCGGCCGCCCAGCAGGGTCCGGAGCTCCGTCAGAAGCTCTTCCTTGGTACTCAGGAACTTCTCCTCCTCCGGCATCTGCATGGTGTAGCCCAGGGCGCCGGAGGTGTGGGGCACGATGGTGATCTTGGACACGGGCTGGGAATGCTTTTCCAGGGCCGCCACCAGAGCATGGCCCACCTCATGATAGGCAACGATCCGCTTTTCCGTGTCGGTGAGGACCGTGTTTTTCTTTTCCGTACCGGCGATGACCACCTCGAAGGAGGTCAGCAGGTCCTGCTGGTTCACGGCCTTCCGGCCTTGGCGCACCGCCCGCAGGGCAGCCTCATTCACCAGGTTGGCCAGGTCTGCGCCGACGGCGCCGGCGGTGGCCTGAGCGATCTTCCGCAGGTCCACGTCCTCGGCCAGCTTGATCTTTTTGGTGTGGACCCGCAGGGTCTGATAGCGGCCCTCCAGATTAGGCCGGTCCACGATGATCCGCCGGTCGAACCGTCCCGCCCGGAGCAGGGCCTTGTCCAGGATCTCCGGCCGGTTGGTGGCGGCCAGGATCACGACGCCCTTGGAGGAGTCGAAACCGTCAATCTCCGCCAGGAGCTGGTTCAGAGTCTGCTCCCGCTCGTCGTTGCTGCCGAATCGGGAATCCCGGGAACGGCCCACGGCATCGATTTCGTCGATGAAGATAATGGCCGGGGCCACCTTGGATGCCTGCTGGAACAGGTCCCGGACCCGGCTGGCGCCCAGACCCACGAACATCTCCACAAAGTCGGAACCGGAAATGGAGAAGAAGGGTACGTTGGCCTCACCGGCCACGGCCTTGGCAAGCAGGGTCTTGCCGGTGCCGGGGGAGCCCACCAGCAGTGCGCCCTTGGGCAGCTTGGCGCCGATGGCGGCGTATTTCTGGGGGTTGTGCAGGAAATCGATGATCTCCTGGAGGGACTCCTTGGCCTCGTCCTGACCGGCCACATCGGCGAAGGTGACGCCGGTCTGCTTTTCCATGTACACCTTGGCCTTGCTCTGGCCCAGACCCATGCCCATGCCGCCGCCCATGTTCTTGCCCATCTTTTTCAGGACCAGAGACATGAGCAGGTAGCTGCCGCCCAGGATCACAATCCAGTACAGAACGGTGTAAAGTAGAGAGTTGTCACTGGGGACCTCATGGTTCACGGTGACGCCTTGTGCCTGGAGCTTGGCGTTCAGCTCCGTCATGTCGGTGCTGGGCAGCAGATTGGTGGTGAGGATGGTCTGCCGGGCCGGGGCCTTGGCGGCCTCCTCCCGGGTGAGGATCTGGATCTCCGTGGTGCCATAATAGGTGACGGAATCCACCTTGTCCTCCTCCACCAGGGACACGTAGTCCGAATAGGAGATCTCCTCCATCTGGGAGGAGCTGATGGACCGGTAGATGAAATTGAACATCAGAGCCGTCAGCACCGCCAGAAGGATCAGCGGAAGGATGGAGCCGGAAGGGCTCTTCCCGTTGGGATCGTTCCGCTTGTTGTTATTGTCATTATTGCTGTTCTGATTCGCCATTTGCTGGCCTCCTTCAGAAGGAATACCCTTTTCTCATGCGAGTATCATAGCATAGTTTTTGACTTCCCGCAATTGGTGCGGGAAAGATTTGGGGTGAACTTTTTGTAAATTAAATTTTGGCAAAAGTGGTTGTACCACCGGGGCTTTTTTGTTATAATGCTAAATTAGAGTAACGCTGACATAGCGGGATTGGAGCAGGCTATGAAGGATACAAGAGAAAAATTCCGTCGGGAACGGCCCCGGCAGGAGGAGAATACGGAAGAGCTGTCCGAGGGTGTGCTGGAGGGCCGCAATGCGGTGACCGAGGCGCTGAAGAGCGGACGAACCATTGATAAGGTCTTTGTGGCCGCCGGAGATACGGATCGGGGCCTGGCCCGGCTGGCGGCGGAGGCCAAGGCCGCCGGAGCCGTGGTGAACACCGTGGACCGGCGGAAGCTGGACCAGATGAGCGTGACCCACGCCCACCAGGGCATTATTGCCTTGACTGCCGCCCATGAATACGCTACCATCGACGACATGCTGGCTTTGGCCCGGGAGCGGGGAGAGGCGCCCCTTATCGTCATCTGTGACGAATTGACGGATCCCCACAACCTGGGGGCCATCCTGCGGACGGCGGAGTGCGCCGGTGCTCACGGCGTCATTATCCCCAAGCGGCGCAGCGTTGGGCTCACCGCCGTGGTGGCCAAGGCCTCCGCCGGGGCCGTGGAGTATATGAAGGTAGCCAAGGTTTCCAATGTGGTGGCCGCCATTCGGGAACTGAAGGAAAAGGGTGTCTGGGTCTACGGCACCGCCGCCGACGGTGAGGCGGCCATGTATGAAGCGGACCTGAAGGGCCCCGCCGCCATTGTCATTGGCAACGAGGGCCAGGGCATGAGCCGCCTGGTAGGGGAGAACTGTGATCAGAAGGTGCGGATCCCTATGAAGGGACGGATCTCCTCTCTGAACGCCTCCAACGCCGCTTCGATCCTCTTGTATGAGGCTTTGCGCCAGCGGCTGTAACAAAGAAAGGACCCTGGAGAAAGGAGGATGTTTTCTTGAAGCGTAAAAAAGACCGGACCCCGCCGGAGCTCCCGAAGGAGCCGGAGCGGGAGGAGGAACCCATGCTCTCCGAGAGCCTGGAGCTGGACGACATCCTCCAGGATTTCCGGGAAACGCCCGGACAGGAGGAAGCACCCGCCGCCCCGGCGGAGACACAGGAGGAAGCGGGCCAGGATACCATCCGGCTGGATCGGGAGGCCCTGCGAGAGCACCTGCGGGAAGCACCTCCTCCGGCGGAAAAGAAGAAAAAGCGCCGGGAAAGGAAGAAAAAGAAAGACGCTCCGCCGGTGACACCGGCGGACACCGGCGACACGGTCCGGCTGGACCGATCCCTGATCACGGCCAAAGCTGCGGAGTTGGAGGAAAAGACCGTTCGTTTTTCGCCCCCCGCCTCTGAGGAAGCGGGGAACCGGACCCGGGAGGGGGGACCGACTCGGGTCTATACGCCGGAGGGCGCCAAGCCCCTGTCCCCCATTTTCTATGAAGAGGATGTGCTGACCCCGGAGGATCGGGCGGAGATCGCGGAGACCGCCGCCGAGAGCCCCAAGACGGAGTCCGAGGGCTGGAAGGTTCTGGAAAAGCCCGGAAAGACCCTGGAAAAGCGGTACGAGGAAGCGGCCATGGGCCTGGCCGGGGCCCAGGTGCGGCTGTTCCTGGCGGCTATATTGACGGTGGCCAGTCTGCTGCTGACGGCGCTGGACCTGTTCCGGGTGCTGCAGCTCCGGGGCGGCGCGTCGTTCCTGCCCTTTTTGCAGATGGTTTTGTTCCTGCTCTGCGCCCTCATGTGCTATGAAGTAGCGGTGGAGGGACTTCTGCGGCTGTTCCGGCTGCGGCCCGACGCCCACACGGTGCTGTTTGTACTGCTGGTCTTTACGGCCATTGACGGGGTGGGGTGCATCCTCTCCGGCCGGAGCCCATACAGCGGCCTGACCTGCCTGAATTTCACCATGGCCCTCTGGTCCGACTGCCAGAACCGGAGCCGGATCTGCGAGACCATCGAGGTGGTGCGGAAGAGCACATCTGTGGATGCCGCCGTCCGGGAGCTCGGCTTCTGGGAGGGGAAAGACGGCGTCCTGCGGAGCCGGGGCGATGTGAACCGACTCTATGAGGAGCAGGAAAAGGTACCCGGCGCCGTCCGGGTCCGGGACATTTATCTGCTCTGCGCCCTGGCAGCGGCGCTGGTTCTCAGCGGCTTGACCTGCGGCGGCAGCTTTCCGGCCTTTACCCGGAGTTTTACAGGGATTCTGCTGGCAGGCTGCCCCGCCTGGCTTTTGGTGGCGGTGAGCCGTCCCTGGTCCAATGCCGCCCACAGGCTCAAGGCGCATGGGGCTGCCCTGTCCGGCTGGGCAGGAGCCCGGGCCGCCCGGGGAAAGCTGGCGGTGCCCCTGTCGGACCGAGATCTGTTCCCGGCGGACAAGCTCCGCATGAACGGCATGAAGCTCTATCCCGATGTGGACCCCGACCAGACCATCGCCTATGGTGCCGCCGCCATCTGCGCCTCCGGCAGCGGCCTGTCCGGTATTTTTACGGAGTTGGCCCAGCGGCGGAACCTTCGGACCTGCCGGGCAACCAACCTGCGCCGGTATGACAACGGCGGCATCAGCGCCGAGGTGGGCCAGGATTCCGTGCTGGCAGGCTCCATGGCCTTCATGCAGGCTATGGGCGTGGATCTGCCGGAGGGGACCCGGGTGAATCAGGCGGTATATGTGGCGGTAAACGGGTTTTTGGGCGGCGTATTTGCCGTGAACTATGCCGTGACCCGGGCCGCTGTGGGAGGACTCAATACCCTGGTCCGCAGCTCCGGCGTGACACCGGTGCTGACCGCCCAGGATTTTGTGATCACGCCCCAGTTCATTCACCTGCGCTTTAAGACCAACCCGGCTCGGATCGTGTTCCCCAACCCCCGGGAGCGGGCGGCTCTGACCCAGCGGCGGCCCTCGGAGCAGGCCCAGCAGATCGCCCTGCTGACCCGGCCGGAATTTGCCTCCCTGGCCAAGTCCGTGACCTGCGGCAGGACCCTGTATTCCTCAGCCCTGTGGTCCACGGCGGCGGGGCTGCTGTCCGGCGTTCTGGGTCTGGCCATCGGCGGTGTGCTGGCCTGGATCGGGGCCATCGGCACCCTGACCGCCGGGAATCTGCTGCTCTATGCCCTTTTGTGGAGCATCCCCATGTGGATCCTGACGGGGCTGGTCCGCAGCGCGTGACGGCCTTTACGAATCAGATCCTGTCCCGGCTGGATACCCAGCCGGGATATTTTTGTAACCGGCACTTAAAAGTTTGCTCACAAATCCAACAAAATTCACAAAGAACCTCGGCAGGGAGTCAAAATTCTCTACCGATTTTTGTATAATACGTCCATAACTGACGGACGAACCGCCATGCGGCATGCATCATTTGTGAATTTTGCAAAATAGACATTGAAATTTCCGGGGGGCTCATGTATAATATTGACATTGCGGCGGTGCCGAGGATTCTGCGGTGCCGCCTGTCGAAAGGAGCAAGAAAACACTATGATCTATACTGCAAACGCCATTCGGAATATTTGCCTACTCGGCCACAGCGGCAGCGGCAAGTCTGCCCTGGCAGAGAGCTTGCTTTACATGACCGGCGCCATCGACCGCATGGGCCGGAACGCGGACGGGAACACCGTGTGCGACTATGATCCGGAGGAGATTCGCCGGAATACTTCCATTTCCACCTCCGTGGTCCCCCTGGAATACAAGGGCGCCAAGATTAACCTGCTGGACACTCCGGGCGGCTTTGACTTCTCCGGCGCCGTGGTGGAAGCCCTCCGGGCTGCCGACGCCGCCATTATCGTCTGCTCCGCCAAGGACGGAATTACCGTGGGCTTTGAAAAGGCCTGGAAGTACTGCCAGGAGCGGAATATGCCCTGCTTCATTTATATTTCCAAGGTGGACGAGGATAACTCCGACTACAACGCCACCTTTGAGGCCCTCCGGGCCCGGTACGGCAACAAGATCGCTCCTCTGGTGGTGCCCATCTGGGACGAGCATAAGAAGGTCACCGGCATTATTGATGTCCTCAACAAGCGGGCCTTTGAGATGCGGGACATGAAGCGGGTAGAGATCGATGTGCCCGAGGGCAAGGGTCAGGTCATTGACGAGTTCAACGACGCACTGAAGGAGGCTGTGGCCGAGACCAGCGAGGAATTCATGGACAAGTTCTTCGGCGGTGAGGACTTCACTTACGCCGAGATGATCAAGGGCCTCCATTCCGGCGTTCTGGACCGGAGCCTGTTCCCGGTGCTCTGCGGCTCCGGCGTCAACTGCCTGGGTTCTCTCATGCTCATGGACGACATCATCGAGCTGCTGCCCAATCCTGTGGAGGGCAACTATCACAAGGCTACCCGGGCTGACGGCGAGACCGAGGAATTCGTGGTCTCTCCCGGCGGCGTGCCCTCTGCCTACGTGTTCAAGACTGTGTCCGACCAGTATGGCAAGTACTCCTTTGTGAAGGTCCTCTCCGGCGTCCTGACCCCGGCTATGTCCCTGGTCAACGGCCGCACCGGCGAGCCCGAGAAGCTGGGCCGCCTGTACACCATGTGCGGCAAGAAGGCCACGGAGATCAAGGAGCTGTCCTGCGGCGACATCGGCGCCATCGGCAAGATGGACAAGGTGAAGACCGGCGACACCCTCTGCGATCCCCGTAAGGTGGTGACCCTGAAGGGCATCCCCTATGCCGAGCCCTGCTACGCCATGGCCATTGCTCCCAAGACCAAGGGTCAGGAGGAAAAGGTGGCCGCGGGCCTTGCGAGACTGAACGAGGAGGATCCCTCCTTCAACGTGAAAAATAACGCCGAGACCCACCAGATGGTCATTACCGGCACCGGCGACCAGCAGCTGGACGTGCTGGTGTCCAAGCTGAAGAGCCGCTTCGGCGTGGACGCCGTGCTGATGCCCGCCAAGGTGGCCTATCGGGAGCGGATCAAGAAGAAGGTGGAGGCCCACGGCCGTCACAAGAAGCAGACCGGCGGCAGCGGCCAGTTCGGCGACGTGTGGATCCGCTTTGAGCCCCAGGAGGAGCAGGAGGAGCTGATCTTCGCCGAAGAGGTCTTCGGCGGCAGCGTGCCCAAGAACTTCTATCCCGCCGTGGAGAAGGGCATCCGGGAGGCGGTCCAGAAGGGCCCCCTGGCGGGCTATCCCATGGTGAACCTGAAGGCCGTGCTGTACGACGGCTCTTATCACCCCGTGGATTCCAACGAAGTGGCCTTTAAGACCGCCGCCATCCTGGCCTTTAAGGAGGGTATCCCCAACGCCAAGCCTACTCTGCTGGAGCCCATCGCTTCTCTGAAGGTGACGGTGCCCTCCGACAACATGGGCGACATCATCGGCGACCTGAACAAGCGCCGGGGCCGCATCATGGGCATGAACCCCGACGGCGAGGGCGACACCATCGTGGAGGCCGAGGTCCCCATGGCCGAAATGGGCAGCTATGCCATCGACCTGCGGTCCATGACCCAGGGCCGTGGCTCCTATACCATGAAGTTTGAGCGTTATGAGGAGGTCCCCGCTGCCAACCAGGCCAAGATCATCGAGGAGGCCAAGGCCGCCGAGGGCTGAGCCGCCGGTATCAAAGCCAAAGAACCCTACATAGAACCAGCGCCCGCCCCATTTTGGGGCGGGCGCTTTTTGAGTCATTGGGGTAAGGTGTTGAGACTGCTAAGCGTAATGACGAGACAAGTTATAACAAGAAGTATAATAACCACAACAGCGATGATCATGGCGATGGCTGTGTTTGGCCGGTCTTGCCTTAAAAGTGGTGCTTTTCTACGCTGATGATACCCCTTTTTACTGGATGTATCATTTGATTTTGAATTCGCTTCTGATTTGCAGCCCAGCGAGGTAAAAAAGGTATTCTGGCTGGACTCAAAAGAGGAAAAGTCCTTTGCTGCTTTTAAGTTTGCGCTCATATAGGTGAGCTTTCGCAAGATAGGATTGTACTCGTTAAGGTGGAGCACAGATTCAAGTTCCTGCTGGAGCTTCTTTTTTTGGCATGTCAGGTTTTCTAATTGGGTTTTATATGCGGATAGTTCTTTCTCTTTTTGCTCCAACTTTTTCAATGCATATGCCATTTCGGGGGGCTCTACGGATAAAGAAGACAAATATTCATTAAAAGTTGCTTCGGAGTGATTGTCTAGGCAGAATGAAGCGATAGATGTATAAATAGGATTGCTTTTCATGCGGCTAACAGCATCAGCAACGGAGGAGTACAGTCCACTTAGAATTACACTATCGGGAAGATTGCGTAGCTTACAGATGATGCAGTAGACAAAACAAAAACTATCAAAATCGATATACCCGGCAATATGCGTATGTGTGATCCTTGTATTTTCTTGATAAGACACGGTTTGGGCATAGACCCCATTCAGCGTGAGCTGTCCAAGTCCGGCATAAATTGTGGCGATGTCGGTCAGGACCTCGTTGTCCAAAGTAATGTACTTTTTTATGCCCTTGCAGGATAAATAATGATGAATGATTTCATGGGCTAGGACAGCGGATAGATAGTCGCTGTTTTGATACGCGAACGGGCTGATTTCAATGAAGCACATATCCGGTGTTTCTTCAATCCTGCCAGCAACATCTTCATCATTGGTATGTTCACAGACAGTGATAGGCTTGTGCGAAAAGTTCAAAAAATCTAAAATTTTTGTTGCTTTCATATTGGGGGAATCAAAATAAATGCTTTTGGGATCCATCATATTGAAATTGGCATCATGACCAAGGTGTTCTTCAAGAAACTTAATAGCGTCGATATATTGGGCGGCGCTTTTGAATGTCAAAGCAATTTGCTCCATGACGAAGATCCTCCATGCATTTAATCTCTTTTTGCCATCTTAACATATTGCGATAAAAAATGAAACAATAATGCACGCGAATCTGAAGGATATTTCCATCCTGGGGCGGGCGCTTTCTCTCCTGCGAACTCAACTAGAAGTAGAAAAATTCTCAACATCCGCGTTATTGCGGCCTGGGAAGGACCATGATAGAATAAAATCATCCCGGGAACAAAATATCAGGAGGAAACCTTATGAACATTCAAATAGGGGAAAAGATCCGCCAACTGCGGAAAAAGCAGAACATTTCCCAGGAAGTCCTGGCCCAGGCCCTGGGACTCAGCTTCCAGGCGGTGAGCAAGTGGGAAAACGGCACCGCCATGCCCGATGTGGCCCTGATCCCCGCTATTGCCTCTTTCTTTGGGGTATCTACCGATGAGCTGTTTGACTACAACCGGCTGGAAATGGAACAGAAGGTCATGAAGATCTGCTGCGATGCTGCGGAGTTCCGCAAAAGCGACCCCGCAAAATCCGAGGCTATGCTGCGGGCAGGGCTGAAGCAGTATCCCGGAAACGACATCATTCTGAACAACCTGCTCTATACCATGCAGGCGCCGGAGCGGGGGGAGGAAATCATCACCATCTGCAAGACCCTGGTGGAGTGTACCAAGGATGACGAGGTGAAGTATGACGCACTGCGGATCCTGGCGGAGACCTATCACAAGATGGGCCAGCAGGCCCTGGTGAGACCCACTCTGGAGAAGATCCCCGAAATATATTTTACCAAATTGCAGCAGATGGCCTTTCTTCTGGAGGGAGAGGACTCCTATAACGCGGCGGAGCAGCAAATGGGCCTGTCTCTGGATGAAACGGTGGATATGCTGCTCGTGATGCGGGACTGCCTCAAGGAAAAGGGGCAGACGGAAAAGGCCGCCAAGTACCAGAGGATCGCCAAGGGCATCCTGGAGGTATTTGAAAGAGAGGAAGGGGAGACCTTCCGCACCCATGATTTTTATCGCTGGGACCGGGAAAAGCTGGAAGAGCTTTCCTGACCAGCCTAATTTGCCGTTATTTTCTTCCGTCTTATAGAAAAGGACCCGCACCTTGGTGCGGGTCCTTGCTGTGTGACTTTTATCTGTGGCTTGCCATGAAGTACAGGGCCAGGGTGCCGGGACCGGAGTGGGCGCCGATGACGGGGCCGATGTCGGAGATCACCACGTCCACGGGGTGGAATCGGTCCTTGACCTCCTGAGCCAGCCACTGGGCGTCGGCCAGGCAGTCACCGTGGCTGATAAAGACCACCTGACTGCTCAGATCCGTGCCGGTTTCGCCGGCCTTGTCCGCCAGGGCCTTCATGGAGGCCTTCCGCCCCCGGGCCTTGCCCACGTTGATGAGGTGACCCTCGTCGTCCACATGGAGCACCGGCTTGATGGCCAGCATGGTGCCCACCAGGGCCGTGGCAGAGGATACCCGGCCGCCCCGCTTCAGGAACATGAGGTCGTCTACGGTGAACCAGTGGGCCAGATGCAGCTTGTTGTCCTCCAGCCACTGGGCGTTTTCCTCAATGCACATGCCCTTGGCCCGGTTCTGGGCGGCGTAATAGGCCAAAAGAGCCTCGCCGGCGGAGGCGCACAGAGAGTCCACCGCCAGGATCTTTCGGTCAGGGTACTGCTCCCGCAGCTCCGCCAGGGCCACATTGGCCGTGGAGAAGGTGGAGGACAGGCCGGAGGAGAACACCACCAGCAGCACGTCCTTGCCCTGTTCCAGCAGGGGCTTGACCCAGGTCATGTAGTCCTCCACATTTTCGGCGGCGGTGGTCACCACGGCCCCGTCCCGGAGCTTTTGGTAAAAGGCCTTTACGTCCATCTCCCGGCTGTCGGCGTAGTGGGCGTAGGACTTGCCCTCCAGGATGAAGTCCATGGGCATGACCTGAATGTCGTTGTCGGCGGCAATTTTCAGGGAAATATCGCTGCTGGATTCGGTGAGAATTACATAATCAGACATGGCACCCTCTCTTTCCACGCCTCAGGCGGCGTTCCGCTCCCGGACGATGACGTAGCCGTCCACCAGGTTAGCTTCCAGCAGATCGCCCTCAATGGCGACCTGACGCTCCATGAGATCCGTCAGCAGGACGATGCCGTCCTGGACGGAGATCTTCATAACGTTTTTCATGACCACGGTTTCCGGGGTCTTGGTGTTTTTGTATACGGTAGAAAGACACATGGAAAAATCCTCCTCTTATTTTTATTTCTCCAGAGAGGCCAGCACCGCAGACAGCCGCAGATTGCCCTTCTCAAAATCGGAAACGGCCTGCATGACCTGCTCATAGGCGGTGTGCTGCCCGGCCTCATCCAACTGCTTGGCCAGGCCTGCCAACTCGTTGGCGTGAGCGGCGTTGTGGCCCACCATGTATTTCATGAGGGCGGTCAGCTCCTCCATGGGCGTGTGGCAGTGCTCGCCGCAGGCGCCGCAGTCCGAGGCGCAGTGCGCATGGTCATGCTCGTGTTCGTGCTCATGGGTATGCGCATGGTCGTGGCCGCCCATGGTGTGATCGTGATCGAGATGCATAGGTAAGATCCCCTTTCGGATTCGTTTTCCTTATTATAATGCAAAATCGTCCCTGGGGCAAGCCCATTCCGGGGATTTTCCCGGAGATCCATACAAAACGGCGGAATTGTATAGTCCCAAGGAGGCCTCCGGGCAGGCAAGGGAAAATGACCGGAGCTCCGGCCTTGCAATATGGGGCAAAAAACGCTATAATATTGCCAGTAAACGCCCTGAAAGGGGGAACCTGAGGATGGAACACACCCACAGCAAGGAAAAAGAAACCCAGGGGCAGGAAGAGCTGACCCATGACCACGAATATATGCACGCCCATGGTATCGCCCATTCCCACGGCCATGTCCATGAAAACCAGAAGGCGGTCATCAATCGACTGGCCCGGGCCATCGGCCACCTGGAAAAGGTGAAGAAGATGGTGGAAGAAGGGGTGGACTGCAGCGAGGTCCTGGTCCAGTTGGCTGCAGTCCGGTCCGCTGTGAACAACACGGGGAAAGTGATCCTCCAGGACCATCTGCGCCACTGCATGGTGGACGCCGTGGCCGCCGGGGACCATGAGGCCATCGATGATCTGTGCGAGGCCGTGGAAAAATTCATGAAATAAAGAAAGGAACTATGCCATGCTGGAATTCAAATACGACACCCAACTGCTCATTGACGGCACGGACCTGGACGAGGACGAGATCCATGACTATATTCTGGGTCACTTTAAGGGCGATTGCCTACTGGCGGTGGGAGACGAGGAGACGGTGAAGATCCACTTCCACACCAACGAGCCCTGGCAGGTGCTGGAATACTGCGCCACCCTGGGGGAGATCTACGACATTGTGGTGGAGGATATGGACCGCCAGTCCCGGGGGCTGAAGGGCTGAGATTTCGGGGAAATTCCGAAATTTTTCGGAGAAAACCCATTGACACCCGGAAAAATCTCTGCTAAAATAGACAAGCCGCATTGAAGGGGCTGTAAGCCGAACCCGGCGCCCCCAGAGCGAGACTACGAATAAAGGTAGGTGCAAACAAGAAATGAAAGCTGTTATCGTTACCGGCGGCAAGCAGTACTCCGTGTCTGAGGGCGACGTGATTTACGTCGAGAAGCTGAACGCAGAGGCTGAGTCTACGGTTTCCTTCGACCAGGTCCTGGCTGTGGTGGACGGCGAGAATGCCACCTTCGGCACTCCCGTGGTTTCCGGCGCTGTCGTCGAGGGCAAGGTCATCAAGAACGGCAAGGCCAAGAAGGTCGTGGTGTTCAAGTACCGCCCCAAGAAGGACTCCAAGTCCAAGATGGGCCACAGACAGCCTTACACCAAGGTGGAGATCACCAAGGTTTCCATGTAAGGTAAGGCCATGACAAAGGTCGAATTTTTCACCCAGGAGGACAGGATCACCGGATTCTGCGTCTCCGGTCACAGCGGATACGGAGAGGAAGGCACCGATATTGTCTGTGCCGCCGTTTCCACTGCCGTGCAGATGGCGGAGGCCACGCTGAACGACGTGTTGGGCGTTCGGGCCAAAACCAGGGTGAACGCGGACGAGGCCCGCGTGACTTTGACTCTCCCCGCCGCCTCTGAAGAAGAGGATGCCGCCCAGGCTGTCCTGGCCGGTATGATGATCACGCTGTGTGATCTGCGGGACGAATATCCGGATTATATCGAAGTTTTGGAGGTGTAACACCATGCTGAAGATTGGTTTTCAGTTCTTCGCCCACAAAAAGGGCGGCGGCTCCACGAAGAACGGCCGTGACTCCGAGTCCAAGCGGCTGGGCGTGAAGCGTGCGGACGGTCAGTTCGTTCTGGCCGGAAATATTCTGGTTCGCCAGAGAGGCACCCACATCCATCCCGGCGTCAACGTGGGCATCGGCAGCGACGACACTCTGTTCGCGCTGGTGGACGGCCATGTGAAGTTCGAGCGTCTGGGCAAGGATCGCAAGATGTGCTCTGTTTACGCAGAACAGTAAAGACAAGTCAAGGGCTGCTGCGGGTTCCGCGGCAGCCCCTTTTCTTTTGACCCGACGGCATAAAAAACAGGACGCCGGGCAGGATTTTAGGGGAGGCGATGGCCTTGTTCATTGATAAAGTGAAAATTACCGTCACGGCCGGAAAGGGCGGCGACGGCGCGGTGGCCTTCCACCGGGAAAAATATGTGGCAGCCGGCGGCCCCGACGGCGGCGACGGCGCCCGGGGCGGCAATATCGTCCTGCGGATCAACGACCATATGTCCACCCTCATGGACTTTCGGTACAAGCGGAAGTACGCCGCCGCTCCCGGCGGCAACGGGGAGGGCGGCCGCCGCAGCGGCAAGCGGGGAGAGGATCTGGTGATCCAGGTGCCCCGGGGCACCGTGGTCCGGGATGCCGCCACGAACCAGATCATTGTGGATATGTCCGAGGACGGGGATTTTGTCCTGTGCAAGGGCGGCCGGGGCGGCTGGGGCAACAGCCACTTTGCCACCCCCACCCGGCAGGTGCCCCGGTTCTCCAAGGCGGGCCTGCCCGGCCAGAGCCGGGAGGTGGTGCTGGAATTAAAGCTCCTGGCGGACGTGGGCCTGGTGGGCTTCCCCAACGTGGGAAAATCCACCCTGCTGTCCGTGACCTCCAACGCCCGGCCCAAGATCGCCAACTACCACTTCACCACCCTGTTCCCCAACCTGGGGGTCATCTATGTGGACGAGGGCGTGTCCTTCGTTATGGCGGACATCCCCGGCATCATCGAGGGCGCTGCCGAGGGCGCGGGCCTGGGCCACGATTTCCTGCGGCATATCGACCGGTGTCGGCTCCTGGTCCACATTGTGGACGTGTCCGGCAGCGAGGGCCGGGACCCGGTGGAGGATTTCGACAAGATCCAGGAGGAGCTGAAGGAGTACTCCGCGGATCTGGCCCAGCGGCCTATGCTGGTGGCGGCCAACAAGTGCGACCTGCTGCCGCCGGACAGCGACAATCTGGCCCGGCTCCGGGCCCGGGCGGAGGAGGCGGGCTGCCCCTTCTATGAGATCTCCGCGGCTACCACCCTGGGGACCCGGGATCTTGTGAAGGCCATTGCGGGAAAGCTCAGCCAGCTGCCCCCCGTGAAGGTCTATGAGCCGGAGTATGTGGCCCCCCTGGCGGAGGCCGGGGATTCGGAGGAGCTGACCATCGAGCACTACGGAACCACCTGGGTGGTGTCCGGCGCCTGGATGGAGCGTCTGCTTAACGACGTGAACTTCGACGACTATGAATCCCGGATGTACTTCGACCGGCAGCTCCGCAAAAGCGGCCTGTTTGAGCGGCTGGAGCGGCTGGGCATCCAGGACGGAGACACGGTGAGTATCTTCGACTGGGAGTTCGAGTACGAGCGATAAGGAACGGAAAAACTGCCCGCCAATGGGATTTGGTGGGCAGTTTTTGTATATTTTTGTGGTATGTGCATTTTTCACTTGCAATTTGACACTTTTCAATGCTATAATGAATCTAAATACATTAGTTGGGGCCTGGGGCGAGCAGGTTTTGGGAATTTCCCGGTACCGCCCCCGGCCTGCGGCCCACAGGGAGGACACGGACCCATGATCAAGAATTTGAATACCCTTTCCTTTGCGGACTACGGCACCATTCGGGCGGACCGGAGCCCGGAGGACCGGCTTCCCTGGACCGGGGACTGGCAGCAGATCACCCTGCCCGTTTCCGGCTCCGCAACGGAGGTCTATCGGGTGGAGGATAACGCCGTCTGCATGGATTATGAGGAGGGCATGACCGTGCTGGCCGTGTCCAAGGACATGGAGAATTACCAGTATTTTTACCTGGATAAGCCGGTTTCCATCCGCCCCGGCGTGGCCTTTTCCGTGATCCCCTATCAGAACAGCTGCACCGTCCGCCTGGCGGTATTGGGGGGAGAGGGGCTGACGCCCGTGGGACACCTGGACCCCAAGCTGGACCTCAGCGTCCAGCGGACCCTGCGGCTGGGGAATATCCATACCTTCTTCTATCAGGAAAAGGAGCGGGGCTTTTTCTTCCGGGGAGAATCCCACGATCTGCTGGAGCTGACCTATGTGGACAAGGGCCGGATCCACAGCGTCACCGACGGCGTGGAAATGACCCTGGAGCAGGGGAACATCGTGGTCTACGGCTCCGGTCAGTGGCATATGCAATATGCGGATCTGGACTGCGCCGCCAACTTTGTGACCATTACCTTTGACCTGCTGGGCGGGGACCTGAGTACCCTTCTGAACCGGAAGTTCACCGCCAACCAGCGGACGGCGGATCTTTTGCAGCGGATGCTCCGGGAGCGGGACCGGGAGGACCGGTATTCCGCCGACATGGTGGTATGCTATCTGGGCTTGCTGTTACTGAACCTGCAGCGGGAGGGTCAGGAGGAGACTCCCAGCAAGCTCCGGACCGCCAACGCCATCAACAGCGAAAATTCCATCATCGGCCACGCCCAGAAGTATATCAGCGAGAACGTGATGCAGAAGCTGACGGTGCCCACGGTGGCCAAGGAGGTGGGGGTCAGCCCCTCCTACCTGACGGCCCTGTTCCACCGGAGCCTGCAGATCTCCCCGGGGGAGTACATCAGAAGAAGCAAGCTCCAGGAGGGCAAGCAGCTGATCCGGGAGGGAAAGATGAACTTTACGGAGATCGCCCAGGTGCTCCAGTATTCCACGGTCCACCATTTTTCCCGGCAGTTCAAGGAGAAATTCGGCATCACCCCCACGGAGTATGCCAAGTCCGTCCATAGATAAAAATGCGGCCCCTGGGCCGCATTTTCTTTTCCGGGGTATGGACCGGGGCCGGAAGGCCCAGAATGAAAGAAAACAGGGCCGGGACGGATTTTTTCGTTGCGGGAAGGCCCGGCATTTGCTATACTGAGAAGAAAAACGAAAGAGGTGCTATGGCATGAAACGGAAGAATTACATCTCCTGGGACGAGTACTTTATGGGAGTCGCCATGCTGGCGGCTCTGCGGAGCAAGGATCCCAACACCCAGGTGGGGGCCTGCATCGTGTCCCCGGACAATATCATTATTTCCACGGGCTACAACGGCCTGCCCAACGGCTGCTCCGACGACATCTACCCCTGGGACCGGGAGGGGGAGGAGACCAAGTATCCCTTCGTGGTCCACGCGGAGCTGAATGCCATCCTCAATGCCAACGGCCGGGATCTGCGGGGAAGCCGGCTGTATGTGGCCCTGTTCCCCTGCAACGAGTGCGCCAAGGCCATTATCCAGTCCGGGGTGAAGGAGGTCTTGTACCTGTCCGATAAGTATGCCGATTCCCCGGCCACACGGGCCTCCAAGCGGATGATGGATTCCGCCGGGGTGAAGTACCGCCAGCTCCATCCACAGACGCAGCGGATTGAGCTGGACCTGGTGCCAGAGGAGGACCGGACCTGAGCCGGAAGTGGCCGCAAACCCCATTTCAACCGGGAATTTACCGGGGTTTTCCGGAAAAAGTCCTTTACTTTTGGGAAAAGCTGTGATAGTATGTAAAGGCTTGGCCAAACCGGCCATTTCCCCTTGCTCAGTTTCGGGGGACGGCTCCCTGCGGGGGCGCTCCACTGGCCCGATACTTAGCTCCGGGGTACTATTTTTGAAAGGTGGAACTATCCATGATCCAGAAGGAACTGAAGACTCAGGTCATCAAAGAGTACGCAACTCATGAGGGCGACACCGGTTCTCCCGAGGTCCAGATCGCCATTCTGACCGCCCGCATCAACGAGCTGACCGAGCACCTGCGCGTGCACAAGCACGACAACCACAGCCGCCGCGGTCTGCTGATGATGGTCGGTAAGCGCCGCAATCTGCTGGACTACCTGGCCAAGAAGGACATCAACCGCTATCGTGAGATCATCGCCAAGCTGGGCATCCGTAAGTAAGTATCCGAAAAGGGCGACCCACCCGGTCGCCCTTTTCCCAAATCACCCAACGGGAGCGGTTTAGCAGTTGAAAGGGCTGCCGAACATTCGGCGGCGGTTTCAAGTGCTAAAACCTCCCGGAATTTCACAAAGGAGGAACATTATGATTACTCACAAGCAATTCCCCAACCACCATATCTTTGAAAAAGAGATCGGCGGCCGCACCTTTACCGTGGAGACCGGAAAGGTGGCGGAGCTGACCAACGCCGAGTGCATCTGCCGCTACGGCGACACCGTGGTGCTGGTCACCGTGGTGGCTTCTTCCACCCCCAAGGCCGGCATCGACTACTTCCCCCTGACCATCGAGTTCGAGGAGAAGATGTACTCCGTGGGCCGGATCCCCGGCTCCTTCAACCGCCGGGAGGGCAAGCCCGGCGAGCGGGCCATCCTGAACTCTCGCCTCATCGACCGGCCCATGCGGCCCCTGTTCGACGATGAGCTGCGGAACGACGTGGTCATTACCTGCACCGTTCTGGCCAACGACGCCGAGAACCCCTGCGAGATCGTGGCGTCCCTGGGCGCCTCCATCGCCACCGCCTGCTCCGATGTGCCCTGGAACGGCCCCATCGCCACCACCAACGTGGCCCATGTGAACGGCGAGTATGTCATCAACCCCTCTTGGGAGCAGCGTCAGGCTGCGGACTGCTTCGTGACCATCGCCTCCACCTTCGAGAAGATCGTCATGATTGAGACCGAGGCCCAGGAGGCTCCCGAGGCCATCGTGCTGGAGTGCATCCGCATTGCCCATGAGACCAACATGGACATCGTGAAGTTCATCAACTCCATCGTGGACGTCATCGGCAAGCCCAAGTTCACCTTTGAGAAGGCTGCCGTGAACCACGAGCTGCTGGACGAGCTCTGCGCCTATGGCCTGGACAAGATCGAGTACTGCCTGGATACCCCCGACAAGAACGTGCGGGAGGCCAGACTGGCCGAGGTCCGGCTGGACTTCGCCGACAAGTTCCGGGACAAGTATGAGGACTACGATGTAAACATCGAGGTCTGCCTGTACAAGATGCAGAAGAAGGTCGTCAAGAAGTGGCTCCTGGCCGGCAAGCGTGTGGACGGCCGTCAGATGGACGAGATCCGTCCCCTGTCCGCCGAGGTTGGCATCCTGCCCCGGGTCCACGGTTCCGGCCTGTTCACCAGAGGCCAGACCCAGGTTCTGTCCATCTGCACTCTGAACAGCCTGTCCGCCGCTCAGAAGCTGGATACCATCTATCCCGAGGAGAGCAAGCGGTATATCCACCACTACAACTTCCCCGCCTATTCCACCGGCGAAGCCCGTGCCAGCCGGTCCACCTCCCGTCGTGAGATCGGTCACGGCGCCCTGGCCGAGAAGGCCCTGCTGCCCGTGATCCCCTCCGTGGAGGAGTTCCCCTATGCCATCCGTGTGGTGTCCGAGGTCCTGAGCTCCAACGGCTCCACCTCCCAGGGCTCCATCTGCGGCTCCACCCTGGCTCTGATGGACGCCGGCGTGCCCATCAAGCGGCCCGTGGCCGGTATTTCCTGCGGCCTGATCTCCGATCAGGAGAGCGGCCAGTGGCGGACTTTCATCGACATCCAGGGCGTGGAGGACTTCCACGGCGAGATGGACTTTAAGGTGGCCGGTACCACCGAGGGCATCACCGCCATTCAGATGGACCTGAAGAACAAGGGCCTGACCATGGAGATTGTGGCCAATGCTCTGGAGCTGACCCGGAAGGCCCGTCTGGAGATCCTGGATCAGATCATGCTGCCCTGCATCTCCGCGCCTCGTGCCGAGGTATCCGAGTACGCACCCAAGATGATCTCCATGAAGATCCCTGTGGAGAAGATCCGCGAGGTCATCGGCTCCGGCGGAAAGACCATTCAGAAGATCTGCGCCGACACCGGCGCCAAGGTGGACATCGACGACGACGGTTCCGTGTTCATCTCCGCCGTGGACAGCGCCGCGGGCCTGGCCGCCAAGAAGATGATCGACGATATCTGCTTCGTGCCCGAGGTGGGCAAGCTCTACTACGGTAAGGTGGTTCGGATCCTGCCCATCGGTGCCTTTGTGGAGATCGCTCCCGGCCATGACGGCATGGTCCACATCTCCAAGCTGGAGAACCACCGGGTCGAGAAGGTGGAGGACGTGCTGAACCTGGGCGATATGACCTGGGTGAAGTTCATGGGCTTCGACGAGAAGGGCCGGGCCAACTTCAGCCGCAAGGACGCCCTGAAGGAAATGAACGGCTCCAACAAGTAACTTTCATACAAAAAACCGGGCTGGTGAAAACCAGCCCGGTTTTTTGTGGCTCAGGGGCCTTTTGTGCCGCCGGAGAGCAGGGGCCGCAGGCACACGGCAATGGCGGTGCGGTCGTCCTCTCCGTGGTCCCCGGCGCTGGCGATAAGGTAGTTGGCCAGGGCCTTGGGGGACCGGTCGGCAAAGCCCGCGATCCGCTGGCGGGTCTCCTCTCCGCTGATGCCGTCGCTGACCAGGACCAGGGTCTCGCCCCGGATCAGGGACAGGCGGATCACCTCCGGCCGGGCGCCTCCCTCCAGGGACAGGCCCGGCGGCGGCCCGGCGGAGCCCACCTTTTTGGCGTAGCCGTTGTGCTTGAGGTAGGAGGGGGCCGCCCCCCACTTGTACAGCAGGGCCCGGCCGGTATCCAGGTGGAGCTCCAGCAGGTCCGCCGTGGAAAAGCCGCCGCTGTTCCGCAGCAGGTAAAGGCCGTTGAGCATTTGTAGGGCGGCCCCAGCGGTGAGCCCCGCCTGCAATAGGCCGGTGATGAGTCCGATGGCGTTCTCGCTTTCCTGGGCGGCGCCGGTGCCGGTGCCCATGCCGTCGCAGAGCAGGACATAGTATCGGCTGCCCGGGCCGGGAAAGCAGGCGCCCCGGTCCCCGGACACGGCCATGCCGTATTTGCCCACGGCCCGGATCCCGATGTCCGGCCGGAACCGCTGGGGCTTCCGGTGGACGGGGGGACCGTCCAGCTGTCCGGCGGTCTCGTTCAGGTAGGCGGAGAGGAAACCGTACTGGCTGCACAAGACCTGGCGGCTTTCGGAGAGCTGGCGGCGGCACTTTCGGCGGAACCGATAGGCGAAGAGAGCCTGGTTCACCGCCTGGAGAAAGGGCTCCGGCCGCCGGCACCGCTCCCGAAAAGCCTGGGGCAGGTCCTCCTCCCGGGCGCAGCCTCGCTCCAAAAGTCCCGGGGCCCGGGCGCTGAGCTCCCGATAGGTCTCTGCGCCGTTGCGCTGCCAGCATTGGTCGAAGTGCAGGCAGCTCCGGCAGACCTGCTCTGTGGCCTGGTCAAAGACCACGGCGGCCTCGTCGGGCTTTTCACAGGCGTCCTCCGTCAGGAGCAGGCCTTGGATCCGGGACAATACCGCCGAAACCGATTGGAGCCGGGCGGCGGTGTCCGGGTCCGTGCCCGGCACTTCCTGCACGGGTTGGGGGACCAGCTTTCGGGGCAGGAACAGGGCGGCGGCGCCTCCAACGGCCAGGCTGACAGGCACAGAAGGGTCCATAGTCTCCATGAGGATCATGAGGGGCAGGGATAAAAGACAGGGAAAGAGAAACCGCAGCCGCTTCTTCGGCACCGCCGCTGCTGCCAGAGCGCTGAGAGCCAGAATGGGGGTCAGCATCACGCCGGTGATCCGGGACAGGTCCACCCCCAGACCGCAGACGGCGGCCAGGGGAAGGGCTCCCAGACCCGGGGGCGCGGCGCAGACCAGCAGGGCGGTCAGGGCCATACCCAGGTCCAGCCGGGAAAACAGCAGCAGCTGGGAAAAGGCCGTGACATAGGCCCCGGCGGTGAACCAGTCCGCCGGTGTGCCCCGCTCCCGGCCCGCCCGGGAAAAGCACAGCACCGACAGCCCGGCCAGAGCCACCCGGAGCACGAAGCCCGCCAGGTCCCCTCGGGTGAGACTGGGGCGCTCCAGCAGGAACAGAAGCCCCAGCACCGCCGCTATCGCCGAAGCCAGCAGAGGCGGGAAGGCCGACCGCTTTTTCAGATCCGTGCCTTCCAGCATGGCCAGACTGACGAAAAACAGGGTAAGGACGGCGGCGGGTTCCAACCCGGCCCCGATGCCCCAGAAGGCCAGGGTGCCCCCCAGGGCCCCTGCCGCCGAGAACAGCAGCTCCGGCCCGAAGGGGGCCTGGGCCAGAAGCCCCAGCCCCAGGGGCAGGGGCATGGTGCCGCTGCCGGAGGCCCCTAGGAAAAAGCCCAGGATCCCGTATTTTATGTATGTCACGGTTCGGCGCACCGCCGGGATCGTGAAGTATCGCCGGACGGTATCCAGTGCCCGGCCCAAAGCCCCCGCCGGGGGGTGCACCAAGAGCTTCATGCGTTCCATCTCCCTGTGTGTTTGCCTGTATGGTAGCATAAAAGCCCTGCGCATTTTGTCGGGAAAAGGCCGGAGCCACGGAGAAACGGAGAATCATCTTGTACTGGGGCCGGTTTTCGGATATAATGAAGCCAAAATCGGAAACAGGGGCACCGCCCCGAAGGAGAGAGAACATGGGAAGAGAATTTGAAGTGAAGCTCCGGGTCCCCTCGGAGCAGGTCCTGGACCGGATCCTGGCGGACCCGGAGCTCCGGGCCATGGCCCTGGAGGAGGACCGGACCCTTCGGATGGAGAGCACCTATTTTGACACGGCGGACCGGTGCCTGGCGGCACGGCGGTGGACCCTGCGCCGCCGCCGGGAAAATGATCGGTCCGTGGTGACCGTCAAGACCCCGGCGCCGGGCCGGGCCCGGGGAGAGTGGGAGACGGAGGCCGATAGCCCGGAGGAGGCCATGCCCGAGCTCTGCACACTGGGCGCACCGGCGGAGCTGGCGGACCTGGTCCGACAGGGAGTGGCGCCCCGCTGCGGGGCCTCCTTTACCCGCGTGGCCCGGATGCTGCGCCTGCCCGGCGGGAGCCTGGCGGAGCTGGCGGCGGACCGGGGGATCCTCACGGGAGGGGACCGGCAGGAGCCGCTGCTGGAAGTGGAAGTGGAGCTGAAAGAGGGCAGTGAGGCGGAAGTGGAGACCTTCGCCGGGAAGCTTTGCCGGAGATTCGGCCTTGCGGAGGAGCCGCTGAGCAAGTTCGCCCGGGCGGCACGGCTGGCGGAGGGCTGACCATGGGACAGTTGGAGGATCTGTTTGCCCGGTTTGACCGGATCGTAGTCCTGGACACGGAGACCACGGGCCTGTCCTGGGCCCGGGACGAGATCATTGAGCTGGCTGCCGTGACTCTGACCCGGGAGTCCGGCGCCCTGCGGGTGTCCGGGGAATATGATGAGCTGATCGCCCTTTCTCCGGGCCGGTATCTGCCCCGGACGATTACGGAGCTGACTGGGATCACCCCGGAGGACCTGCGGGACCGGGGAATTTCCAAGGCTCAGGCATGCCGGGACCTGACGGAGCTGGTCCCCGACGGCAGGACTCTGGTGGCGGCCTACAACGCTCCCTTTGATCTGGAATTTCTGCTGTTTTCCCTGCTGCGCGCCCCGGAGGCGGAGCGGTTCCGCCGGGCGGGCTTTCTGGACCTGCTGACGGTGTACCGGGACCGGCGGCCCTATCCCCACAAGCTGAAGGACGCCATAGCGGCCTATGGTCTTGGGGACCGGGTAAAAAATTCCCACCACGCCCTGGAGGATGTCCGGGCTACGGTGGAGGTGCTGCTTGCCATGGACCGGGAGCGGGGAGATATAGGAAATTATGTTAACTTGTTCGGCTATCTGAGAAAATACGGCCTGTCAGGCCGTCCCCTGGGCGGCATCACCTACCGGCCCCAGGAGCTGGAGCCCGGACGGCCCATTTACGAGCGATAAAAGAAAAACCCTCGACGGCGCGGATTTGTCCGCGGCGTCGGGGGTCCTTTTTATTCCGGGAAGAGACTGGGCAGGGCTTTTTCAAAATCCACCCCCAGCCGGGGATCCCGGGGATCATTGGCGCTTTCCTGCAGGCAGCGAAGCACGAAGCCCGCCGCCTGCCGTCCGGCCTGCTCCAGGTCCGCGCCCCGGACCAAGGCTCCCATGACCACGGAGGCGAAGAGGTCGCCGGTGCCGTGGCGGCTTTTGGGGCAAGGGACAATGCTACAGGAGAAGCGGCGGCCTTCTCGATCGCCGCCCCGGAAGCCGGTGGTGCCGGGACGGTCTCCGATGCCGGTGATGAGGACGGCCCTGGGTCCCAGGTCGAGGAGTCCGGTGAGCAGGACCTCCACCTCTCGGTCGCCGGGGGCGGGATCATAGTCCCGGCCCGTCAGAAGGGCGGCCTCCGTCAGGTTGGGCAGGATCACGTCCGCCCGGCGGCAGAGGGCCTTTATGGCCTGGGGGAAGGTCTCCGGCAGGCCGCCGTAGAGTTTTCCGTGATCTGCCATGGCGGGATCCACCAGAATGACCCGGGCCTGGGGCCGGAACATGTCCAGAATGTCTCCAACGGCCTGAGCCTGTTCGGGATTGGCCAGATAACCGGTATATAGGCCGTCAAAGCTCACGCCAAGGGAGGCCCAATGGTCCGCCATGGGAAGAAGGTCCCGGGTCAGGTCCCGGCACAGGAAGCCGGGGTAGGCCGAGTGGGTGGACAGCACCGCCGTAGGCAGCAGGCTGCACTGGACCCCCATGGCGGACAGCACCGGCAGGGCCACGGTGGCGGAGCAGCGGCCCACGCAGGAAATGTCTTGAATGGTCAAAACGTGCTTCATGGGATCACCGTCGTTTTGCCAGCTCCGGGGCAAAGACCCGGTAGCCCCGGCTGGTTAGGTAGTCCAGCACCGTGGCCCGGGCCCGGGCCGTGGCCAGGTTCCAGCTCCGAAGGTCCATGGACTCGAACACAAGGTCTCCGTCGGCGTCGTCGGTGCCCACCATGGCGTGGCCGTAGGCCCAATCCAGCAGGATATCTCCGGCTCGATCCGCAACGGCAGGATCTTTGTCCTCCGTCAATTCTCCGATATAGGGAATGGCGCTGTCGGAGAGATATTGGAGGGTATCCAGGTCCACGGTCTGGAGCTTTCCAGTCTCGTAGGCCCGGACGTTGTACCGGGCCACGATGCCGTCCAGGTCTCCCCAGCAGGCGAGACAGGCCAGGATCAGGGCGGCCAGGACCGCGATTTTCATATGGGGGAACCGGGGCCGGAACAGGCGGACCGCCGCCGCCAGGACCCAAAGAGTCAGCCACAGCATGAACAGACTGGTCAGCACCCGCAGCCGGGTCAGGCCGAAGCTGCCCATATACAGGGCCATTTTAGAGAAGGCCGTGGCGATGAGGACCAGAGAAAACAGACACACAAACAGGCTGAGAAGCCGGGGAGCTTTGGGCAGAGTCCCGGCGGGGGCCCGCCGGCACAGAGCCTCGACGCAGCCCACGATCAGAAGGTTCAGGGCCACGATCCAGGCCATTTCAAAGAAGCCCCGCCTGGCGTAGTCCGCAGAGGTGAAGCCCCGGGGTAGGATTCCCCGGAAGGCGCTGAAGAAATAGGCCCCCTGGCTCAGAAGGTACAGAAGATACACCAGGGAAATGACCCCCAGAAAGCCGGTGACGGCGGCGGGAGCAGCCCTGCCAGGGCGAGGCTGGGCCGGGGTCCAGCCCGGGCAGGCCCGGAGGCTCACGGCCTGGGCATAGGCCAGCAGGAAAATGCCGAGACCCAGGATCAGGGAGATCACAAGCTCACTGTTCTGCGGGAGCTTCACCGTGACCCGGGACAAAAGCCCCTCAAAGGCCGCGTCTGCGGACGTGAGCAGGGGTACCAGGATGAACAGCACGGGAATGGCAATCAGAACGCCCCAGATGGCGCCGCTGCCCTTTTTGCCCTGGGTTTTCCGGCCCAGAAGGCCCCGGAAAGCGGGCACAACTTGGGGAAAGGTCCGGTCAAAGACGGCATAACACACGTCCAGCACCGAGGAAAAGGCACCCAGGGGCCGGGCGTTGGCCCGGGTCATGGCCACAAGTCCCAGGAAATAGCCGAAAAGGATCAGCGGAAACACCAGAATTAGGGTCAGGCTGTCGGCGGTCCGGGCGCTGGCGGCGGCAAGGACCATAGACAGCAGCAGACAGCAAAGACCGTAGGCCGTTACCCGGGCCCGGTCCCACACGTACCACAGGGTGAGAAGGCCCATGAGCACAAAGGGCAGGGCGAAGCCGAGACCCAGATACTGACCGGTGTTGCCGATGCAGAGGGACAGGATCAGCAGCGGTAGGGCAAAGCGCCGCTCCCGGGTTCCGCCGGGCAGTACGGCCTTGGGTGGGGGCCAAGTGCCCGCAGGGGGTGCGTTTACCTGGGAAACGGGATCCAAACGGGGCTCATCCATGGTTTTCATCCTCCTTATATTCTAACAGATCGCCGGGCTGGCAGTTCAGTTCCCGGCAGATGGCCGCCAGGGTGGAGAACCGCACGGCCTTGGCCTTGCCGGTTTTCAGAATGGACAGGTTGGCGGGAGTGATGCCGATGCGCTCCGCCAGCTCTCCGCTGGACATTTTTCGCTTGGCCAGCATCACGTCCAGATTGACGATAATTCTCATGGCCGCCTCCTAAATGGTCAGGTCGTTCTCCTCCCGCAGATGGGTGGCGGCGGAGAGAACGCTGGCGATCACGTTCATGAGCAGACACAGGAACAGCATGAGCAGAGAGACGAACAGCAGGGGCGGATACACGAAGCCGGCGGCACCGGCGACGAGGCACACGGCGGCGCAGCACAGGCCCACATGGGACACAAGCCGGGCGTTATCTAATAGGAACACCCGGTCCTTTTGAATATTGCGGAGCAGCCGATGGATGGCGAAGAGGGCCAGAGCCGCAGGCACGGTGCAGACGTAAAAGGCCCCCAGCAGCACGGCCGCAGCTTGTTCCGCCAGAGCCCGAAGCTCCGTGTACCACCGGACGAAGGCGGGCATCAGGAACAGAGAAGCCGCCAGTACCAGCAGGAACACCCGGGTCACCCAGAGACTTAAGGCGGCGCTTTTCTTGTAGTTTGGCATAAACCATTCCTCCTAACGTCTATATCATAGCACCGAAATTATCGTAAGTCAATAATTAATGTAGAATTATGATAAAATTTTATTGTATCGCAGAATGAGAGGGAAAAGAACGGATGCAGACCGCAGATTTAACACAGCCGCGCTATCCCATTTTACATTGCTTCGATATACTGGTCATGATAACAGAAGACAGGAAAGAAGAAAGGGGAAATCCTTATGCCCTCTACATATGCCCACTACCGCATGGGAAGAGAAGTGGGAGACCGGCTCCACGGAACGGAAGGGGAGCGGGTGGCTCGGTACCGGGATCTGTTCAACATCGGCCTTCATGGTCCGGATATTCTGTTTTATTACGGTGCCCTTGGCTCCAATCCGGTCAATGCCGTAGGCTTCGGCCTCCATGAAGCGTCCGGAGCCGACTTCTTTGAAAATGCCCGGCGGACCATCTTGGAAAGCTGGGATTCCGAGGCGGCCCGGGTCTATGCCTACGGCGTGCTGTGTCACTTTGCCCTGGATGTGACCTGCCACCCCTATGTGGAGGAAAAGATCCGGCGCAGCGGTATCAGCCACACGGAGATTGAGGTGGAATTCGATCGCAAGCTCATGCTGCTGGACGGCCTGGATCCGGTGACCCATGTGCTGACCGATCATATTCATCCCAGAGCCCGGTGGGAGGAGATCATCGCCCCCTTTTATCCCGGCGTTACGGTCAGGCAGGTGGAAAAGTCGCTGCACAGCATGATCTTCCTGAACAAGCTGCTGCTGGCCAAGAATCCTGCCAAGCGGAAAATGATTTATGGGATCCTGCGCCTGACGGGCAATTACCGGGAAATGCACGGCCTGATCGTAAATCCGGAGGGGAACCCTGCCTGCCGGGACAGCAGCGACGGGCTCTACACCCTATACTGCCAGGCGGAGCAGATGGCAGAACGACTCATCTATGGCTTCGAGGATTTCCTGGCTGGGAAAGCTGAGCTTGATCCCATTTTTGCCTACAATTTTGAGGGACGGCTGCCCGGGGAGAAGGCGGCATGAACGGCGCGGTAAAAAGATTGCGCCGCCTGCGGATGTTCCGGGGCCTATCGGAGCGGGAGCTGAGCTGGGTCCTGTACGATGTGGGAAATTCCGCCTTTACCATGCTGGCCTGCTCGTTGATCCCCATTTGGTTCAAGGAAACGGCCATCGGACCCGGAGGGCTCACCTCCGATGAGGCCACGGCCTATTACTCCCTGGCCATTGCCCTGGTGACGGTCATCAGTGCCGTGATCGGCCCCGTGTGCGGGGCTTTGGCAGATCGGAGGGACCGGAAAAAGCTGCTTTTTACCGGCAGCGTGGCTCTGGGGGTCATTGGCTGCCTGCTCAACGGCTTTGTGACGGGGTGGCTCCTGTTCCTTCTGGTCTATGTGGTGACGAAGATCTGTTACAGCGCTTCTTTGACCATCTATGACTCCATGCTGGGGGATGTGACGGAGGAATCGCGGATGGATGAGGTCTCCTCCTATGGCTATGCCTGGGGTTATATCGGCTCTTGCATTCCCTTTGCCGTAGCGCTGGGAGCCTATGTGCTGGGGCCGGACATGGCGGGGATCCTGCCGGGGGCGGTGTCCAAGGCCATCGGCTTCGGCGTTACCGCCCTGTGGTGGCTGGCGGTGACGATACCCCTGCTGCGCTCCTACCGCCAGAGGAACTATACGGCGGCGGGGGAGGGCTCCGTGGCAGGCACCTTCCGGCAGATCTTCGGCACCTTAAGGAAAATTGCATTGGGAGATCGAAAGGTCCTGCTGTTTCTTTTGGCCTTTTTCCTGTACATCGACGGGGTCGGCACCATCATTGACAACTGCATCAACATTGGCACGGACCTGAAGCTGGACGCTGTGGGCCAGGTAGTGTTTTTACTGGCCACCCAGGTGGTGGCCTTCGGCGGGTCCCTGGTCTTTGCCCGGCTGTCCCGGCGCTATGATGCCGTTACCCTGATCGGGGTGTGCATCGGCGGCTATTTCTGCCTGTGCCTGTATGCCCTGAGTCTGCGGACGCTGGTGGATTTTGCCATTCTGGCCTTCGGTGTGGGCTGCTTCCAGGGCTCCATCCAGTCCCTGTCCCGGTCCTATTACTCCAGGATCATTCCGCCGGACAACGCCGGGGAGTATTTCGGGATCTATGATATTTTTGCCAAGGGAGCCTCGTTCCTGGGCTCTGCCGTCATTGCCTGGGTGAAGCTGGCGGGAGGCACCATCAATACGGCGGTGGCCTGCCTGGCGGTATTTTTCACCCTGGGGTTTATCCTGCTCCGGGCGGCAGACCGGCAAAAGAGCGCAAGATGAAAAAACGGTCCGGACCGGAGGGGTCCGAACCGTATTTTTTTGCCTAATCCAGGGGCTTTTCCGGCACCGCCGACCCGGGGATGGTCCCCGTGGGGCTGACGCCGAAGCGTTTTTTGTAGGCCCGGGAAAAAGAGGAATAGTCCCCGAAGCCGCAGTCCTCCGCCACCTGAGATAGGCTCAGGCCGGAGGCGATCTTCTCTCGGGCCAGGATCAGCCGCTTCTCCGTGACGTAGCCGTGGATGGTGTAGCCCGTTTCCTCCTTGAACCGGCGCATGAGATAGAATTTGCTGATGTAGAACTGCCGGGCCAGCCGGTCCACGGGGATGTTTTCCCCCAGGTGCAGGTTCAGGTACCGCAGGACCCCCAGGATCTTTTCGTCCGCCTGGTCCGAGGAGACATAGCGGAGCTGATGGTCCGTCATTTCCCGGGTCAGGTGAATGAGAAATTCCAGCAGCAGACTGCGGCTCAGCAGCTCCCGGCCGAAGCCCTCCTGGTCCAGGGCCGTTTCCAGCTGCCGGAGCAGGTCCGTCAGCCGCTCCCCGGAGGGCCGCAGCACGTGGGAGAATTGGTCCCGGGCCCGGAAGAAGCAGGTCTCCAGATCGCAGTCCGGCCGGGCCAGCCGCCGGAGAAACTCCGGGGAGATATAGAGGATCAGCCGCTCATAGGGCATGGCGTCAGAGACCACGGGTCGGTGGAGACAGCCGCTGCACACCAGGACCATGTCCCCGGGCTCCATGGCATAGCTCTTGCCCTCAATGGCATAGGTCACCTGGCCGGAGAGCAGGACCATGATCTTGTGAAAGGTATGGTAGTGAAACTCCACCGGCCGCATCTGGGGGTCCTTCAGGTGGAACAGGCGGAAATCCTCGGTCAGATATCCCCGGCGCTGCTGGGTCCCCTCCGGCATGGCGGCGCCTCCTTTCTCATAAAATGAACTATATTTAGTATAGCATAGCCTGGCACCGCCGTGCAACGGGAAATCTCCGGCATGTTCTTATACCCCAAAACAAGGGATCTGTCACAGAAACGGGAAAAATGCCCCGGTTTCCCGTTGCCTTTCTCCGGGGGCTCTGATATAATAACCCCTGTTTACCCACACGCCCCAATCTTTGAAGGAGGATCTTACGTTGATCGCTGCAATCGTACTATTCGCACTGACCTATGTCCTCATGCTCCTGCTGCCCAAGTACCGCCCCTATGTGGCACTGGGCTCCGCCCTGATCTTTCTCCTGACCGGCATGCTGCCGGTGGGCAAGATCCTGGAATATCTGGATTTTAACGTTCTGATGATGATCGCCGGCACTATGGGCATCGTGGCTCTGTTCATCGAGTCCCAGATGCCTGCGCTGTTGGCGGACCTGATCCTGGAGCGGGTGCCTAATGTAAAATGGGCCATGATTTCTCTGGCTCTGTTTGCCGGCGTGATTTCCGCCTTCGTGGACAATGTGGCAACGGTCCTGATGGTGGCTCCCGTGGCCCTGGCCATTTCCAAGCGTCTGGGCAGCAACCCCGTACCCATGCTCATCGCCATTGCCGTGTCCTCCAACCTCCAGGGCGCCGCCACCCTGGTGGGCGATACCACGGCCATTATGCTGGGCAGCTATACCGGTATGAATTTTCTGGACTTTTTTGTGTACAGGGGTCGTCCCAGTATGTTTTTCGCGGTAGAGCTGGGGGCCCTCCTATCCGCCATGATCCTGGCCGTTATGTTCCGAAAGGAGCGGGCGCCCATCCCCAAGAACCCTCGGACTCTTGTTACGGACTATGTGCCCACGGTGCTGCTCTCCGGCACGGTAGTGCTGCTGATCGTAGCCTCTTTCCTGCCAAATATGCCGAGAAACATCAACGGCTACATCTGCATGACCCTGCTTGCCATCGGCATTGTCTACTACGCCATCCGGAAAAAGAGCATGAAGGCCATGCTCATGCCCATTCGGGAGATCGATTTTGAGACGATTTTCCTGCTGGTGGGCCTGTTTCTGGTCATCGGCGGCATTACGGAAAAGGGCGTCATCGATGCACTGGCCGGGCTGCTGACCAAGATCGGCGGCAGCAATCTCTTTGTGATCTATACGGTAATCGTTTGGGCCAGCGTCCTGTTCTCCGCCTTTGTGGACAACATTCCCTATGTTGCCACCATGCTGCCTGTGGTCCAGAGCATGGCGATGCAGATGGGCATTGATCCCACGGTGCTGTACTTCGGCCTCCTGTCCGGCGCCACCCTGGGCGGCAACCTGACCCCCATCGGCGCCTCCGCCAACATCACCGCCATCGGTATCCTGCGGAAAAACGGCTGTGAGGTCAAGAACAGCGACTTTTTGAAGATCGGCGTGCCCTTCACTCTGGCCGCCATTATCCCCGCCTATATTTACATCTGGCTGGTCTTCGGTATCCGGTAACGAAATCGAACACAGACCATTTTTGAGAGAGGTCCCAAGGGGACCTCTCTTTTTCTTGACAGGGACCATGGCTGTCCCGTAAAATAGAGGAAAAGAGAGGTGACGGGTCATGTTGTGTCCAAACTGCGGGGCGGAGCTGACGGGTCGAGAGGGGCGATGCCCCTATTGCGGCTGGGAGGACCCCCAAAAGGCCGAGGCGGAGCAGAAAAGCGCCCTACGGGCCATCAGCCGGAAAACGGCGGAGCTGCTGCACCTGCCGGAGCGGGTGTGCCGGAGGGTTCTTCGGTGGCTTATGATCCTGGCCGGGGCGGCCCTGGGAGCGTATCTGCTGATCCTGGCGGGCACGGGGATCGCCACGGCCTACCGGCAGAACCATTCCTATGAGAACCGGCAGAAAAATCTGGAGGTCCTGGAAAGTTACTACACAGCCGGGGACTATGACGCCATGCTGGAATATCTGGAGAAGATCCCCGACGGCTACTCCGCCTCCTACGGAAAATACACCGCCATCGGCGGGATCCGCCGGGACCTGGACCTGACGGAGGAGTGGCTGGATTCCCAGTTGAACAATTTGAACGACGGAAGAGCCCGAGACCTGGTCCAGCCCCTGGCCCGAATGGGCCGGGCGGCGGCGAAGCTCCGGGAGCTTCAGGATCGGGGCTATGTTTACGGGGAAAAGGCGGAAGCGGAGGCCATGGCCCAGGAGATTCGGGACTACCTGGCGGAACGTCTGGCTATGACGCCGGAGGAGATCGACGGCGCGGCGGACTGGACCGAGGATTCGCCGGACCTTTTGGCCCTGGCGGAGGAATGTTATGAACGGATCCGGGAGGATGCGGCATGAAATGTAAAAACTGCGGCGCGAACTTCTCCGCGCGGGAACTGAACTGCCCCTACTGCGGCACGCCCAACCCCAAGGGAAAGCGCTGGGCCGATCAAATGGACCGGGCGGAGCGGGAATACCGGGCTGCCCGGGAGCAGGTGACCAAGGAGCTGCCCCTGCAGGTGGCCTATCGGGTGGCGGGCCGGATCCGGACCATTCTGGCGGTGGTGCTGGGGGTCATTGTCCTGGGGGTGATCCTCTGGGCCCTGATCTCCGACTACGGCGGACAGCTCCGCAATAAGGCCCAGCGGGAACAGCTGGAGACTCAGATGGCGGAGCTGTACAGCCAGGAACGCTTCGGAGAACTGTATCAGCTCATGAGTGACCGGGAGCATATGGGCCAGGACTATTACGCTTACAGCCAGATGTGTCTGATCTACTATGGGTATTCCGAGTTCTGCCAGACCCGGATGGAGCTGCTCCAGGGCTCGGTCCGGGAGGAATATCTGGATAGCGCCATAGAACAGCTTTTGAGCCGGGCGGCCAGGCTGCTGGCTCTGGATATCTCCGCCTATCCTGATCTGGCTCCGGAGAACCAGGCGGTCTATGACCGGTACTGCCTGGATGTGACCACCTTCCTCCGGGCCATGCTGGGCATGACCGAGGAGGAGGTCCTGAGCCTCTCCGGACAGGGTTATGTTCCTACGGCAGCGGGTACCGATACAGTGCGGCCCATTTCGGAATCGGACTATGAATGGGGCCGCCGGGCCTATCTTTACAGCGACTCGCCCCTGGTGGCGAAGATCATTGCGGAGGAGGCCTGGAAATGACAAAGGAAAAACGGAAGCTCCTCCGGGGCCTGGTCCTGCGGATCGCCCTGTGCCTGGTGCTGGCTTTGATTCTGTGGGGCGTGCTGGCCATGTTCCTGGACCAGGTTTCCGAAGGGACCTGGGAAAAGGACACCGGCCGCATGGTGAGCTTCTGCGACCAATACTACTATGACCGGAATTATGCAGAGCTCCGGAATGAGCTGGAGCTGTTCGACCTGTACGGCGAAGAATTCGGAAAGTACTGGGAGGCGGTTCAGGGCTACCAGACGTATCTAAACGTGATTCAGTGGTCCCGGGCGGAGAAAATGGACCTACCGGGGTCCCAGGGCCAGACCGAAGCCTGGCGGGAAAAGCTGGAGGCCCTGGCCGAACAGCCGGAATATGGGGAAAATCAGGCTATCTTCCAGAGCCTGGTGGACCAGCTGCCATAAAAAATACCGCCGGTGAAGATTCACCGGCGGTATTTTGCGTCAAAATCAGACCTTTTGATCCAGCTTGCTCAGCTGCATGGCGTATTTGGAATATGTCACCGTGAGGAGCAGCCACAGAAGGCTCACACAGCACAGGGCGGTCAGGCCAATGGGCACGGCCATGGAGGCCACCACCAGGATCATCCACAGGATGGTACAGGTCCGGACGGCCACCCGGTAGGCCCGGAAGGCGGCCTTGTAGATCTGCAGTGCCTCGGCCTCGTCACAGCTTTCCATCCAGGCCTTCTGGAAATGCACATCGTAAACACTGCCGTGCTTTTCGGGATTCATGAGCTTCGTAAGGTCCACGATCCGCCGCTGGCTCAGCACCAGCACCACCAGGAACAGAAGCAGGGAGACAACGGAGATTAAAATCGTAATAAAGGCGTAGCCGCTGTCTGCCCGGCGCAGATAGGCGGCGCCGCAGCCGAAGCAGAAGTAGCACAGAATCTGGAACACGTTCTCCCATAGCAGCAGGACCTCCAGAATGTGGTCCGCCCGTTCGATCTGCGCTTCGTCCTCGCCGTCCCAGGTCTTGTACAGGGCCTTGGCCCTGCCGTACATGGGAAAATACAGGGCCAGGGTCAAAAGAATGCACAGGGTGCAGCCCCAGGGCATGACGTGCTGGGCGGTCCAGGCGATGGCATCCCCTAACCCTTGAATGTCGTAGTCCAGATTGATGAGGACCCCGACGATCATGCCCAGCACCAGGGCGCCTGCCATGATGGCCCAGAATTTCCGCCGGGACCGCTGGTTCTCCATCTTGTTTTCCAGTTCTTTATTCATGTGTTTCTTCCTCCTCATAGCTGAAAATGTCCTCCACCCGGACGCCGCAGGCCCGGGCCAGCTTCAAAGCCAGGGTCACGGAAGGGGAATAGTCTCCCCGCTCGATGAGACTGATGGTCTGGCGGGAGGCCCCCACCAGCTGCCCCATCTCCGCCTGGTTGACCCCCAGCCGGACCCGGTATTCCTTGAGCCGATTGTACAGTGGCATATAATGCACTCCTTTCTGACAACGATGCAAGTCAACTTGACAACTATCGTTGTCAATATAATAGCAATGACAAGGATCGTTGTCAAGAGGAAGCCGTAAAAAAATCCCCGCCGCAGTTTCGCGGCGGGGATCGTGGTCGGATCGGGACCGGTGCTTACCGGTGGATGATCTCGTTTCGGCCGGGGCCGTTGGAGACCATGGTGATGGGCACGCCGATCTGCTTTTCGATGAATTCCACATAATTCCGGCAGGCCTCGGGCAGGTCCTCATACCGGGTGATGCCCCGGATGTCGGTCTTCCAGCCGGGCAGGACCTCGTAAATGGGCTTGCACTTTTCCAGGACCTGGGTGGTGGGGAACTCCGTCAGGGTCTTGCCCTCATACTCATAGCCCACGCAGACGGGGATCTTATCCAGATAGCCCAGGGCGTCCACCACGGTCAGGGCCACCTGGGTGGCACCCTGGACCTGAACGCCGTAGCGGGTGGCGACGCAGTCCTGCCAGCCCATCCGGCGGGGACGGCCGGTGGTGGCGCCGAATTCGCCCTTGTCGCCGCCCCGGATCCGCAGCTCCTGGGCCTCGTCGCCGAAGATCTCGCTGACGAAGGCACCGGCGCCTACGGCGCTGGAATAGGCCTTCACCACGCAGACGATGTCCTGAATTTCATAGGGGGGCAGACCGGCGCCGATGGCGCCGTAACCGGCCAGAGTGGAAGAGGAGGTGACCATGGGGTAAATGCCGTGGTCCGGATCCTTCATGGAGCCCAGCTGACCCTCCAGCAGGATGGTCTTGCCCTCCTGCCGGGCCTTGCGCAGGAAGTGGAAAGTGTCGCCCATGTAGGGGGCCAGGGCGTCCCGCTGGACCCGCAGATCGTCGAAGATTTTCTGGGCCTCCAGCTCGGGCTTGTGGTACAGGTACTTGAGGGTCACGTTCTTGACCTCCAGCACCCGGCGCAGCTTGTCCATGGCGTAATCCTCGTCGAAGAGCTCGGACAGCTGGAAACCGATCTTGGCGTACTTGTCGGAGTAGAAGGGGGCGATGCCGGACTTGGTGGAGCCGAAGGACCGGCCGCCCAGCCGCTCTTCTTCATACTGGTCGAAGAGCACGTGATAGGGCATGACCACCTGGACCCGGTCGGAGACCATGAGTTTGGGCTCCACACCGGCGGCCTTCAGATCGGAGACCTCCCGGATGAACTTGCCCATGTCCAGGGCAACGCCGTTGCCGATGATGTTGGTGATATGCTTATAAAACACGCCGGAGGGGAGCTGATGCAGGGCAAAGCGGCCATAGTCGTTGATAATGGTGTGGCCGGCGTTGCTGCCGCCCTGGAACCGGATGACCACGTCGGAGTCTGCCGCCAGAACGTCGGTGATCTTGCCCTTTCCCTCGTCGCCCCAGTTGGCGCCTACGATTGCACGGATCATAACTTGTTGCCTCCTCATAGTAGTAGAGCCGTTTACTTATAGAGTATAGCACAGCGTTTGTAGAAAGTAAATATTTATTGAGGGAAGAATCATAGAAGAACGGCGGGGTTTACCGGGAAAAATCCCACAGAAAGCCGAATTTTTGCGTTTTTTGTAATACTGTTTGATTTTTAGGAAGGTATGGGATATAATAAGAAAAATAAACCTAGGAGGTTCCCAATTATGGACGTTAAAATTGAGAAGGATACCATCATCGGCGACATTCTGGACATTGCCCCCCAGACCGCGCCCCTGTTCATGGCCATCGGCATGCACTGCCTGGGCTGCCCCTCTTCCCGGGGCGAGACCGTGGAGGAGGCCTGCATGGTCCACGGCATCGACTGTGACGCCTTCGTGGCCCAGGTGAACAAGTTCATCGAGGCCTGCAAAGAGGCCGAAGCCGACAAGCAGTAACACGCAAAAGCGGGCGGGCCTCTGGTCTGCCCGCTTTTTCTATGGAGAATATGCCATGTTTCAAGTAGAAAACAGGAATAATTACGCTACGGCCTCTGTTTCGGCAAGGGAGCTGTTTTTGTCCCATGACCAGGAGGCCATGATCCGAACCTTTTCTCTGGAGGCGGACGGCACATACTTCTATCTCCGCTTTGTGGGAGCACCCTACCGGATCCATCGGGCTACCGGCACCGTGGAGAGCCGCCGGACGGGGACCTGGAAAGAGGCGGCCTTCAACGACGTTATGACCATTTATGACATGCTCTGCAACCCCAACGGGCGGCCCGGGCTCACGGGCAGATGGATCTCCGTCCAGGAGATGAACCGGCTGAAGTCCGGGGCCAAGACCCTGGGCACCGGACTCAACACCAGTTGGGAGAATTTCTACCGAGGCAAGGGGAAACTGCTGGCCGCCGCCTGCCGGTCCCTGGGGGGCCAGCCGGGCCAGGTGGGGGACGTGGCCTACCTCCTGCCCATCTTTGACTGGATGCCGGTGTATTTCCAGTTCTGGGATGGGGACGAGGAATTTTTGCCCCAGATCCGCTTTTTGTGGGATGAAGCCACCCCGAACTATCTCCATTTTGAGACGACGTTCTATGCCACGGACTTTATCCTGGACTGTCTGCGGGACATTGTGGAGGGGGAAAAGTCATGAGGGTCCCCCTTTCCCCTCGGCTCCTGGCCTGCTGTCGGTACATCGCCCCCGGGGACCGGGTGGCGGACGTGGGCACGGACCATGGGTATCTGAGCATTTACCTGCTGCGAGAGGGCCTGGCCTCCCGGGTCTATGCCACGGATCTGCGGGAAAAGCCCCTGCAAAAGGCCATAGAGAACAGCCGCCGCTTCGGCGTGGCGGAAAAAATGACTTTTTTCTGCACCCCGGGCCTGCGGGGCGTGCCCCGGGACTTCGATACCCTGGTCTGCGCGGGCATGGGGGCGGACACCATCTGTGAGATCCTGGGAGAGGCCCCCTGGCTGAGGACCGGGGCCTACCGCCTGGTGCTCCAGTGTCAGTCCTCCGGCAATGACCTGCGCCGGTTCCTGGCGGAAAACGGCTGGACCATCTGCCGGGAGCAGCTGGTCCGGGACGGGAAATTTCTCTACACCGTGATAGAGGCCCGGGCCGGAGATCCCGGCCCCCTGACCCCCGGAGAGGAATATGTATCCCCGGCTCTGTTCCGGGAGGGGGGAGACCTGCTGCCGGAGTATCTCGCCCGGTGCGCCGCCGGGGCCCGTGCCGCCGCGGAGGGGATCTGCCGGAGCCGGGACCCCATGGACCTGGAGCGGCTGCCCTATTACGAAAGGGCCTATGAAGAGATCAAAAGAATGGAGGAGACCCTATGCCAACGGTAGGAGATATTCTGAACTATGTGCAGACCCTGGCGCCCCCGGAGTTAAAGTTGGACTGGGACAACGTGGGTCTGCTCTGCGGCCATCGGGACCGGCCCGTGACCCGGGTGCTGGTGGCCCTGGACCCCTTCCTGGACGCGGCCCGGGAAGCGGCGGATCTGGGGGCGGAGCTGCTGCTGACCCATCATCCTCTGATTTTCCACCCCTGCCGGTCCGTATCCTCCGATACAGAGACGGGCCGGGTGCTGCTGTACCTCATCGAGCACGGTATTGCCGCCGTCAACGCCCATACCAATCTGGACCGGGCCCCCGGCGGGGTCAACGACGTGCTGGCGGAGCGGCTGGGGCTGTCCAAAATTCAGACCATCCCCGGCGACGACGGCATGGGTCTGCTCCGCATGGGCGAGGTCCCGGAGGAGGGCTTGGAGACCTTCCTGGACCGGGTGAAGCAGCGGCTGGGCACCCCGGTGCTGCGCTATGCCCAGGGCGGCGGCAAGGCCCGCCGGGTGGCGGTAGGCGGCGGCGCCTGCGGCAGCGGCATGATGGACGCCCTCGCCGCCGGGTGCGACACCTTCGTGACCTCGGATCTGAAGTACAACGACTTCTGGGACGCCAGGGACCTGGGCCTGAATCTCATTGACGCCGGGCATTTTTACACGGAAAATCCGGTCTGCGTCTACCTTGCGGAGAGGGTACAGGCCCAATTTCCGGATGTTTTTGTGAAAATCTCCGAAAATCACCGGGACTGCATGAAATTCCGGTAAAAAAGGTTGATTTTTATAGCCGGACTTGCTACTATATTACAAGTGTTTTCACGCCGGAGGGGGATGCTGTGCCCATTTTTCGGCGTTTTACGACTGAAACTTGCAGAAGGGAAGATTTTTCGATGTCAGGACATTCCAAATGGCATAACATCCAGAAGACCAAGGGCGCCCAGGACGCCAAGCGGGCTGCGGCCTTTACCAAGATCGCGAAGGAAATGATCGTCGCCGTGAAAGAGGGCGGCGGCAGCATCGATCCCGCCAACAACTCCCGGCTGGCCACGGTCATCACCAAGGCTCGGGCCGCCAACATGCCCAACGACAACATCAAGCGTGTGCTGGAGAAGGCCGCCGGTGCCGGCGCCGGCGACAACTACGAGTCCATCACCTATGAAGGCTACGGTCCCGGCGGTGTGGCCGTGATCGTGGAGGCCATGACCGACAACCGGAACCGGACCGCCGGTGCCGTGCGGCATCACTTCGACAAGTTCGGCGGCAACATGGGCGCCTCTGGCTGCGTGTCCTGGTCCTTTGATAAGAAGGGCGTCATCGTCATTGACAACGAGGACGGGGACCTGGAAGAGGACAACGTCATGATGGACGCCATGGACTGCGGCGCCGACGACATGGAGACCGAAGAGGACTGCTTCACCGTGTACTGCACCCCCGACGACTTCAACGCCGTGGCCGACGCCCTGTCCAAGAAGGGCTACAACTTCGACTCTGCCCAGATCGAGATGGTTCCCCAGAACTATCAGAAGCTGGAGAAGGAAGAGGACATCTCCAATATGGAGAAAATGCTGGACATCTTCGAGGATGACGATGATGTGCAGAACGTGTGGCACAACTGGGATCGGGACTGATCCGATCCCTTCGGGCGGCGGGGCGGTGCCCCGCCGCTTTCTCCATGCCTCGAGGCCGGATATTTTTGAGAATGCTTATGCATAAATGCATGAATAAAATGAATATATGAGAAGTGAAAAAATCCACCGGAAAAATACTTGACATGCAGACTGCAATGTATTATTATACATGCATTGCAGAAACAAAGCCGGATGAGGCCACAGTCGACCTGCCCGGTTTCATCACGAATCAGGAGGGGTCTGCATGATCACAGTGGAAAAAATCATTCAAAAAGTGGATGAATGTCAGGACGAGGCCATCCAGTGCCTTGTGGAGGCTATTCAGTCTCCCAGCCCCACAGGCAGCGAGCTGCCTATGGCGAAAACCATGGGCAGGTGGCTGGATAAGCTGGGAATCCAGGTGGATACCTATGAATATCAGAAGGACCGACCCAACTACATCGCCACGTGGAAGGGAACGAAGCCCGGTAAGACTTTCCTGTTCAATGGCCACATGGACGTATTCCCCGCCACGGAGACCGAGGAGCCGGGCTACAACGCCTGGTCCGGCGAGGTAAAAGACGGCTTTGTCTACGGCCGGGGCACCTCCGATATGAAGGGTGGAGACTGTGCGGCCCTCATGGCGGTGAAGCTGTTGAAGGAAATGGGCTTTGATCCCAAGGGCAGCGTGATTCTGAACTACGTTTCCGATGAGGAAAGCGGCGGCGCTCAGGGCATTCTGTCCCTGCTGAGAGACAATCTCATCCACGCTGACTTCGGCATCAGCATGGAGCCCAGCTGCCCCGACGAGGAGACCATCGATCTGATGATGGGCCACGGCGGCGTGTATCCCTGCCAGGTCATCGTCTACGGCGACGGCGGCCATGCGGTCCGTGACATCGATCCCAAGGATAAGGACAATCACTACGGCGGCGAGGATGCCATCAAAAAGGCTATGAAGGCGGTGGAGGCTCTGAACCGGCTGGCGGCGCGGATCGCGGAGAAGCCGGAGACCCCCTTCGGCAAGTCCCACCTAGCGGTGACGAAGCTGAACGCCGGCATCGCCGTCAATAACTACCCCAGGCGGGCGGAGATCTGCATTGACCGGCGATATACCCCCGACGAGACCCCGGAATCCGTGGATGCGGAGATCATCGCCGCACTGGAGGAGGTCAAAATGACCGACCCCACCTTCGCCTATGAGTACCACAGCCAATATGAGCCCGACACGCCAGTGTTCGTCAACGACGAAAACAGCGCCATCGTCAAGGCCATTGACGAGAGCAGCCTGGCCATCTGCGGCAGAAAGCCCAAGCACTTCACGAAAATGGGCGGCTGCGACGTGGCCTACATCAAAAAGGCCATCGGCGGGGACTACCCCTGGTTCGGCCCCGGCACCATTCACATTGCCTGTGCTGACGAGCGGGTGTCCATCCAAAACTACCTCAACTGCATCAAGGTCTATATGGCCACCATGGTGCAGATGCTGGGCTGAGGGCCCGCAATAGAGAGAACGAAAAATTTGAAAGGATGTAATGAACATGAAAAAGCTGAAAAAGATCCTGGCCCTTGTGCTGGCCACCCTTACGGTCCTGTCTCTGGCTGCCTGCAGCAGCAGCGGCAAGGGCGGCGAGGACCTGCCCACCTATAAGGTCCTGACCAATGCAACCTTCCCTCCCTTTGATACCATTGACGAGGCCACCGGCGATGTCATCGGCTTCGATATGGACCTGATTGCCGCCATCGGCGAGGACCAGGGCTTCAAGGTGGAGTTCGTGGACATGGCATTTGAGGCGCTGATCCCCGCCATCGAGGCCGGCAACGGCGACATTATTGCCGCCGGCATGTGGTCCGGCGACCCTGAGCGGGCAGCCAAGGTGGACTTCTCCAACACCTATTATACCGACGGCGCTGCCCTGCTGGTGAAGAGCGACAACGACACCATCACCGGTCTCGACAGCCTGACCTCCAGCCAGAAGGTGGCCACCCAGATCGCCACCAACTACGCCGACGATCTGAACGCCCTGGTGGAAGAGGGCAAGCTGGGCCAGGCCGTGATCCTGGACGGCTTCGATACCTGCGTGCTTCAGGTCCTCAACGGCGACGTGGACGCCATGATGGCCGGTGCCAGCATCGTGCAGGCTTACATGGAGAAGAACCCCGACAAGCTGAAGGTCGTGGGCGACAAGGACAGCTATGAGGATCTTGGCTTCGCCGTGAAGAAGGGCAACAGCGAGCTGCTGCAGAAGATCAACGACGGCCTGGCCAATCTCATGGAGAACGGCAAATACGATGAGCTGCTGAAGAAGTGGTTCAACTAAGAACTCTGCCGGATCGGCAGATGAAGGAGTAAATAGTTCATGCAGTTATATGTCAAAGGATTTCTGGCGGCCATTCAGGGCGTGCCGGTGACGCTGGGCGTGACTCTGGCGTCCATCATCATTGGCGTTCTTCTGGGCCTTGTGCTGGCCCTGATGAAAATGTCCAAGAGCAAGGCCCTGTCGGTGATCTCCGGGGTTTATGTGGAGGTCGTCCGGGGCACGCCTCTGGTGGTACAGGCGCTGATTCTGGCCTATGGCCTGCCCCAGCTCCTGCAGTCCAAGGGCGTCGACTTCAAATGGCCCTACCTGGTGATCCCGGCTATTATTGTCTGCGGTCTCAACAGTGCCGCCTATGTGGCGGAGGTGATCCGCAGCGGCATCCAGGCCGTGGATAAGGGCCAGATGGAGGCCGCCAGATCCCTTGGCATGACCCATCGCAAGGCCATGCGGCTGATCGTCATTCCCCAGGCTCTGAAGATCGTCCTGCCCTCTTTCGGCAACGAGTTCGTGAGCCTTATTAAGGAGACCTCCGTCCTGTCCTATGTGGGCGTGGTGGAGATCCTCCGCCGGGGCGCTCTGTGGAACGCCGCCACCTTCAATACCTTTGAAGCCTATGTGGGCGTGGCTCTGGTGTATATGCTCCTGTCCATCCCCACCTCCAAGCTCATTAAGCACCTGGAAAAGAAGATGGCCACGGACAAGCAGAACGACGACCGCACGCTGCACGCATAAGATGGGGAAGGATGAAAACATGGGCAATATTATTGAGGTCAAGGGCCTGAAAAAGAGCTTCGGCTCTCTGGAGGTCTTGAAAAATATCGACGAGACCATCCGGGAGAACGAGGTGGTCTGCATCATCGGACCCTCCGGTTCCGGCAAGAGCACCTTTCTGCGGTGCCTGAACCGGCTGGAGGAGCCCACCGAGGGCGAGATCGTAGTGGACGGCGTGGTGCTTTCCGCCCAGACGGAAAACGCCATCCGCACGGAAATGGGCATGGTGTTCCAGAACTTCAACCTGTTTCCCCATATTTCCGTTCTGAACAATGTGACCATCGGCCCCCGGGAAGTCCGGGGCACCCCGGCGGAGGAGGCCAAGAAAACCGCCCTGGAGCTGCTGCGGCGGGTAGGCCTGGAGGATAAGGCCAATGTGTTCCCCTCGGCCCTGTCTGGCGGCCAGCGCCAGCGGGTGGCCATTGCCCGGGCCCTGGCCATGAACCCCAAGATCATTCTCTTCGACGAGCCTACCTCCGCCCTGGACCCCGAGATGGTGGGCGAGGTGCTGGACGTGATGAAGAGTCTGGCCCACGGCGGCATGACCCTGGTCATCGTTACCCACGAAATGGGCTTTGCCCGGGAGGTGGCCGACCGGGTGCTGTTCATGGACGGGGGCTATATCATCGAGCAGGGCACCCCGGATGAGATCTTCAACCACCCCAAGGAGGAACGGACCAAGGCTTTCTTGAGCAAGGTCCTGTAATTGACATGAAAAATCCCGCACCCTAGGGTGCGGGATTTTTTGATGGTATCAGGGGTTTTGAGCGGCCTTCCGCTCTTTTTCCTTGGTGAGGAAGCTCATGGCGTCCAGCATGAGCTGGGCACCGTACATGGAGGTCATGTTCTGCACGTCGCAGGGCGGGGAGATCTCCACCACGTCCATGCCCACGATGTTGCCCTTTTTGGCCACGCCCTCAATAATGGCGGAGGCCTCCTCATACAGCAGGCCGAAGGGCACCGGGGAGCCGGTGCCGATGGCAATGGAGGGGTCCAGACCGTCGATGTCAAAGGTGATGTAGTAGTGCTTGGCCAGGGGGATCTTCTCGATCACCGCGTCGGTGCCCATGCGCCGCACGTCCCGGGAGGTAAGGATCACGTTGCCGTTGGCCTCCGCGTCCCGGAAGTCCGACAGCTGGGAGCTGCCGATGCCCCGGATGCCAATCTGCATAATGTGGCTCACGTGGGCCATTTCCGAGGCCCGGCGCATGGGGCTGCCGGGGCCCTCATGGATGCCGTGGGGCTCCAGGGTGAAATCCAGGTGGGCGTCAAACTGAATGACGCATAAATCGTCAAAGCCGTCAAAGGCCCGGAGAATGGGGGTGGTGATGGCGTGATCTCCACCGATGACAAAGGGAATGGCGCCCTTGGACAGAATCTTCCGGATTGCGGCCTCGCAGTTCAGGAAGCTCCGCTTCTGCTCCGTGTGCAGCACGTCAATGTCGCCGCAGTCCACGATGCGCCAGGGCTCCCCCAGATAGGTCTCTTTGCGGATGGGGTCATACCAGCCCTCATGGGCGTAGCAGTTGTAGGTGGAGGCGGTTCGGACCCCCCGGGGGCCGAAGCGGGCGCCGGTGTTGACGGAGGTGCCCATGTCATAGGGCATGCCGATGACCGCAATGTCCGCCTCCAGCCGGTCCAGGTCCAGGCACAGAGGGGCCATCAGGAAGGTAGGGATCCCCACAAAGGGGTTCCGCATGGAGTCCTGCTCTATGGTAAAGGGATAGTTTTTCATGTTCATGGTGTGTCCTTTCCCGGCGGGAAGACAGTCCGTCCCGCCTGTTTTCTTCATTATATCGCAGAGAGGGGCCCCTTACAAGGGAGATCTCTTGAAAAAAGCACCGGGACCCAATGGCCCCGGTGCGCTTGCATTACTGGATATGAACGTGGTTGTTGATGTGGTCGATGCAGTAGCAGTGATAACCCTTGCACTTGGAGCAGTAACGGAATTCCAGCTCCGGGTTCGTCACGTCCGTGCGGCCGCAGACCGTGCACTTGTGGGTGTAGGCCCGCTCCCGGGGCGGGGTGTCCTGCCGGGCTGCCCCCGTGGGGAAGGGAATGGTCTTGGCCTTTCGGGCCCGCTTTTGCCGGAGCTTCATCTGCCAGGAATCCGGCAGCAGGTTGATAACATCGGAGCCGAAGAACAGGAAGTAGTTCAAAAGGGCGAACAGGGGGAAGAGATTGTAGGGGAACGTGGTGGTGAGCACGCCGAAGAGGGTGAGTCCTAAATCGATGAGGGCCAGCCACCGGGCCTCAACGGGGATCACGAAGAGAACCAAAAACCGCATGGTGGGGTACAGGGTGGCAAAGGCCAAAAACAGGCTCAGGTTCAGGTAATAGGTGCTGGCATAGGTCCTCAGGATCAGCGCGGCAATGTCCATAATCACAACGCCCGTGAAGTAGAACAGGTTGAACCGGAGCACGCCCCAGTGGGCCTCCAGATTCCGGCCGATCCAGTAATAGCAGTACAGAGACAGCAGGGACAGCAGAAGCCCCAGGGGATTGTCGCCGGTGATATAGGTGAACACGTAGGTGACGAGCCGCCACACCTGGCCGTGGAGGATCAGGGTGGGGTCAAAATAGAGCATTCTGTGGACGGAATTGCTGGGATCGATGATGCTGAACAGAAATACGATGAGGTTGCCGATGGCAATGTACAGCATGAGATTGGGGATCCCCTTGTCCCGGTTCCGGACACAGAAGCGGGTGAACTTGCGGCGCAGATCTTTCAACATGGTCACTCCTTCCAAAACGTCTTTATCATACCGGAAAATGGACCAAAAGTCTATGAGAAAACTGTGAACATTTTGTCCGGGGACCGGAGAATTTAGACCTTCCGTAGGACAGGGAAATTTTTGTCGGATTTCCCGCCCGGTTTCTTGTAATGGCCGCCGGTTTCCTGTATAATAGGGGAGATTGGAAAGGGAGAGGCGAATGTTATGACGAAAATCGGTTTTGACAACGACAAATACCTGCAGATGCAGTCCACCCGGATCCGGGAGCGGATCGCCCGCTTCGGCGGCAAGCTGTACCTGGAATTCGGCGGCAAGCTCTATGACGACTTCCACGCGTCCCGGGTGCTGCCGGGCTTTCAGCCGGATAGCAAGCTGCGGATGCTGCTGCAACTAAAGGACCAGGTGGAGATGGTTATTGCCATCAATGCCGCGGACATCGAAAAAAACAAGGTCCGGGGAGACCTGGGCATTACCTACGACCGGGACGTGATCCGGCTCATTGACGTGTTCCGCAGCTTCGGTCTGTACGTCAGCAGCGTGGTGCTGACGAGATACGCGGAAAATACCGCCACCCGGGCCTTCCAGAATCGGCTGGAATCCCTGGGGATGAAGGTGTACCACCACTACGCCATTGAGGGCTACCCCTCCGACATTGCCAAGATCGTCAGCGACGAGGGCTATGGCAAGAACGAGTATATCGAGACCACACGGGGACTCGTGGTGGTGACGGCTCCCGGCCCCGGCAGCGGTAAAATGGCCACCTGCCTGTCCCAGCTGTACCATGAGCACAAGCGGGGGGTTCAGGCGGGCTATGCCAAGTTTGAGACCTTCCCCATCTGGAATCTGCCCCTGAATCATCCGGTGAATCTGGCCTATGAGGCCGCCACGGCGGATCTGAATGACGTGAACATGATTGACCCCTTCCACCTGGAGGCCTATGGCAAGACCACGGTGAACTACAACCGGGATGTGGAGATCTTCCCGGTGCTGGCCACCATGCTGGAGTCCATTTCCGGCAAGTGCCCCTATCAGTCCCCCACGGACATGGGGGTCAACATGGCGGGCTACTGCATTTTTGACGACGAAGCCGTGCGGGAGGCCTCCTGCCAGGAGATCATCCGCCGGTATTACGCGGGCCTCTGCGACCAGCGCCAGGGTAAGGCCGGGGACGAGGTGGTCCGGAAGCTGGAGCTTCTCATGAAGAAGGCCGGCGCCGCCACGACGGACCGGAAGGTGACGGCTCCTGCCCTGCGGAAGGCGGAGGAGACAGGTCTGCCCGCCGCCGCCATGGAGCTGCCGGACGGCCGCATCGTCACCGGCAAGACTTCGGACCTGCTGGGGGCCTCCGCCGCCCTGCTGCTCAACGCCCTGAAGGCTCTGGGGAACATTCCCGACGACATCCACCTGATCGACCCCGTGGTCATCGGCCCCATTCAGCACCTGAAGGTGGACCATCTGGGCAATCGGAACCCCCGGCTCCACACGGACGAGGTCCTGATCGCCCTGTCCATCAGTGCCGCCACCAATCCCACGGCGGAGCAGGCTATGGAGCAGCTGAGCCGCCTCCGGGGCTGCGAGGTCCATTCCTCGGTGATCCTTTCCGCCGTGGACGAGAAGGTCTTTAAGCGCCTGGGCGTGAACCTGACCTGCGAGCCCCGGTACAAGAACTGAGAGGGGATCTGCAATATCACGAAAAGCGGGAGCGATATGCTCCCGCTTTTGTCCAGTTTTCACGATTTGGGTAAAAACAAAAGCCGGTTCTGCATTGACATGCCGGATAAATTCGGGTATTCTAATGCAGTTAAAATGGCAGCGGATGTGCTTTGCTCCGAAGGAGGGAAGAAGATCCCGTGAATCTGAAAAAAATCATCAACCGGGAAACCGTCAGCTATATATTTTTTGGCGTGCTGGCGACCCTGGTCAATTATGTGGTGTTCTGGCTGTTCTACGACCTGCTCTTCGGCCAGTCCAACAGCCTGGTGGCAAACCTCCTGGCCTTCCTGGCGGCGGTGGTGTTTGCCTATGTGACCAATAAGCTCTTTGTGTTTGAGAGCAAGAGCTGGGCCTGGAGCGTGATCCGCCGGGAGATCCCGGAGTTCTTTGCCGCCCGGGTGTTCACCTTTCTGATCGAGGAGCTGAGTCTCTTCGTGGCCGATACCCTGCTGAACCTGGGCCGGTACACGGTGCTGACCATAGGAAAGCTGGATGTGGACGGCGTCATGGTGACAAAGGTCTGCCTGGCGGTGGTGACCATTACCCTGAACTATATCGCAAACGTCTTTATCTTCAAGAAAAAGAAGTGAGAAAAATCCCTGGGATCCGGATCCCAGGGATTTTTTATGTCAGCGGGAGGATTCCGCCCCTGCCCAAGGCCGGTCCCAGTCCAGATCTTCGTCCTCCAGGGGTAGTGATAAAGGCCAGGGACAGGTCCTGGGGCTTTAGTCCCACCGAATAGCAGGCGCCCCGGGGATAGAGCAGGCCCACCTGCCAGACAAAGTCCGGAGAGTCGTAGTCAGGGGAGGCGGCGTCGGGACAGGCGCAGTACACGGCGGCGGGATCCTCAGTCAGACCCATATGGTCCCGAAGGGCCTGCACGGCAGCGCTTTGGATGGGCTCAAAATCCGTGCCCTCCGGCAGGCGATACCGGTCCTGCCGGGCCTCCGGGAGCCGGGACAGGGCATAGAGCCCGTCGGCCAGCAGGCCCCGGGGCGTCATGGGATCCGTGGGGTACAGGGTGTAGACCGCGTTTTCCACAGGCAGGGGCAGGTACAGGGCGGAAATCGTCCGCTCCTCGGCGGGCAGGGTCTGACCCGCATGGTACATTCCCAGAATGTAGGACAGCCAGAAGGACTCGGAACGGTACAGGCCCCGGCTGGCAAGAGGCTCCTCCCGGCCTTCCTGGGTGGAGAGCCAGCTGTTTTCCGGCAGCGCCAGGTCGGCGGCCGGCATTTGCCCGGCGGCTTCCACCAGTTCTAAGTATTCCTCGGCGGTGAGGCTCCGCTCTCCCGCAGGCAGGGCGAAGAATTGGGCCACGCCATAGGTGTCGGGATCCAGAGAAGCATAGTAGAAGTCCCCGGGAACCGCCTCATCGGAAAGGGGATCATAGGCGGCCATGGTGCCCTCCGGCCGGAGCCCCGCCTGGTACAGGGCCAGGGCCAAAGCGGCGGCACGTTTTCTCATAGGATTACCTCGTTTGCGTTCTTATTCATATGATACAATATTCATGCAGAAAATCAACGAATACACCATCATATAAATTCTTAAAAATTCTTAAGACGATGATCGAGGCTTATGAGCAGGGCCTGAAGTAAGGTCCATGGGACAGGGGCACAGCCCCTGTCCCATTTCTGTTCCCTCCGCATGCCCTGCCGGTGGCTTTGGGCAATGTATTCAAATTTGTTTCACCCTTTGTTCGTTTTTTGTTCATATATTATTCAAAAGTCTATTTTACCATATACTTGTAAGGTTGATACGGAAGCCGTGAGCCGGATCCTCCTTACAGCCGCATTTCTTGTTTGTCCTTTCATCGTGGACTACTTCCTACCTCTCTCTTTTATTCGTTTTACGCTCAAAGGAAAGGCGCCTCACCGTTCGGTGGGGCGCTTTTTCTATGCCTTATTCCGTTAAAAATTTGTCCAGCTCCCGCTCCACATTTTTCCGACGCTTGGGCTGGGGGTCCTTCTGGAGTCTGCCCCGGGCCGTCACCAGAGACAGATGCCGTAGAGCCCGCAGATCCTCCAAGGGGTTTTCTCGGGTCACGATCAGGTCCGCGGTCTTTCCCGGGGCCACGGTACCGGTCACATCCCCCAGGCCCAGCAGCTCCGCCGCCCGGGCCGTGGCGGTGCACAGGGCAAAGCCGTTGGACACCCCCACATACTTATGGAAATAGAAGAGCTCCCGCCAGAAATCGTACTGGGTGATCCAGGGGCATCCCACGTCGTTGCCCAGCAGCACGGGAATGTCATGCTCCAGCGCCTGCTTGGCGCACTGGATGATCCCCTCAAAGACCACATTGCCGTTGTACTGCTCCACCTCCGTGGCGTTGGTGAGGGTGCGGTCAAACAGAGCATAAGGCAGGGCCGGAGAAAGAGTCGTGCACAGAACGGCCTTCCGTTCCAAAAACAGCCGGATCATCTCCTCGTCCAGCTGGGCCCCATGCTCGATGGAGTCCACCCCGTTCTGAAGGGCTACCCGGACTCCCTCCGGGGACTCCACATGGGCCGCCACGGTATAGTCCAGGCTGTGGGCCTTATCGCAGACCGCCTTTACCATCTCCGGGGCCATTTTCAGCTCCCCGGGAACGCCCTTTTCCTTGGCGTCCAGCACGCCGCCGGTGATCATCAGCTTTACCAGGTCCACCTTTTCCTCCCGGCAGCGGTCCAGATGGGCCAGCGCCTGGGAAATACTCTCCGCCGCAATGGCCACAGACCCGGCCATGTGGCCCCCAGGCACGGAAATGCCCTGGTTGGCCGCCAGGATCCGGGGACCAACCCGTTTTCCCTCTTGGATCTCGTCCCGGAGCCTGGTGTCAAAGTCCCCCAAGCCGCCCACGGTGCGGATGGTGGTGACGCCGCCCAGCAGCTCCTCCTTTGCGAAGCCGCAGACCATGGAATAGGCCACGGCCCGGGTCAGGCCGGAGGCCATAATGGTATTTACCAGCTTCTCGTTGTCCCGCTGTTTTTTCTGGGGCTTGCCGCTGCCCGCCAGGTGCACATGGCCGTTGATGAGGCCGGGCATGACATAGCCGCCTTCCAGGTCGATTCTCTCGAAGTCCCCGGGGATTTTCGTTTCCGGAACGATATCCCGAATGGTTTCCCCGTCCACCAGAACCGCCAGGCCCTCCTGAGGCTCCATATCCCGACTGCCGTCCAGAATCGCCCCGTTTACAAACGCGTATTTCATTTTGTTTTCTCCTGTCCGCATTTTGGCGGATTTTCTTTCATATACTCCTCCAGAAGCTCCGCTGCCCGGGCAACACACCGAAGGCATGGCCGACTGGCATAAAAACCTTCTGTTCTGGGGGTGGGATTCGGCGAGGCGTCCGCCCCCTTTAAAATCTCCCGGCAGACAATGGAGCCGAACTCCCGGCGGAACCGGTCCGCCAGGTCCTGGACCCGGGCATAGTGCTCCTTCTTGATCTGTCCGGTCTCCGGTGTATCGTAGCCGTAGAGACAGCCCAGGGCCATTTCCACCCCGGACAGGGCCCCACAGACCTCCCGCAGCCGTCCCAACCCTCCGCCGAAGGAAGATGCCAGCCGCAGGGCCGTCTCCAGGTTCAGCCCCGCTTCCTCTGCAAAGGCGCCGAAGGCCGCCTGGGCACAATTGTAGCCCTGGCAGAACAGGGCCTCGGCCTGTTTTCCGTGTTCCATAATTCTCCTCCTCCTCTTCTTTTTCTTCACTATATCACAGGCAATTGCACAAAGCAAGGAATCTGTCCCTTGACGCTTTTCTACAGTATTCCTATAATGTAATTTGCTTTCAAAGAAGTATTGATTTTGCATTCCCTGGCCCACAGGCCGCTCACGGAGGTTTTACTATGAAAATCAAAATCTGTTCTGACAGCACCTGCGATCTTTCCCCGGCGCTGATTGAGAAAAACCAGATCACCATTGCCCCCCTGACCGTCAGCATGGGCGCCGGATCCTATCATGACGGCGTCGACATCACGCCGGAGGCCATTTTTGCCCATGTGGACGGCGGCGGGGCCCTGTGCTCCACGGCGGCGGTCAGCATCGGCGAATACACGGACCTGTTCTCTCGGTTTACCTCGGATTATGACGCCGTGTTCCACATCACCATCAGCTCCGACATGTCGGCCTGCTACCAGAACGCCTGCCTGGCGGCCCAGGAATTCTCCAACGTCTACGTGGTGGACTCCCGAAACCTGTCCACGGGCCACGGCCTGGTGGTGCTGGAGGCCTGCCGTCTGGCGGAGACCTGCACGGATCCCAGGGCCATGCGGAAAGAGCTCCAGGCCTTTACCGCCCGGGTGGAGGCCAGCTTCCTGCTGGGGCGGCTGGATTACATGGTCAAGGGCGGCCGTTGCTCCACGGTCATGGCCCTGGGGGCCAATCTGCTGCATTTGAAGCCCTGCATTGAGGTCATCGACGGTCAGATGCAGGTGGTGAAGAAGTACCGGGGACCCATGTCCCGGTGCCTCGACAACTATGTCAAGGACCGGCTGGAGGGCCGGAAGGGCAAACTGGTGCCGGGCCGGATCTTCGTGACCCACACGAAAATGGAGGACGGCCTCGTCTCCTCCGTCATCGAGGAAGTGAAGAGCTATGGCATTTTCGACGAGATCACCGAGACCATCGCCGGCTGCACCGTCACCTGCCACTGCGGCCAGGGCACCCTGGGCATTCTCTTCGTCCGGGACGAAGCATAACTCGAAAATCCATCATCCGTGGAAGGATCCTCCTTCCACGGTTTTTTCTTAAGAATTTTTAAGAATTTATGCAGCGTTGAATCCGTTGACTTTCCTCCCGGATTCTGTATCATATAAGTGAGGATAGCTTTCCTCCAGAGTCGAAAAACGAGGTGATTTTATGTGGAAACGAACTGTTGTCCTATTTTTGATGCTGTCCCTTTTTGCCGCATTTTTAGCGGGATGCCAGTCCGCAGCCCCCACCCTTTCGGAAACCACCGTACCTTCCACGGAGCCTCCTACCCGGCCCGCCGTCACCGAAGAAACGAAGGACCGCCGACTTACGGACTTTGATAATCGGCTAAAGGACCAGGGCGCCGCTACCCTGGAGGAATTCCGCGCCAACTATGAGCAGGCTCTGGCCCTGTACCAGGCGGGGCTCCGGCCCCAGAACGCCATGCCCTCCTATGCTCCCTCCCAGGGGCAGACGGCCCCCGGAGACTTCTATTTCGCTTCTCTGGATCCCGATACCTACGGCGTGTCCAAATTCTTCGTTCTGCCCGCGGGGGAGCGGGCCCTCACCGCCGAGGAATACCTGGAACTGGCGGAGGCCTCCGGGCAAATGGCTGCCGCCGACCTGGTGCTGCCGGAAAACAGCTGGCTCTCCACCCAGGAAGGCCGGGAGGAGCCTCTTGCCAGCCGGGGCCTGTACCGTTCCGAGTCCTTCTGGCTGTCCTACATTCTGGGAATGTACCATGCGGGTCAGACCCTGCCCGCCGAGGAGCGGACGATTTCCGCCCTGTACCTGCCCCTGCCTGTGGAAAACGCGGTCTTCACCCTGTACCCCACGGACCACCTGTCTCCCCAGGGACTGCTGGCGGACGGCATGAGTCGTCTGGAGCGTGCATCCGGGTCCGCCCAGGCCAAGTACATTCCTCCGGAGGACACGGACTATGAGGCCCTGCGGGGCGCCGCTGAAACCGCTGTCTTGGAACATACCGATGTGACGGATGAACCCTCCGCCGTGTATTTTGCTTTCACGGACACCACCAGCCCCTCGGCCGAGATCCAGTCCTATTCCTGGACCGTTGGGCTCCTCTATTCCGGCGGAGCCAGCTATACCGTGCGGCTGGATGGTCCGGATATGACCCTTATGACCATTGAGCGTCTGGCCGACGGCGCTCTGGACATCAGCGGAAACTGGGAGGCTCTAGACGAGCCCCAACTGGAACACAATTATATCTACAACGGCTGACAGCAAACGTCCCGGGGATCCAAGGATCCCCGGGACATTCTGTTTTGAAAATTTTTAATAATTTATATGTTGGTGTATTCGTTGACTTTCCGCAAGAATATTGTATCATATGGATAAGAACGCAAACGAGGTGATCTTATGAGAAAACGTGCCGCCGCTTTGGCCCCCACCGAGGACCCCAGACTTCTGGAGGCCCGACAAGCGATACTATCATAATGTCAAAAAAGAATAGAACAAAGCATGACTTTCTTTAAAGCCGTGCTTCGTTGTTTTATAGCTCAAAGGCTGCTATTTTTATACAGATTTTCTGGGAAAGGGCATGCTTGCCCCTTTCCCCATAGTCATTCAAGGTATCACTGGCATTACACAGCTTGCGTGAGTCGTGCCCTCGCACGACAGTGGGCTTGGTTTGCTTCATTCTGCGGATCATACAGAAATACGAACGCCGCCTATGGCTACATGTCAAGCGCTTCACATTTGGTTCATATAACGGGACATAAGTGCATTTGGGAATTGCAGATTGTTTGTACATGGTAGGGCAAAACTGTCATTCGATGTGTTTTGCTGAAATGACCTTAATATGAGAAAGTAAGCTGTCAGGCGTGCGGGGGAGACGAACCTCTGCCTATGCGCTGGGCAAGTCTGGAACCGGTATTTTCCGGAAATGGCTGTACTAATGAACGGCATTGCCGTTTGCAGGTATCGCTTTAGCTATGGCCGTAAATGGACTCTTGAGAAGATGAAAGACACTATACTCAAACTTCCTCAGGCGGAGGATGGCAGGCCGGATTTTGTATTTGCACATTGTAGGAACTTGAACAGCGTGGTAATCCCGGAGAGTGTTACGTCCATTGGAGCTTCGGCGTTTTGTTGCTGTGGCTTGAACGGTGTGGTAATCCCGAAAAGTGTAACTTCTATGGCGCACTTTTCAGAAAAATATGTGATACGCTGCAGCCTGCCAGCTTTTCCGATCTGGTACGAATTGAGGGACTCTCCCAAGGGGTCGGACTGTGGAACGATAACGGTGAAAAATTGATAAACACCATATGCGCTCCCCAGGATCTGATTTCTAATCGTGAGGATATAATGCTGAATCTGACTTCTCACGGGATCGAGCCCAAGACAGCGTTTGAAATAGCGGAACTATGCGACACGGCGAAAGGCCTAAGTGGGAGTCAGTTAGCCCTGCTTCGTGAAAAAGGCATTCCGGAATGGTACATAGAATCCATAAATGAGATTGTGTTTTTCAACCCTAGGTCGAATGCGGTGGAGCGCTCGATCAATTACCTGCGGCTGATCTGGTATAAGATCCATTATCCAACAGTATTCTATTCCGTAATTCTGACGATAAATGACGTAGAATTCGATTACCGCATCCTCGTTGAAGGTGAAAAGCGGGTACGCCAGGAGTTGGATTTTCTAACCGGTGGAGAAACGATTGATCCGCAGGACCAGGATTTTTCCACGGAACTGCAATGTAATGTGCTTAATCTGGCGCTGGAATGTTATGAGAAGGGACTCCGGTTTCTCCCTGCGGATCAGGCTGCCGCGGACCCGCATCGATTTATCCCGGAAGGAAATGCAATTCGTCTACCCCTTGACTGCCAGTAAACCGGTACACCAACGAAAAAACAACGCGGGGTGAAACAAAGCCGCAGCGAAGGTAAGCTCCGCTGCGGCTTGCTTGCTATTGGGAAGATAGGCGAATCCATGGTATTCTACGTATTCCGGCACGGGACATTCCACGGATGCTGCTGTATCGGCAAAGACGTTGACTTTGAGAATAAAATCATTTTTAATTTCGTTTTCAAAGTTGCATTTTTGCTGACTTTGAGAACGATGTTGCGTATAATATTTTTGATTTGGTATTGCGGGGTGGTCAAATGGATTACATGAATGAATTAAGCTCCATTGCAAAAACGCATGGAGGAATGATTGAAACAAAGGTTGCTATCGCCCATGGTATTTCCAAGGCCATGCTTTCCATCAGCAAGCGGTCGGAGAAAATCATCTTTTCCCATGAAACGGCACTGTTCCTGCATGGCATTTCCGACAGGACGCCTTTTGAGCATGTGGGACAAGTACCGGAAGCAGTTTGCCTATGCGGCGGATATTGAATACGGGAAAACCATTGAAGTGATTAGAGCGTTGATAAAATAGGCCGAAAGTGGGATCAGACCTCATAAAATGCACCGCAGCCCGCTGACAAAAATCGCCGGCGGGCTGTGGTGCGTTTCTGCTATGTGCGGATTGTCCGATTTTTCAGGCGTTTCTCTAAACTGCTGGTCTAAATCGCAATCCCCGCCATGTATCGCGCTATGATCTTGTGCCCGGCAGCGATGCGGCTTGTCCGCCCAAAGCCACCGGCAGAGCATACGGAAGAAACAGAAATGGGACAGGGGCCGTGCCCCTGTCCCATGGACCTTACTTCAGGCCCTGCTCGTAAGCCTCGATCATCTTCTTAACCATCTGGCCGCCTACGGAACCGGCCTCGCGGGAGGTCAGGTTGCCGTTGTAGCCTTCCTTCAGGTTGACGCCAACCTCGGAAGCGGCCTCCATCTTGAACTTGTCCATAGCGGCGCGGGCCTCGGGAATGTTGATGTTGTTGCTGTTCTTCATTTTCGTGCATCTCCTTTCCTGTATTCCACGGGAAGGCGTTCGCTTCCCGTGGGAAACGGGCTGCCTTTCCGCACCCATAGTCTCACCGAAAATGGAGCCAATATGCGCTGTTTCGGCTGGAAATAACAGGAGCGAGCGAAAACGCTTTTGCTCCGGCTCCGCCTTGACAAGGTTCCGAAGGCTGCGTACAATTGCGTACAATAAAGATAAATCGCAGTTTGGGTTGGAACAACAGGTTAGCATCTGCTAATTATAAAAATTCATACAAGAAAACGGGAGGGACAGAAATGAAGTACATGGGTATGCCCATGGGAATGTGGGCGCTGTTCGGCGGATCCTTTCAAAAGAAGCTGGAAACCGTTCTGGGCTATGACCGGAAGGAGGCAAAGGCCATTATCAAGGCGGCGAAGCCCAAATACAAGAAGATCATCCGGGACCTGCCGCCTTTTGAAAAAGAAGACCGGTTCCGGATGAACGCGGTGAACTGCGCCATGTTGGGGGCCTTTGTGCTGTCCATGCCCCGGCGGCCGGAGGTGAAGGAACTGACGGAGTACTACGCCCAGGCCATGATGACCGGGCCTATGAAGTGGTTCTGTCGAAAAAGCGGAAAGCGGAAATTCTCACCGGAGGACATTGCCGGCATGGAGACCGCGGCCCGGCTTCGGGCGGCGGACCGGAACCCCTATTCCTGGAATATGGAATTCTACCCCTATGAGGATGGCGGCGGTTATGAGGCCAGGTTTACCGCATGCGGCATCTGCGCCCTGATGAAGGAGCTGGGGCTGTATGATCTGACCCCGGCCCTGTGCCGGCTGGATTACACCATGAGCGAGGCCGGCGGCGCGTCGGACTTTGTCCGGGAGTATACCCTGGCCTCCGGCGGCCCCTACTGCGACTGCGGCTATAAGAAGAAGCAAAAATGAAAGTCTACGGGTCATAAAAATCGGGATTCCGCTTGGCGGAGTCCCGATTTTTGTATCTTTATATCAGTAGAGGATCACGGCGGTGCCGTAATCGATGGCGTTGTAGATCACGGGGGCCACATCCGGGGGCAGGTTCACGCAGCCGTGGCTGCCGTTTTCCAGATAAATGTCGCCGCCGAACTCCGTCCGCCAGTTGGCGTCGTGGAGACCGTAGCCGCCGTAGAAGCCCATCCAGCAGTCCACCCAGTCGTTCCAGGTGGGGCCGGTCAGCACCGTGTCCCGATCCAAATCATAGATATAGTATAGGCCGGTGGGGGTGCTGCAGTCCTCCGCCACACAGCCCGTGACGCAGGGGGAGGAGATCACCAGGGAACCGTCCTTGTAGCAGTAGACCATCTGGCTGCCAATGTCCACCTCAATATAGGTGCCGCCGAAAGTCTCGTTCACGGTTTGGGCCGGTTCGCCGTCCAGGACCCGGGGGGTGTATTCCGTGGTCAGGCCCTGCTGGATGCCCTCCGTGAGCCGGGCGGTCAGATCGTCTCCGTCCACGGTGTATCCGCCGTAGCCGTACTGCAGGGTAATGGTACTGCCGGAGGTGGTGGTAAAGACCTTGGCATCGGTGGCGGCGGCGGAGTGGGCCTGGGCCAGGCTGTGGCCGTAGTCCGAGATGGCGTCAAGATCCAGTTCCGGCGTCAGATGATCCTCGCCGATGGAGATCCAGGGGAGGATGGTATCCCGGTCCACGGTAACGGAGCCGTCGGGCAGATCCAGGGTTACGGAGGCGTTCAGCCAGCCGTTGGCGGTGGCCACGCCGGGCAGGTCCACATCCTCGGCGGTCTGGCCGGGGACTGTGACCATGGGAGAGTGGAGCCGGACCTCCGGCTCCAGGGCCTGGGCGGCCTCTTTCAGCTTGTCCAGGGTGGGCTCGTATTCGTGATAGGCCCAGCTTCGGCCGGGGACCACCACGAAGGCACCCTCCTCCTGGGAGTAGCCCATGGTGGCCAGCTCCTGCCCGTCCTTGCGGCTGTAATCCAGGCCGTTGAGGCGGCTCAGAATATCGTCCGGCAGGGTGACGGTGTACACATCGCTCAGAGGAAGATCCGGCGCCGTCTCCCAATCTGTGGGGGCGTGGTAGGCCAGGTCAAGATCCTCCGCCGTGAGGAAGGTTTCCACGCCGTCCATCAGGACCCGCAGGCGATAGGTCTCCGGCCAGGCGGCCAGGGCGGCGTCCGCCTCCTCCACCGTGTCACCGCTGACGTCAACCCCGGCGATCCGGGTATCCTCCGGGAAGGTAAATACCTGGGGCTCTCGGCTGCACCCGCAAAGGAGCGCCAGCACCAGGGGGATCCAAAGAAGTTTCTTCATAAAAGGGCCTCCAAACTGGTTTTTCCAAAATTCGACATTCTACAGAAAAGAATAGCACAGGACCGGTACAAATACAATTCTTTTTTTGGCGGTTACGACTGCCGGGGGAGAAGAGACCGGCGGGGCAAACCTGCCAAAGATAGGTTTTCTTTGGCAGGAGGAACGACCGGAAGAGAAAAAGAAAGGACGAGGAAACAGGAGAAAACGAAACAATCTTGGACGGAATGATCGTAAGTAATCCGAAAATACAAGAAAAATATGGCTTATGGGCAAAATGCGCACAACCGGGAGCCCGGCCCGACCTAGTCCTTGACAGTGCCCGCCGAAGGCGGTACAATAAAATCAAAGTTAAGATTGTATACAATCGACAATTTGCAAAGATGCTGCAAAAAGACAATACCGCATGGAGGGAGACGCCAATGAAAACCATTCCCATTCCCTACTACACATCTAGCCTGGACCTGCACGTGGAGGAGAAGAACCTTCTTCAGGTGGTCACGGCGAAAATGCACGAATTCGACCCGGGAAAATCCGAGACGGAGCTGATTTACGAAGCCCTGGAGCACCCCATCGGCAGCCCCCGGCTTCGGGACCTGGCCAAGGGAAAGGACCGGGTGGTCCTGGTGACCTCGGACCATACCCGGGCGGTACCCAGCAAGCTGACCCTGCCCATTCTGCTGGCGGAGATCCGCCAGGGAAATCCCCAGGCGGACATTACGATCCTCATCGCCACGGGGCTTCACCGGGCCACCACGGAGGAGGAGCAGCGCCGTATGTTCGGTGACGCCATCGTGGATCATGAGAAAATCGCCATCAACAACGCCTTTGACCCCAGCCAGTTCGTCCACGTCTGCACCCTGCCCTCCGGGGCGGATTTCAACGTGAACCGGCTGGCGGTGGAGTGCGACCTGCTGGTGACCGAGGGCTTCATTGAGCCCCATTTCTTCGCGGGCTTCTCCGGCGGACGAAAGAGCATCCTGCCCGGGATCTGTTCTCAGGAGACCGTCAACGAAAACCACAGCTACCGAGCCATTTCCAGCCCCTATGCAAACACCGGCGTTCTGGAGCATAACCCGGTCCATGAAGATATGCTCTGTGCCGCTCGCGCTGTGAACGTGCAGTTCATTTTCAATGTTGCCCTGAACGGCGAAAAAAAGGTCATCGCCGCCTGGGCCGGCGATTTGGAGCAGGCCCACGCCCAGGGCGTGGCCTTCATCCGCCAGTGGTCCCAGTGCCCGCCCATTTCCGGCGACATTGTGGTGACCAGCAACGGCGGTTATCCCCTGGACCAGAACCTGTACCAGAGCCCCAAGGCCGTGGCCACGGCAGAGGCCTGTGCGGGGGAGGACGGAGTCATCATCATGTGCTGCAGCTGTGCCGACGGTATGGGCGGCACCCATTTTGAAAAGCTCATCCAACTGGGCACTGTGGAGGAGATCGACAGTTTCCTGTCCAAGATCCCGCCGAAGGAGACCATCCCGGAGCAGTGGTGCCCCCAGATCTACGCCCGGATCCTGAAAAAGCACAAGGTGATCCTGGTGACCACGTATCTGGACCATGACGCGGTCCGCCGGGCCAATATGATCCCGGCATCCAGCCCGGACGAGGCTCTGGAGATTGCCTACGGCATCAAAGGCCGGGACGCGAAGGTGGTCGTGATCCCCGACGGCGTCAGCGTGCTGGCGGTAAAAAAAGAGGAGGTATAACCATGGAAGAAGCAAAAATTGCCCTGCAGGTCAATGACAAGGACAATGTGGCCACCATCTTTGCCAACGGCATCACCGACGGCATGGAGGTGGAGATCCGGGACAAGAAGGGCACCATGACCCCGGTGACCGTCATCGGCGACGTGCCCTACGGCCATAAAATCGCAGTTCGGGACATTGCCAAGGGCGAGCTCATCATCAAGTACGGCGAAGAGATCGGCATTGCCACTAAGAACATTCGCCGGGGCGAGTATGTACACATTCACAACCTGGACTCCCTGCGGGGCCGGGGCGATCTGTAAGACGGGGAGGATTTGATATGGATCACTTTTATGGATATGTTCGTCCGGACGGCCAGGTAGGCTCCCGGAATTTTGTGGCGGTGATCCCCAGCGTCACCTGCGCCAACGACGTGGCCCAGGCCATCTGCCGCCAGGTCCAGGGCTGCGTGACCTATCTCCACCACCAGGGCTGCTGTCAGATGCCGCCGGATCTGGAGCGGGTGACGGACACCCTCATCAGCCTGGGCAAGAGCCCCAACGCGGCGGCCATTCTGATCGTCAGCCTGGGCTGCGAGGGTACGGATCATGAGCGGATGTATCGGGAACTGCTGGCCACGGGCAAGCACGTGGAGATCATCCACGTCCAGGAGCTGGGCGGCGTCTCCAATGCCATCCGCCTGGGCACGGACATTGCCCGGAAGCTGGTCATTGAGGTTTCCGGCTATCAGCGCCAGGAGGTTGGCGTGGACAAGGCCGTCATGGCCATCAAGTGCGGCGGCTCCGACACCACCTCCGGCATGGCCTCCAACTGCGTCATCGGCTACGTGGCGGACAAGCTGGTGGACCTGGGCGCCACGGTGATCTTTGGCGAGACCACGGAATTCCTAGGCGGTGAGCATCTGCTGGCCCGCCGGGCCGTGGGCGGCGAGGAGGGCCCCGTGGGCCGGAAGATCTACAAGATCGTAGAGGCTATGGAGAACCGAGCCAAGTCCATCGGATGCGACATGCGTAAGGGCCAGCCCACCCCCGGCAACATTGCCGGCGGCCTCAGCTCCATAGAGGAAAAGAGCCTGGGTGCCATTGTAAAGAGCGGAACCCGGCCTATCCAAGGCGTTTTGGAGTATCCTCAGCATGCCGCAGGCTGCAAGGGTCTGTGGATCAAGGACAGCCCGGGCCGAGAGCCGGAGATCCTGACGGGTATGGCCGCCACCGGCGCCCAGTTCATGATGTTCTCCACGGGCCGAGGGGCGCCCCAGGGATTCCCATCTATGCCGGTCATTAAGATCTGCGGCAATCCCAATACCTATGCCCGGATGGAAAACGACATGGACATTAACGCCGGACGGATCATTACCGGCGAAAAGAGCATCGAAGAGGTGGGCGAAGAGGCATTCCGGAAGATGCTGCGGGTCTTGAACGGCGAAATGACCAAGAACGAGGCCATCAGCTATTTCAGCGCCATCGACATCCACTGCCTGGGCCCGGTGATCTGAGGCATAAACATTCTATATTTGGAATAAAAATGCAAGAGCGGAAGCCGCCCAACGGCGGCTTCCGCTCTTTTTTGTGCGTAGGAGGCATGGGGTGCGGCGTGGGGGAGGCGCGTGGGAGTCGGCCGGGGCCGGTGAGGACCGGTCGGGACCCGGCGAGGGAGGGAAGGGACGATGGGAGCCGGTGGGACCGGTCAGGGCTGGGGATTCCGGCCCTCCAGGTGGTCCTGGGCGTTCTGACGGTCCAGGCAGGCGATGACCTGGTCCCGAGCCAGCAGCAGGTGCTTTCGGTTCTCTGCCTTGGCGCCCTCCCGGTCTCCGGCCAGCAGCAGGTCCACGATCCGCCGGTGTTCCAGCACGGAATCCGCACGACGGCTCCTGTTTTCCAGGGAAAACCGTCGGAATTGGCGGATCTGGCTGTCCAGCCGGTCGTAGAGCTGGAACAGCAGGCCGTTGCCGCAGTCCCGGACCAGGGCCCGGTGGAGCTCCGTATCCAGTCGGATATAGTTGACCCGGTCCTGCCGGTCATAGGCGGTCTGCATGTCGGCCACCAGGGCCCGGAGCCGGTCCGCCATGGTCTGGATCGTGGGATCCGGGATCCGCTCAATGGCCTGGTTTTCCATCATGAGCCGCAGCTCATAGATCTCCTCCATATCCTTTTTTGTATAAACTTTCACGCTGACGCCCTTGTTGGGGACCTCCTCCACCAGGCCGTCGGCTCCCAGGCGGCGCAGGGCCTCCCGCACGGGGCTCCGGCTGACCTGGAGCTCCGAAGCCAGGGTCAGCTCCTGGAGCTTCTGCCCCGGGCGATACTCGCCGGAGCAGATCTTTTCTTTCAGGAACTGGTAGACCTGTTCCTGAATTGTGATCACATGAAACAAGAAAATGCCCGTCCTATCCCGGGGCAACCGCCCCATTTTTACCCCTATTTTACCATAGAATCAGCGTTCAAACAAGGAGGAATCCGATAGATCCGACAGGATTCGACAAAAATTGGCGAACAAAAGCCCTGCGGAGCCAACGTTCCGCAGGGCCGGTTGTCCAGTGCTTTTGTCAGATCCGGGCTACGCCGGTCTTCCGGGCGGCTTCGGCCACGGCCTTGGCCACGGCGGGGCCAACCCGCTTGTCGAAGGCCTTGGGGATAATGTAGTCGGCGTTCAGCTCCTCGTCGGAGATCAGCTCCGCCAGGGCGTGGGCGGCGGCCATTTTCATCTCCTCGTTGATGTCGCTGGCGCGGACGTCGAAGGCACCCCGGAAGATGCCGGGGAAGGCCAGGACGTTATTGATCTGGTTGGGGAAGTCGCTGCGGCCCGTGGAGACCACGGCGGCGCCGCCGGCCTTGGCCTCGTCGGGGAAGATCTCGGGGGTGGGGTTGGCGCAGGCGAAGACGATGGAGTCCTTGGCCATGGTCTTGACCATCTCTGTGGTCAGGGTGCCGGGGGCGGACACGCCGATGAACACGTCGGCGCCGCGGATGACCTCGGCCAGGGTGCCCTTCTCCATATTCCGGTTGGTGACCTGGGCCATTTCCTCCTTGATCCAGTTGAGGCCCTCCCGGCCCTCATAGATGGCGCCCTTCCGGTCGGTCATGACCACGTTCTTGAAGCCGGCGGACAGCAGCAGCTTCACAATGGAAATGGCGGCGGCACCGGCGCCGGAGGTGACGATCTTCACGTCTTCCTTCTTCTTGCCCACCACCTTCAGGGCGTTGGTCAGGCCCGCCAGGGTGATGACGGCGGTGCCGTGCTGATCGTCGTGGAAAATGGGGATGTCGCACTTTTCTTTCAGCTTCCGCTCGATCTCAAAGCACCGGGGGGCGGCGATGTCCTCCAGGTTGATGCCGCCGAAGGAGCTGGAAATGTTGTACACGGTGTTGACGAACTCGTCCACATCCTTGGTCTTGACGCAGAGGGGGAAGGCGTCCACATCGCCGAAGGCCTTGAACAGAACGCACTTACCCTCCATCACGGGCATACCGGCCTCGGGGCCGATGTCGCCCAGGCCCAGAACGGCGGAGCCGTCGGTGATGACGGCGCAGAGGTTGTGCCGCCGGGTCAGGGTGTAGCTTTTATCCAGGTCCTTCTGGATCTCCAGGCAGGGCTGGGCCACGCCGGGGGTGTAGGCCAGGGACAGGTCGTCCTTGGTCTCCACGGGGACCTTGGCGATGACTTCGATTTTGCCGCCCCACTGCTCGTGGAGGCGGAGAGACTCTTTTGCGTAATCCATATTGCTTTCTCCTTACCTAATTTTCGGGTGGGATGCCCGGACCAGCCGAGCGAATTTTATCGATAATATTATATCGTATTCTTTCGGAAAATCAATCCCTATTTTACCGGGACAGAAGGGCCAGAAGCTCCATGGGATCGGCGGCAATGGCGGCGGCCCCGGCGGCCTCCAATTCCGGCCGGTCCCCGTAGCCGTAGAGGACCCCCACGCAGGGCAGACCCAGTTCCTGGGCCCCCAGCACGTCGTGCTCCCGGTCACCCACCATGACGGTGGCGGCGGGATCGGCGGAGAGCCCCTCCAGGGCATAGCGGATTACGTCGGCCTTGCGGCTGCGGCTCCGGTCCATGGAGGCCCCGGCAATCCGGTCAAAGTATTGGGAAAGCTCAAAATGGTCCAAAATCTGCCGGGAGAAGCCCTCGGGCTTGGAGGTGGCCACGGCCAGGGCCTTGCCCTGAGCTTTCAAAGCTGCCAGCATCTGAGGGATGCCGGGATAGACGCTGTTTTCCAGCAGGCCCCGATCCCCATAGTATTCCCGATAGACCCGCACCGCCTCCTCGGCCTGGTCCCGGCTCATGCCGTAAAAGCGCATGAAGGAATCCCAAAGAGGAGGGCCGATAAAGGGATAAAGCTTGGTCCGGTCCGATTCGTGGATGCCGAACCGATCCAGGGCGTACATGACGGAATTGGTAATGCCGAGACCCGGGTCCGTCAGGGTCCCGTCCAGGTCAAACAGAATGGTGTGATAGCCCATATTTTTACTCCTTCTCTTTCTCCTTTGTATCGGCGGCCCGGCGGACCAGACAGTCGAAAATGGCCTGCATTCTGGGATCCTCTCCGGCGGTGGCTTCCGGATGGAATTGGACCCCCAGAAACAGGGGACCGGAGGGGTCCTCGATGCCCTCGATAATGCCGTCGGGGCTTTTGGCAGAGACCCGTAGGCCCCGGCCCAGCCGATCCAGGGCCTGGTGGTGGACGGAGTTGGTGAGGATCTCTCCCGTGCCCAGAAGCTGCCCCAGAAGGGTCCCCGGCAGAACCACTGCCGGGTGGCTGGGGCGGTATCGCCCGGCATCGTCGGAGTGGCCGCCCCAGGGGATATCCTGAAGCAGGGTGCCGCCCCGGGCCACATTCATGGTCTGAAAGCCCCGGCAAATCCCGAGTACAGGCTTGCCCCGGGCCTCAATTTCCCGCAGGAGGCCCAGCTCCATGGCATCCCGCCGGGGGCTGGGGGCGCCGCAGGCGGGAATGGGGGGCTGGCCGTAGTGCTTGGGGTCCATATCTCCGCCGCCGGGGAAGAGAAAGCCGTCGAACCGGTCCGCCCAGGCGGCCCAATCCTCGGGGCTTTCGCTCCAGGGCAGCCAGTGGGGCCGGGCCCCGGCCCGCAGAACGGCGGCCCAATAGCGGTTTTCCGGGCCGATGGACGCCGGGTCCGCCTGGACGCTGACAATGCCGATGCTGATCATCCATCCACATCCTTTCCTGCCCATCATACTCCAAGGGGGCAATTTAATCAAGGAGAAAATGGGGCGAGGCCTTGCATTGCCTCCGGGGCCATGGTATAGTGACGGAGAAAAAACACGCATTTTGCGGAAGGAGAATCCCTATGCTGCTGATCCAAAACGCACACATTAAGACCATGGCCGGTCCGGACCTGGACCGGGGAGACATTCTGATCGAGAACGGAAAGATCGCCGCTGTGGCGGCTCACATCGACCCGCCCGCCGGGGCGCAGGTCCTGGACGCCGGGGGACGGCTCCTGACGCCGGGCTGTGTGGACGCCCACTGCCACATCGGCCTGGACAACCAGGCCATGCGCTGGGAGGGGTGGGACTATAACGAAAGCGCGGACCCCCTGACCCCTCAGCTCCGGGGTATCGACTCCATCAATCCCCAGGACGAGGCTTTTTCCCTGGCCCTCCAGGGAGGCGTGACCACCGCCTGCACCGGACCGGGCAGCGCCAATGTTGTGGGCGGCACCTTTACCGTCATCAAGCTGGCGGGCAGCCGGGTGGACGACATGATCCTGAAGGATCCCGCGGCTATGAAGTGCGCCTTCGGCGAGAACCCCAAGTCCGTCTACGGCCAGGCCAAGAGCCGGAGCCCCATTACCCGGATGGGGGTGGCATCCCTGCTGCGGGAGCTGCTGTTCAAGACCCGGCGGTATATGGAGGACAAGGCGGCAGGGAAGAACCCGGCCTATGACATGAAGCTGGAGGCCATGATCCCCGTGGTGGAGGGCAAGCTGCCCCTGAAGTGCCACGCCCACCGGGCCGACGACATTCTGACCGCCGTCCGGATCGCCAAGGAGTTCGGCCTGAAGATTACCCTGGACCACTGCACCGACGGAGCCCTCATCGCCGACGAGCTGGCAAAGGAGGGCTATCCCGTGTTCGTAGGACCCAGCTTCGGCAGCAAGACCAAGGTGGAGCTGAAAAACAAGAGCTTCGATACGGCGAGGATCCTCCACGAGGCGGGGCTCCTGGTCAGCATTATTACCGATGCCCCGGTGATCCCCCTGCAGTTTCTGCCCCTGTGCGCCGGGCTGGCGGCCTCGGCGGGGCTGCCCATGGAGGCGGCCTGGGAGGCCATTACCATCAACCCCGCCAGGAGCTTGGGCGTGGACAGCCGGGTGGGCAGCCTGGAGGTGGGAAAGGACGCGGATCTGGTGATCTGGACGGCGGATCCTCTGACTACCATAGGCGGACACGCCATGGTGACCCTGGTAAACGGCAAGATCGTCTGGCAAGAGTAATTGCCGCAGGCTCTGCCTGCGGCTGTCGGGAAAGCCCAAAGGGGCTTTCCCGACAAAAAAGACCGCAGCCCGCTGCGCGCACGCACGGTCCGCCGTATGGCGGACCGTTTGCACACTTGCGGCCTGAGAGGTATTTTCACCGACGTACACGCCGCCGGTGAAAATGATCTCACTTTATTTGCCGCCTGCGGGCGGCAAACTCTGCGAGGCTTTTTTGGTTTTGATTTGCGCATTGCGGGAATCTATGATAAGATGAAGAAAACAACGGGGAGGACGGAAGATGAGCAGAGCGGACGAATTGTATAAGGCCACCTGCCGGGAGATCCTGGACCAGGGGATCTGGGACACGGATCGGGAGGTGCGGCCCCACTGGGCCGACGGTACCCCGGCCCACACGGTGAAGAAATTCGGCGTGGTGAACCGGTATAATCTTGCGGAAGAGTTTCCCATTATGACCCTGCGGCGGACCTACTGGAAGTCGGCGGTGGACGAGCTTCTGTGGATCTGGCAGAAGAAGTCCAACCGGATCGCCGACCTGGGCAGCCATGTCTGGGACGAGTGGGCGGGGCCCGACGGCACCATCGGCAAGGCCTACGGCTATCAGCTGGGGATCAAGCACCAATATAAAGAGGGTATGTTCGACCAGGTAGACCGGGTGCTGTATGACCTGAAGCACAACCCCGCCAGCCGCCGGATCCTGACCAATATCTACAATTTTGAGGATCTGCACGAAATGAACCTGTACCCCTGCGCCTATTCCATGACCTTCAACGTGTCCGGAAATACCCTCAACGCCATTTTGAACCAGCGGAGCCAGGATATGCTGACGGCCAACAACTGGAACGTGGTCCAGTATGCGGTGCTGGTCCACATGATGGCCCAGGTGTCGGGTCTCGTGCCCGGGGAGCTGGTCCACGTGATCGCGGACTGCCACATCTATGACCGGCATATCCCCATGGTGGAGGCTATGCTGGAAAAGGAGGGCTATGAGGCCCCCAAGTTCCGGGTGGATCCCGGCGTGACGGATTTCTACGCCTTTACCAAGGACTGCTTTACCATGGAGGGCTACCGGTATCATGAGTTTCCCTATACCATTCCCATGGCAATTTGAGGTGTAAAATGGATCTGATCGTTGCGGTATATGACGACTGGGGCATCGGCCGGGACGGGACCCAGCCCGTGGCCCTCATCGCGGACCGGAGGTACTTCCGGCAGCAGACCGCCGGGGCGGCGGTGATCGTGGGGCGGCGGACCATGGGGGATTTTCCTGGGGGACGGCCCCTGCCCAAGCGGGCGAACCTGGTGCTGACCAGGGACCCGGATTTTTCCGTTCCCGGGGCGGAGACGGTCCACAGCGTGGAGGAGGCTTTGGAGCGGGCCAAGGACTTCCCCCGGGTCTTTGTCATCGGCGGGGCACGGGTGTATGGGCAATTTCTGCCCTACTGCCAAAGGGCCTATGTGACCAAGGTCCATGCGACCCCGGAGTCCGACGTGTTTTTCCCCAATCTGGACGAGGATCCGGCCTGGCGGCTTGCGTCCGAAACGGCACCGGAAACGGAGGACGGCATCGGATACCAGTTCTGCGTCTACGAAAGAGTATGAGAAAAGAGCGGCCAACGGCCGCTCTTTTTGTTCAGCTTGTTCAGCGTTTTGTGGGAGTTGGAGGGTAGGGAGCCTTCACGTCCGTCAGACCCACCAGGTAATCCAGGCTGACGCCGTAGAATTGGGCCAGCCGGACCGCCAGGTCCAGGGGAAGGGGCCGCTGGCCCCGCTCATACTTGGAGTAAAGGGACTGGTCGCACCGTAAATATTGGGCGATCTCCGACTGCTTCCGATCGGAGTCCTCCCGGAGATCCCGGATCCGTAACCGCATATGCATCACCGGGACTAGAATAACCCAGGACGATATGTCCTATTGACTTTTAGGACAACATGTCCTAAAATAGAGGCGGAAGGGCTTACTTTTCGGGGTATGGGGTTTTAACGGAGGTCCGGCCCAGCAGATAGTCCACGCTGACGCCGTAAAAATCCGCCAGCTTCAGAAGCACATCGATGGGGTAGTTCAGAACGCCGATCTCATACTGGGAATAGGTGTTCTGGCGGATGTGCAGGTACTCCGCAATCTGCTTTTGGGTATAGCCGCCGTCGATCCGGAGGCTGCGGATATTCTCAAATTTCAAGATCTCATAGCGCATCAACATCACCGAGGGTAAGCATACCGTATCTGAAAATAAGATATTGCATTATATCTTGTTTTCAGATATACTATACCCGTGGGGTGATAGAATGGCGGACTATAAAAAGTTATACCATCAGCTCTTCGCCGCCGCGGCGGACGCGGTGGAGGCCCTGGACCATTGGAACCTGGGGCAGGCCCGGGAGATCCTGATCCGGGCCCAGCGGCAGGCGGAGGAGACGATCCTGAACGAAGAAGAAACAGGGGAAACGGGTTGAACCGTTTCCCCTGTTTTTGACGAAAAAGAGATGGGGTATCAGGCTTTCAGCACCCGGACCAGCTCCCGGATGAAATCGGGATTCGTGCCGCAGCAGCCGCCCAAAAGATTGGCCCCAAGATCCAGGCACTCCCGGGCGATGGAGGCGAACTCCTCCGGGCCCATGGGATAGTGAGCAAGCTTGTCCGGGCCGATGACGGGGTCTCCGGCGTTGGGCTTCACACTGAGGGGGCCCCGAATGACTCGGCGGAACCGGGCCACGGTGGCGGGCAGCAGATGAGAGGCGGGCACGCAGTTGAGCCCCACGGCGGCGGCACCCATGTCCTCCAGATTTTTCAGAATGGGCAGGGCATCCCGACCGCTGAAAAGGCTGCCGTCGGGCTGCATGGTAAAGGAATACAGCACCGCCGGAGCTTTTTCCAGCTCCGCCGCGGCAAAAACGGCCTCGGCCTCCGTGGGATACAGCAGGGTTTCCGCCACCAGAAGGTCCACGCCGCCGTCCACAAGGCCCCGGATCTGGCGGCGATAATCCTCCACCATGTCCTCAAAGTTCTCCTCATCCCAGGATTCCACCGTGGCGGCCATGCTGGCCAGGTCACCGGCCACCAGAGCCCGGCCATCGGCGGCCCGGCGGGCCAGCTTAGCCAGGGAGCAGTTCAGAGCTTCGGTATCGGTCTCCCGGCCGAAGGCCTGAAGGGCCTTGGGCTGGGCCAGAAAGGTGGGGGCGTAGATGAGTTCGCTGCCGGCATCCACATAGCGCCGGAGCAGATCCTCCACCAGGTCTGGATGGGCCTCGGCCCAGAGCTCGCTGCAGTCATTATTTTTCATGCCCATGGCCCGGAGGTTGGAGCCCATGGCTCCGTCCAGGATCCGCAGACCCCCGGCGGCCCAGGCATGGAATTGTTCTCGATTCATGGGATCACCATCTTTTCAGGAAGTAAAGAATTATTACATTATAGCGGATGGCGGGGGAAAATGCAAGACAGTTGACGGGGCCGCCGTTGTTTGATAAAATAAAAATATGTTTTCAAGAAAACGTCCGGGTTTCCCGGAGGAAAGGAAGATACCATGAAAAAAACCGTTCTGCGGGCTTATGCCCGCCTGATTGTTCGCACGGGTGTTAACGTGCAGAAGGGCCAGGATGTGCTGGTCCATGCCGACCTGGACCAGCCGGAGTTCGTCCAGATGGTGGTGGAGGAGGCCTATCGGGCCAAGGCCCGGAAGGTCATCGTGAACTGGAACTACCAGCCTTTGGAAAAGGTCCACGCTAAGGGCCAGAGCCTCAAGACCATGAGCACCGTGGAGAAGTGGGAGGAGGCTCGGCAGCAGTATTATGTGGATAAGCTGCCCTGCCGGATCATTCTGCTCTCCGAGGATCCCGACGGCCTCAAGGGCGTCAACATGGAGAAAATGGCCAAGGCCCGCCAGGCCACCTATAAGATCCTGAAGCCCTATATCGAGGCCCGGGAGAACAAGCAGCAGTGGTGTATCGCCGCCGTGCCCGGCGTGGCCTGGGCCAAGAAGGTATTCCCCGGTTTGCCCCGGGGCAAGGCGGTGGAGAAGCTATGGGAGGCTATCCTCTCCGCTTCCCGGGTGACGGAGGATCCCGAGAAGGCATGGGAGGATCACAACAAGGACCTGAAGGACCGGTGCGAATACCTCAACAGCCTGCACATCAAGAGCCTGCACTATACCGCGGACAACGGCACGGATCTCACCGTGGGCATGATCCCCGAGGGACGGTTCTGCGGCGGCGGGGAAAACAGCCTCCAGGGCTTCTTTTTCAACCCCAACATCCCCACGGAGGAGTGCTTCATCTCCCCCATGCGGGGCAAGGCCGAGGGCATCGTCTACGCCACCAAGCCCCTGAGCTATGAGGGCCAGCTCATTGAAAACTTCTTCGTCCGGTTCCGGGAGGGCAAGGCCGTGGAGGTGGGGGCCGAGAAGGGCCAGGAGCTTTTAGAGAAAATGATCTCCATGGACGAGGGTGCCGGCTATCTGGGCGAGTGCGCCCTGGTGCCACAGAGAAGCCCCATCGCCGAAAGCGGCCTTCTGTTCTACAACACCCTGTTTGACGAGAACGCTGCCTGCCACCTGGCCCTCGGCATGGGCTTTGCCGACACCATCGACGACTTCCAGAACAAGACGTTGGAGCAGTGCCGGGCCCTGGGCGTCAACGAATCCATGATCCATGAGGATTTCATGATCGGCTGCGACACCATGGACATTGACGCCGTCACGGAGGACGGCCGTACCGTTCCCGTGTTCCGGAAGGGCAACTGGGCGTTCTAAAAATCATACCAAACCAAAACCGGGGCCGTCCCACATGGGACGGCCCCGGTTTGTTTGACTTTTCAGCGGATGAAGCCGGCTACATCGGTGACGGGCAGGGCGAAGGCCACAGCCTCGCCGGACTGCTGCCGGATACAGTCGCTGATGGCCTGCATAATGGCCTGTTTTTCCGAGGCGGGGGTCAGAAGCAGGACGATCTCCCGTTCCGGCTGGACCGTAAAGCCCAGGATCTTCTTCACATCCTCCGGGCACATGCTCCGGGCGCCCAGAATGGTGCCGCCCCGGGCACCGGCCTTTCGGGCGGCGGCCACGGCGGTCTCCGCCTGGCCCGCGTCGCAGACGGCGGCAATGAGCTCATAGGGGGCGGTGTGGGTCACGGCAGGTTCCTCCTTTTGGGTGGGGCCCTTTTGAAGGGCGGTTTGGGTAATGGCGGTCAGGGGCAGGGCGAAGGCGATGCCCTTTCCGGGCACGTCCAGATCCATGCCCCCCCGAAGGGCTTCAAAGATCCGGCCGGTGGCGGCGCCGTTGGTCAGGGTCAGGACCATTTCCTTTTCCGGCTCCGCCAGGCCCAGATAGTCGATGTACACGGAGTGAGCCGTGCCGTGGGCCAGGGCCACATATTGAAGGGCCATGCCCTCCTTGGTCAGGATCCGGCAGACCTTGCTGCCGAAGCCCCGGTCCACAATGACGCAGAGGATCTGCAAAGCGTTGTCAGCCATGGCGCGCCACCTCCCAACTGAGATCGACAATGGTTTCGGGGACGAAGGTCTCCGGCGGGGCCTGCTTGGCCCGGCGGCTCTTGCGCTGATAGCTCAGGCCGATGAGCTGGATGATGACCAGAGGCACCATAGCCACCATGGCTACCACGCCGAAGGCGTCCCGGGCCACGTTGCCCCCCAGGGCCTGGCTGGCCCCCATGGCAAAGGGAAGGAGAAAGGTGGCGGTCATGGGTCCGGAGGCCACGCCGCCGGAGTCAAAGGCGATGGAGGTAAAGATCTTGGGGACCACGAAGGATAGGCCCAGGGACAGAGCATAGCCCGGCACCAGGAACCACAGAAGGGAGATCCCGGTGAGGACCCGGACCATGGACAGGCCCAAGGACACGGCCATGCCAATGGACAGGCCCCGCATCATGGTGCCCTGGGAAATGGCGCCCTGGGTGACCTCCTCCACCTGTTTGTTGAGGACCAGCACCGCGGGCTCCGCCTTTACGATGAAATAGCCCATGACCATGGCAACGGGCACCAGCCACAGGGCATGCTGCCCCGCCAGCTCCGCCCCCAGGTAATGGCCCATGGGCATGAAGCCCACGTTGACCCCCAGCAGGAACAGAGAAAGGCCCAGGAAGGTATAAAGAAGGCCCACGAAGATCTTGATGCACCGGCGCCGGGGCAGACGGAAAAAGGCCGCCTGGAACACTAGGAAAAAGGCCAAAATGGGCAGCAGGGCCAGGGCCACCTCCTTCCCATAGGTGGGGAGTTGCCGGAAGAAGGCCAGGACCAGGTCCCGGGTGGTGTCCGCCGCAGCGGGGGAGATGGGGGTATAGGCCCCCTCGGACACATCGAAGAGGAGCCCCAGAAGCATGGTCACCGCCACGGGCCCCAGGGAGCACAGGGCAATCATGCCGAAGTTGTCGGCCTTTTTGCCCCGGCGGCTCTGGGCCCGGGTCAGGCCCAGGCCGAAGGCCATAAGAAAGGGAACCGTAATGGGCCCGGTGGTGACGCCGCCGGCGTCAAAGGCCACGGGCAGGAACTCTGAGGGCACAAAGGCCGCCAGAAGAAAAATGAGAAAATATCCCGCGCACAGGAGCCGGTTCAGCTCCAGGTCGAAAATGACCTTCAATGCCCCCAGCACCAGGCACAGCCCCACTCCCAGAGACACCGCCAGGATCAGGGTCCGGGTGGGCACGGCGGGAGTTTGCTGGGCCAGAACCTGGAGGTCCGGCTCCGCCACGGTGATAAAGGTGCCTACAAGGAGGCAGGTCAAAATCAGCAGGGGCAGCTTGGCCCCGGCCATTTTCTCTCCGGCCTTTTCCCCAATGGGCATCATAGACAGCTCCACGCCCAGGGTGAACAGGCCCATGCCCACAACCAACAGCACCGCTCCCAGCAGGAACAGGGAGAAGGTGCCCAGAGGCACCGGGGCCAGGGTGACACACAATAGACCCACAATGCCCGTAATGGGCAGGACGGAGGTCAGAGATTCGGTGATCTTTCCTTTCAGCTTTGGATTCAAACGTTGGCCTCCTTCAAAATGAATTTTTGGATAAATTCATTTTATCATAAAACCGGCCGGAATCCTAGGGACAGATCCACCCAAAATGTTACATTTCTGAAAATTTCCCGGGAAGGGCGGCGCAGCGCTGAGCCATAAACCGGGTCATGTTGGCGCTGGCGTTGGCGGTCTGGACCTCGAAGGCGGGATAGTCCAGGTCGGCGCTGTCGTCGGCCTTGTCGGAAATGGCCCGGAGGATCACGCAGGGGATGCCGTTGAGATAGCACACGTGGGCGATGGCGGCCCCCTCCATCTCCGTGCAGGCGCCTCCCGTGACGGAAATGATCCGGTCCTTCTGACCGTGACCGCTGACGAACTGGTCCCCGGTGGCGATCCGGCCCCGGATCCAGTGGAGGTTCAGGGCGCGGCAGGCATCCTCGGCGCAGGCGGCCAAACGCTCGTCCACGGGGAAAGCCAACACGTCCATGTGGGGGACCTGGCCCGGGGTCAGACCCAGGGCCGCCACGGTGAAGTCGGAGTACATGGCATCGGTGGAGATCACGAAGTCGCCGATGTCCAGCCGGGGATCCAGAGCTCCGGCAATGCCGGTATTCACGATACCGTCCACCTGGAACAGGTCCGCCAGGGTTTGGGTGCAGGCCGCGGCGTTGACCTTGCCCACGCCGCAGCGGACCACCACCACGGGGCAGCCCTCCAGGCGGCCCTCCCAGAACTCCATGCCAGCGTGGGTCCGGGTACGGACATCCTCCATGTGGTCTTTCAGCAGGGCCACTTCCTTTTCCATTGCGCCGATGATGCCAAGTTTCATAGTTTGCTCCTTTACGGGAAACCCCGTTTTTTTCTGAATTTAGCTCCCGGGACCGGCCCGGAAGGATATGGTTTATTATAACATAGGAACCGTTCCTGCGTAAAGACGGAAATTCCGGGGGCGGAGGGGCGAAAACAGGAAAACAAACGGGGCAAACGCAGGCCCGGATGGGGAGAATGGAGAAATGCGGAAAATGGGAAACGGAACAATGCGGACTGCGTTTGAGACTCCGGGGCGGCGCCGCTTGGGAAGAAGAGGAAGAAGCAAATATCAAAGAGTCTCCTGCCAGGCGTGGTCCAGGATCTCGCGGCACTGGTCCAGGCTGGTGAGGGGAATGGCGTTGAGGCTGTTGCAGTGGTCGAGGAGGCCCTTTTCCGCCAGGGCGGAAAGCTCGGCCTCGGTTTTGACGTAATCCCGGAGACGGGCGAAACGGACCTCCTTCAGAAGGCTTTGGAGCCAGGTCACGGCGGAAAGACCCGCCGCTTCCGGGGAAAGACCGGAGACGTCTGCGCCCATGGCCTGGGCAATGTCCCGAAAGCGCTCCGGGCAGGCGGACAGGTTGTAGGCCATGACATAGGGCAGGAGGATGCCCACGGCCTCTCCGTGGGGCACGTGATACATGGCGCCGAGCCCGGCGCCGATTCCGTGGGCGGAGCCGCTGCCTGCCTGGCTCACAAGGCCGGCCATGGTGGCGCCGATCATCACGTCCAGCCGGGCGCTCAGGTCGCTGCCCCGGGCCACGGCGGTGGGCAGGGACCGGCAGATCCGCCGGATGGCTTCCAGATCCAGGGTATCGCTGAAGGCGGAGGAGCCGCCGGCGTTCAGGACCCGATTGCTGGTATAGGCCTCGATGGCGTGGGCCAGGGCGTCCAGGGCCGTGGCGGCGGTAATCCGGGGCGGCAGGCCCTGGGTCAGGGTGGGATCCAGAAACACGGCATGGCTCACCAGTCGAGTGTCGCCAATGGTGGTCTTGACCTGCTTTTCTTCGTCGGTAATGACGGCGTACTGAGTGACCTCGGAGCCGGTGCCGCTGGTGGTGGGAACGCTGAACAGGGGCAGGCCGGGATTCTGGAAGCGGGGGCCGCCCTTCACATAGTCCAGAATGGAGCCCGGATGGGTGGACATCATTTTAATGGCCTTGGCGCAGTCCAGAACGCTGCCGCCGCCCAGGCCAATGACGCTGTCGCAGCCGCGGCTCCGGCAGAACTCCGTGCCCTTGGCCACCACGGAGGAAGGGGGGTCGCTGGGGACCTCGCTGAAAATATCCCAGGGAATCCCGGCCTTTTCCAGGACATCCAGAAGCTCCCGGCACAGACCCAGCTTCAAAATGGAGCCGTCGGTGACCAGAAGAGGATGGCGGCAGCCGGCTTTTTCCAGCTCCTTGGGGATCTCTCCGGCGGCATGGCGGCCGATGGTCAGGCTGACCCCGCCCAAACAGATGGTGTTGGTGGACATGAAACAGGACTCCTTTCAAAATGTGCCGTTTTTTTCACGAATGAAGCGCAGGACCTGGGCCTCCGGGGGGATCCCGGCGGAGGCACCCATTTGGGAGACACAGAAGGCTCCTACGGCGTTGCCGAAGATGACGGAGCGGAGCAGATCCCACTCCTTGGCAAGACCATAGCAGAAGCCGGCGCAGAAGCTGTCTCCGGCGCCGGTGGTGTCCGCTGCGGGGACCCGGAAGCCGGGGACCCACTGGCGGCGATCGTCGGCGGTCCGCAGGTAAACGCCCCTGGCGCCCCATTTCAGCACCACGGTGCCGGAGCCCCGGGCGGCGAAAAAGTCCATCATGGCATCGGCATCCGTCAGGCCTGTCAGAGCCTCGGCCTCGGCCTGGCTGGGGATGAAGTAGTCGATGTAGGGCAGGGCCTCCTCAATGGTGGGGAGCCACACATTCCGCATATCCGGGGCGGTGTCCACAATGGTGGTCTTGCCCAGGGCCCGACAGCGGCGGAGAAACTCCGTCAGGCCCGGGCAGTCGAAGCCGTGCATCAGGCAGACACCGGAGAGGTAGACAAGGTCCGATTCCCGAAGGGCCCGGTCCGGAATGTCCTCGGGGCAGAATTTCAAGGTGGTGCCCAGGGCCGCCAGGAAGCTCCGGTCCCGATCCCCGGTGAGGGCGATGGTGATGGCGGTTGGGCCGTCGTCATAGGTCACGGACAGTGCCATCCGATTGGCATAGGGGGCCAGGGAGTCCAGAATGACCCGGCCTGCGTGATCCCGGCCCACCCGAATGCAGAGGGTGCAGGCCCCGCCTAATTTGCAGTAGTCGATCATGGCGTTGGCGGCGCCGCCGCCGACCTGGAAGAAAATCCGGTCCACCTCCTGGGCAGTGTTGGGCTCCGGCAGACTCTTGGCTCCGGTCACATACACATCACAGGTGGAAATGCCGCCGCAGAGCAGTTTTTTCACGAAAGGGCGCCTCCCTTCAGATCATCGATCGTACAGGGGACCGTGGGGCAGCGGCCCAGGAGGGAGAGAGTCTCCTCCAGGGACAGCAGGCCCGCCTGGCCGCCGATCTGGGTAACGCAGGAGGCACCCACCATATTGCCCAGCCGCACGGCATCTTCCAGGCTCCGGCCGGTGGCCAGACCGCACAGGAGTCCGGCGCAGAAGCTGTCTCCGGCTCCGGTGGTGTCCACGCAGGTCTTGTAGCGGTAGGCGGGGATCAGGGCCCGGGGGCCGTCGTGGGGGCAGAGGTAGGCACCCTTGGAGCCGACCTTAATGACCAGGCTTCGGACGCCCATGGCAAGAAGACTGTCGGCGATGGCGTCCAGATCCTTCCGCCCCGTGAGCTTCACGGCCTCGTTATAGCTGGGCATGAAAAGGTCCAGATAGGGAAGGGCGGGGAGAATTTTGGGAAGCCAAACCTCCTCGGTGTCGTAGCAGGTGTCCATACAGGTGAATTTCCCCCGAGCCTGCATATCCCGGAGGAAGTCCGCCTCCGCCCGGGGCTCAAAGCCGTTGAGAAGCAGGGCCCCGGAAATAAAGATCAGGTCCGCCCGGTTCAGGACATCCTCCGGCAGGTCTGCCCGGCAGAACCGGAAGGTGGAGCCCAGAGAGGTGTAAATCCCCCGCTCGCCGGAGGGATGAATGGACAAAATGGAGGTCGTGGTGTTGTACCGGGGATCCGGATCCCGGACCACCCGGTTGTCCAGAAGGGGGTAGGCCGACAGGGCCTTTTCCACCACGTCGCCGAAGCCGTCGCTTCCGATGCGGCCGCAGAGGGTCACGGGCAGGCCCAGCTTCGCAATATCCATGGCGCAGTTGGCAGCGGTGCCGCCGCACTGCATGGTGACCCGGTCCACAGGCACGGCGGAGCCGGGGGCCGGAGCGCGGCTGACCCCTAACATACTGATGTCGCAGGTCAGGATTCCAAGAACGAGAATATTCTGCATGACGGTATACCTCTTTTTTGTTGTAAGCCCGCAGGAATGACATCCTGAATGATCTGCGGCCATCATACCATGGAACTTGATTGTTTTCAACCACGATTTTGATTGAAAACGAAATAAAATATCTTAATGTCCTAAAATGATTTTCAATACTTACAAAAATGAGGGGTATTTTGCACAAAACTGCACGTGAGATTCAGTACATAATCACGAAAATGATTGATAGCGAGCAAATTGAATTGACATTGCGCAGCATACCTGCTAAATTATGGGCACAGAAACAAAACCGGGCGGGCCCAGAGGCCTGCGGCAAAGGTGGGGTGAACAGATGGCAGAGGAGACCAAGCAAGAGGTCCTGCTGAGCGCGCAGGGAATGCGGAAGGAATTCGGCATTACCCAGGCTGTTAAGGATGTGAGCCTGACGATCTACGCCGGAGAGATCCGGACTCTGATCGGTGAGAACGGCTCCGGAAAATCCACGCTGTCCAACATGTTTACGGGAGTCCATGTGCCGACTGCCGGAAAGATGATCTTCAAGGGCAAGGAATACCGGCCCTCCGACGTGATCGACGCCAGATCCAAGGGCATCGGCCTGGTGGCCCAGGAGGTCGGCACCATCGACAACCTGACGGTGGCGGAGAACATGTACATGGGCCGGGAAAAGATGTTTACCTCATTCGGTATGGTAAACCGCCGGAAAATGGAGGCTGCGGCGGATCAGGCCCTGGCAGCCATGGGTATCACCCACTTCCACGGCGGAGACAGCGTCAACGACCTCAGCTTTGAGGACCGGAAGCTGGTGGAGGTCATTATGGTCATGGATGCCCGGCCGGATATCATGATCTTTGACGAGACCACCACGGCCCTGTCCCGCAGCGGACGGGATCTGGTCTACAAGATCATGCGGGATCAGAGGGCCAAGGGAAAATCCATCATCTTCATTTCTCACGATTTAGACGAGGTGGAGATGATCAGCGACCGGGTCACGGTCATGCGGGACGGCGACCTCATCTGCACCTTGGAGAAAAAGGAAGAGATCAACGCCGACAATATGCGAAGGCTTATGATCGGCCGGGAGCTGACGGAGGGCTATTACCGGGAGGACTTCGATTCCTCTTGCGGAGAACCGGTGCTCCGGGTGGAAGGCCTGACCCGGGAGGGGATCTTTGAGGATGTGAGTTTCGATGTCCACGCCGGAGAGATCGTGGGCCTGGGCGGCCTGACGGACTGCGGCATGCACGAGGTCTGTAAGGCCATTTACGGCATTGACCCGGTGGACCGGGGAACGGTGACGGACCTGCTGTCCGGAAGGCTCATCCGCAGCACCCAGGACGCCCTGAAGGCCCATATGGGCTATATGAGCAAGAACCGGGAGGTGGAGGGCATGATGCCCCAGGCCTCCATCCGGGAAAACGTCATGCTCATGGCCTACGACCGGGCCTCCAAGGGCATTTACATCAGCCCCAGAAAGGAAAAGGAGCTGACAGAGGAGCAGCACAAAAAGCTCTCCATCAAATGCGAGGGCATTGAGCAATGGGCCAGCGCCCTGTCCGGCGGAAACAAACAGAAGGTGGTCATCGCCAAGTGGCTGGCCAACCAGAGCCGGATCCTTATTATGGATTGTCCCACCCGGGGCATTGACATCGGCGTCAAGGCCGCCATTTATCGGCTCATGGAGGAACTGAAGGCCGACGGCTGCTCCATTATTATGATCTCCGAGGAAATGCCGGAGGTCATCGGAATGTCCGACGTGATGTACATTATGAAAAGCGGAAGGATCACCAAGACTTTCCGCCGGGAAGAGCACGTCACGGAGCACGATATCATCCAGTACATGGTATAAGGAGAGAGAAGAATGGATGAAAAGCGAAAGGGCGTTGTACAGCACCGCCAAATGCTGAAGCAGCTGCTGCCCTATTTTGAATTGCTGGCCGTCGTTCTGATCTTTGCAATCCTTACCAAGGGAAAGATCCTGGGCCTGGACAACCTGATCCTGATCTGGAAGCAGTCGGCGGTGCTGATCGTCTGCTGCGTGGGCGCTACCTTTGTGTTGGCCCACGGCAACCTGGACTTTTCCATCGGCGCCAACATTGCCCTGAGCTGCGGCCTGGGCTGTATCGCCGGAAGCATTCATCCGGCCCTGTTTTTGCCGGCGATCCTGGTCAGCGCCGTGGTGCTGGACCTGCTCATGTGCTACATTCACATTTCCTGCAAGGTCCCGGCCATTGTGGTGTCCTGGGCCATGATGTTCTGCAACCAGGGCATTATGACCTTCCTCTCTGCGGAGTATGACCTGCGGATCCCCGACCAGTTTATTTTCCTGGACAACGACCTGACCTATATTCTGGCTGTACTGGTTGTAGTGGCGGCAGGGGCCTTCCTGCTGAACTACACCAAGCTGGGCAAATACAACAAGGCCATCGGCTCCAACCCTGTCAACGCCCAGATGAACGGCATCCGGGTCCGGCGGTACAAGTACCTGGCTTACCTGGTCTGCGGCGTCTGCATCGGCCTGGCCTCCGTTCTGACCATGGCCCGGGGCCGGTCCGTGACGGTGCTGACCGCCTCCAGCATGTCCGTAAACGTGCTCATCGCCGTGGTGCTTGGGGGACTGCCTCTGGGCGGCGGCGTCAAGGCACGGATCCATGCCGGTGTCATCGGCGCCCTGATTTTAATGATCCTGACCAACGGCCTGACCATGATCGGCGTGGAGAACACCTGGATCGGCGCCATCAAGGGTCTGGTATTCCTGGTGGCCGTGATCGCCACCTTCGACCGGAAGTCCATGAGCGTCATTATTTAAGTTTGGTTTCATGACCGGGACGAGATCCCGGCAGAAAAACAAAAAAGAAAATTGGGAGGAAACAATCGTGAAAAAAATCATCAGCCTGCTCCTGGCGGCAGTGATGCTGCTGAGCCTGTGCGCCTGCTCCACCGGCAAGCCCGCAGAGACCAAGGGGAATGACAGCCCCGCAAGCACCGGATCCACCACCCCCGCCGCTACCGGCGAGAAGCTCACCATCGGCGTGCAGATCTGGTCCACCGACGACATTCTGGGCGGCCACACCAAACAGATGCTGGACGCCGCCGGCAAGGTGTGGAACGTGGAGTTCCAGTTTGACACCCCGGCCTACTCCGCCGACGCACAGATCGCTTCCATTGAGAACTTCATCGCCGCCGGCGTGGACGGCATCATGTCCGTAGACTGCGACGAGTCCACCACCGTGCAGAACGCCTCCCTGTGCAAGGCCGCGGGGATCCCCTATATCACCGTGTACCGCCGGGTAGACGACGCCGCCAACAAGGCGGAGCTGGAGCAGAACGAGTTCTTCCTGGGCGAGATCGCCAACTCCGACTATGAACTGGGTGTGAGCCTGGCCCAGGCCGTCATTGACGCCGGCAAGACCAAGATCGCCTACATCAAGACCCCCAACGGCAACGCCATGGATGCCCGGGAGCAGGGTATCTCCGACACCCTGGCCAAGGCCGGCATTGAGGTGGAGACCACCTGCACTCTGTCCGACTCCTACGAGGCCTCCGAGTGGACCAACTTCGTGGAGAACATCCTGAACGTTTACCCCGAGACCGACTGCATCCTCATGAGCTGCGGCTCCAACGGCGGTATTGACGCCGCCATTGCCAAGATCGCCACCATGGGCTTTGCAGAGACCTGTACCACCGCCTGCGTGGATTCCCCCGACGGCGCCGCCGAGTGCATTGCCGACGGAAGCCTGCTGGCCGTGGGCGGCCAGATCTACAACTCCGCTCTGTATGGCGCCGTGATCATGGTCAACTACCTCCAGGGTCATCCTCTGGCGGAGGGCATTATAGACTATCCCCAGCTGCAGCCCATTATTTCCGGCTCCGAAGAGGCGGATGCCAGCCAGAAGTACATGATCGACGCACTGCCCTACAGTGATGAGGAGCTGGCTGACATGCTGGTTTCCAACAACCCCAACTACACGCTGGAGACCCTGATGGAAGAGGGCAACGGCTTCACCATTGCCAAGCTCATTGAGAAGTTCAAATAAGCATTGATAATTCCGGCAGGTAATATGACCGGCCAATCGCGGAAAGGAAAATGATTATGTCTGAGAAAACAAAAAGACATTTGATAGGCGCTGCACTGGCAGTGGGACTGCCGTTGATCATGTTTCTGTTGGTCATGGCGGCGTCCGGCGGCAGAGTGAAGTTCCCGCAGCTCTTTTCCATGATCACCCAGGCCATATTACCTGCCATTTTAGGATGGGGCGTGATGTGTGAGTGCAAGACCGACATCTGGGACTTCAGCGTAGGCGCCAATGTGCTGGTATGCCAGATCCTGGCAGGCAATTTGGCCAAAAACTGGGGCCTGGGGGTCCCGGGGGTCATCGTCTTGTCCATGGTCATCGGTACCGTTATCGGTTTTGCCATGGGAGAGCTGCTGACCCGGGCCAAGATCCCCAGCATCATCGTGTCGGTGGGCGCCATGCTCCTGCTGGAAAGTGCCAGCCAAATCATGTTCGAGGGTAAGGGCATCCACTTTGGAAAGTCCATTCTGGTCCTCAGCACCTTCCCCAACAACCTGATCTACGGCCTGTGCTGCGCTGTGCTGGCGTACCTGCTCTATACGAAGCTGCCCTTCGGATATCAGGTCCGGCTCATCGGCAACAACATCGCCATTGCGAAAAGCAGCGGCGTCAACGTGAACAAGGTGCGGGTACAGATCTTCGCCATTACGGGCCTGTTCTGCGGGCTGTACGCGGCCCTGGACCTGGGTAACTCCGGCATCGTCACCTCCAAGAGCAACATGGCTTCCATGGGTATTATTTTCAGCGCCATCATCTGCGTGTTCATCGCGCAGTCCCTGGAGAAATACCTGAATCTGGTCATCGGTACCTTCATCGGCGCCCTGATCGCGGCCATTATCCGCCTGGCCATCATGATCACCGGCGGGTCCAACAGTTTCCAGAATGTATATATGGGCATTTTGCTGATATTGATCTTTGCCGTGCAAGCAAATGGACATCTTCTTTCAGAAAAGTTCTTTAAAAAGAAAAAACAGTTATGCAGTTGATCGATTTTGTGCTATAATTGGCCCTGAGGAATAGGAGGGGTCAACTATGAACGCAGTTGAACGACAAAAAAGAATCCAGGAGCTCCTGACAGGAAAGGACTTCATGTCCGTCGAGGATCTGTCCGGAGTGCTCCAGGCATCCATGGCCACCATCCGGCGGGACCTGACGGCCCTGGAGGAGAGCGGCGTTCTGACCCGGTACCGGGGCGGCGCGGTGCTGTCTGCCAACGGCGCGAAGAAGGCCCTGAATATCGAACTGCGGATGGACCAGAACCGGGAGGTCAAAGAGAGAATCGCAAGAAAGGCCGCCGCATTGATTAAGGACGGCGAGATCATATTCATAGACTCTTCTTCCACCACGTATTACATGATAGATTATATTCTGGCCCGAGATGTGACCGTGGTGACGAATGCGATCGTGCTGCCGGCAGTGCTGATGCAGAAAAACATCCGCACCTATATGCTGGGTGGATTTATCGACACGAACTGTAATTGCGTTCTGGGGGAATCGGTCACCAGCCAGATCAAGAATATGAGCTTCAGTAAGTGCTTCATCGGCACCTATGCTGTGGAGGAGAACCGGGGCTTCACGACCTATGAGATGGCGGAAGCGAACCTCAAGACTCTGCTGCTGCAAAGCTCCCGGGAATCCTTTGTGCTGGCAGACTGGACCAAGTTCAACGCCAAGGGCTTCATCAACTATGCGCCTTTGGACGCGGCGACCATCATTACAGACAAAATGCCGGAAAATCCCGGAGCCTATCCAAAGCTCCTGATTGCGGAATAACATTGAAAAGAAGAGTCGGAGTTGGATCCGGCTCTTTTTTTGCCCGAATGAATAGAAAACAGTACCAATAGGAGGAAAAATGGAAAATATATTGGTTACAAATATTGGAAAGGCCCGGTGCGCCGCAGGAGCCGGCGCGGCGGAGCTTCTGGGCCGGGAGCTGGAGCGGCTGGGGGTCCGCAGACCCCTTCTGGTGTCCGACGCCGGTGTAGCGGCCCTTCCCAAATATGAAAAGACCCTGAGCCAGCTGAAAGCGGCGGGGCTGGAGCCGGTGGTCTACGACAAGGTGACTCCCAACCCCAAGGATTATGAGGTCATGGAGGGAACGGAGCTGTACAAGGCCCGGGGATGCGACGGCGTGGTGGGTATTGGCGGCGGCAGCAGCATGGACTGCGCCAAGGGAATTTCCGCCATGGTCCGGCATGAGGGCAAGATCATGGACTATGGCCGCAGTACCCCCAACCGCCGGTTTTTCATCCGGGGCCGGGAGCCCCTGTTCTGTGTGCCCACTACCACGGGTACCGGCTCGGAGCTAAGCCCCCATGCCGTTATCACCAATACGGAGCGGAACAACCGGAAAAGCGATGTGCAGGATCCGATCTTCTACAATGATATGTTTTTCCTGGATCCGGAGTTTGCCTGCACCCAGAGCTATGAGACCCTGCGGGACACGGGCATCGATGCCCTGAGCCATATGATCGACAGTTACACAAACCGGATGATGCTGACGGTGCAGAGTCCGCTCCACGAGGCCATGGGCATGAAGTGCTGCAGCCTCATTGCCGGGAAGCTGAAGCGGGCCATCGACTCCAAGGGGCAGGACCTGGAGGCGGTGCTGGCCATGCAATGGGCCGCCACTCTGGGCGGGGCCATGCTGGACCTGAACGGCTCCGCCATCCACGGACTGTCCGGCGTTTTGCAGAAATACCGCCATGATATGACGCACGGCGTCAGCGTGGGCATTATCATGCCGGCCTGCATGGAATACAATCTGTCCACGGACTACAAAAAGTTTGCTGCCATTGCCAGGGCCCTGGGAGCCCACACCGAAGGAGCTTCGGAGCGGGAGCAGGGGGAGCTGGCTGTCACGACCGTGGAAAAGCTCCTGGCGGAGATCGGTTTCCCCAAGTTCGCAGACTTCCGCTTCACCTCGGAGGAGATCCGGGAAATGGCGGAGGCCAGCGTAGGCAACAGCATGCTGCCCCTGAATGCCAGAGAAATCACCACGGCAGAAGAAATCGCATCCATTTACAACAGAGCGGCCCGGGAAGTACGCTGAGCCTCTGGGAAGGAGAACACAGAAATGAAAACAGAGCTTCTTTTGTCCCCCATTCAGATCGGGTCTCTGATTATCCGCAACCGGTTCGTTATGCCGGCTATGGAAAGCGGTCTTACCACGGCAGAGCACACCTTTTCCGACGCCTCCATTGCCTACTTTGCCAAGCGGGCGGAGGGAGGCTTCGGTTTGCAGATCAGCGATTACATGGGGGTCCGGCCTGACGGCATCGGCGTTGCCAATGAGGCAGGCCTGTGGGACGACTCCTTTATTGAATCCCACAAACGCCTGACGGAGGCGGTCCACGCAAAAGGCGGCGTCCTCTTTGCCCAGCTCCACCACCAGGGCATGATGTGCTCCAAGGCGGTGACGGGCTATCCCGTAAAGGGGCCCAGCGATTTGCCCAGCCCCAAGCACCTGGAGCCGGTGGCGGCCTTTACCACGGAGGAATGCTACAAGCTCATCGAGGACTTCGGCGACGCGGCACTGCGGGCCAAAAAGGCGGGCTTTGACGGAGTGGAGGTCCACGGGGCCCATTTCTACCTCATTGCCCAGTTCCTCAGCAAATACGCCAACAAGCGGGTGGACGAGTTCGGCGGCGACTATGAGGGCCGCTTCCGGTTCGCAAAGCTCGTGATGGAAAACATCCGGAAAAAGTGCGGCGAGGATTATCCCATGCTCTTCCGGATCTCCGCCGATGAATTTCTGGACGGCGGCAACACCCTGGAGGACTGTGTGATCTACTCGGCCATGGCGGAGGCCGCCGGAGCGGCGGCCATCCATGTGTCCACCGGCAGCGGCATCGGCGGCAACATCGTGACGCCCCAGTTCTTTGAGCCGGGGTTCAATGAGGATTCCGCTGCCGCGGTGAAGCGGGCGGTGGGAATCCCCGTTATCGCCGTGGGGAGGATCAACGATCCCGCAGTAGCGGAGCACATTCTCCGCACGGGCAAGGCGGACATGGTGACCCTGGGCCGCCAGAGCGTCTGCGATCCGGAGTTCCCCAAAAAGCTGGCCCAGGGGCGGCGGGACGAAATATTCCACTGTGCCGGCTGCATGCAGCGGTGTTATTACGGCAAGGGCTGCGAGGAGGACGACACCGGCATCAGCTGCATCCTGAATCCCTTTACGGGCAAGGAGAGCCGCTGGATCATGGCCCCGGCGGAAAAGCCGAAGAGGATCCTGATCGTCGGCGCCGGCGTGGCCGGCCTGGAAGCGGCCTGGATTCTGGCAAAGCGGGGCCACCGGGTCACGGTGTGGGAGAAAAACAGTCTCCCCGGCGGCAACTTCCGGCTGGCGGCGGTGCCGCCCCATAAGACGGACTTTGCCAAGGCCATCGGCACCTATGTGACCTTGGGAAAAAAATACGGCGTCACCTTCCAATTCGGAAAGGAAGCCACGGAAGAGACCGTCCTGGCCGAGCAGGCCGACGCCGTGATCCTGGCCACGGGCGCCAAGCCCCTGGTGCCCCGGATCCCCGGCCTGGACCCGGAGAAGCTGACCTTTGCCGGGGACATTCTGAGCGGAAGGACCATTGTGGGGAAGAAAAAGGTCCTCATTATGGGCGGCGGCCTGGTGGGCTGCGAGCTGGCGGAGTTCCTGAATCTCTATGGTAATGAGGTGACCATTGTGGAGATGCAGAGCATGCTGGCCAAGGAGGATGTGAGCCGGAGCCGGGTGGTGCTCATGGAGCGGCTGCGGAAGGCCGGGACCCGGCAGTTGACGGACACCAGGATCATGGAGCTGCTGCCCGACGGCATCCGGGCGGAGCGGAACGGAGAGCTCCAGGAGTTCCGGGGCTACGACGTGCTGGTTATGGCCCTGGGCTACCGGAACTTCAACCCCCTGGAGGAGCCCCTGCGGCAGCATGGGAGCGAGGTTTATGTGATCGGCGACGCGGCCCGGGCCAGAAACGCCAAGTTTGCCATTTACGAAGGGGCCAAGCTGGGCCTGAGCCTGTAAGGAATGGATATGGAAGAACAAAAGCAATTTCCGGAGGGCTTCCTCTGGGGCGGGGCCGTGGCGGCCAACCAGGTGGAGGGCGCTTATCTGGAGGACGGCAAGGGCCTGTCCGTCCAGGATGTGCTGCCCCATGGGGTCCGGTTTCCCCGGTCCCCGGCGCCTACGCCGGATAATCTGAAGCTGGAAGCCATTGATTTTTATCACAGGTTCCGGGAGGACATTGCTCTCCTGGCGGGCATGGGCTTCACCTGCTTCCGCATGAGTATTGCCTGGAGCCGGATCTTTCCCCTGGGGGACGAGGAAAGCCCCAATGAAAAGGGCCTGGCCTTTTACGACGCGGTCTTTGACGAGTTGGGGAAGTACGGCATTGAGCCGGTGGTGACCCTGAGCCACTATGAGACGCCTCTGCATCTGGCGGAGGCCTATGACGGGTGGACGGACCGGCGGCTCATCGGATTCTTTGAGCGATATTGCAGGACGGTGTTCGAGCGATACAAGACCAAGGTCAAGTACTGGATCACCTTCAACGAGGTGAACTCCGTGCTGACGGAGCCCTTTATGAGCGGGGCCATCAATACGCCGAAGGAGCAATTGAGCCAGTCCCAGCTCTACGGGGCCATCCACCACGAGTTTGTGGCCAGCGCCCTGGCCACAAAGCTGTGCCATGAGATCATCCCCGGGGCCAAGATCGGCTGCATGATCCTGTCTTTGCCCATGTACCCCCTGACCTCCGACCCGGAGGACGTGATCGCCGCCATGGAGGTGGCCCACAAGTACGATTTCTTTGCCGACGTGCAGATGCGGGGCTATTACCCCGCCTATGCTCTGCGGGACATGGAGAAGAAGGGGATCCGGCTGGACATCACCCCGGAGGATCGGGCGCTGCTGAAGGAAAACACCGCGGATTTTATGGGCTTCAGCTACTATGTCAGCGCCTGCGAGACGGCCTGCCACAGAACGGGGGACCCCAACGTGGCGAACCTGCTCACCGACGGGGTGCCGAATCCACGGCTCCCGGCCACGGAGTGGGGCTGGCAGATCGACCCGGAGGGGCTGCGGTACACCTGCAATTACTACTATGACCGATACCAGAAGCCCCTGTTCTGCGTGGAAAACGGCCTGGGGGCCGTGGACCATCTGGTGGACACGCCGGAGGGGAAAACGGTCATAGACGACTACCGCATCGACTACCTGAAAGCCCATCTGCGGGAGCTGTACAAGGCCATAGAGGACGGGGTGGAGCTCATGGGCTACACGGCCTGGGGCTGCATCGACCTGGTGTCTGCCTCCACGGCCCAGATGAAAAAACGGTACGGCTTTGTCTATGTGGACCGGAACGACGACGGCACCGGCTCCCTGGCCCGGTATAAGAAAAAGAGCTACGCTTGGTACAAGCGCGTGATCGAAACCAAGGGCGCAAGCCTGTTTGAGTAAAGGAGAATTGCTATGGGCAGAGAAAACTACGATGTGATCCGGGAGAAATTCCACAGCTATCTGGAGTGCCTCCGGACACGGAACACGGATCATCTGGAAAATCTGGTGACGGAGGAGGTCAAGGTGTACTTAAGTACTGTGGCGGCCTATCCCGACGGCAGCCAGCACAGCCTCTATGGTATCCGAGATTTCATCCGGGATCAGCCCGCCACGGACGGGTATTACTACACCGTATGCAACTATGTGTGCCACGTGGCGGAGAACCGGGCCCAGCAGAGCGCCTCCGTGGTCTTTCATGTGTACAAGAACGAAGGGAAGGGCTTCCGCTACTTTGATTTTACGCAGATGTACACCAACACCTGGGAGAAGCTGGAATCCGGCTGGAAAATGACCACCATCCGTATGGATCTTATGAACCACACGGGAGACTACAAGGAGTTCGAGGACTGCTGGTTCTACGAGGAGCCCAAGGCCAAGTGGTTCCCCGGGGTCCATCTGCCCTGCATCAGCGGCGAGCTGGACAACCCCTGGCACGTGATCCCGGAGTCCCAGGAGGAGCTGACGGAGGAGGAGAAGATCGTGGAGGCCATGGCCTGCTATGCCTACGGTATTGACACAGTATCCTTCGACAACCTGCCCAAGGCTCTGAGCGAGGACATTGTGGTGAACATGCAGCCCTGGGGCACCATGGACTACCGGCTGTTCATTGCCACCCTGAAATACCACCGGCAGCCGGACCGGTATTGGACCCATCCCGTGAAGCTGGACCGCTGCGAGGTCCACGGGGACACGGCGGACCTGTACCTGTACCGGATGAGCGGCCATGCCCAGAGAAAGCATCCTCTGGTCTACACCAACGAGAACAAGGACCACGCCTTTGCCTGCGCCCGGTATGAGATCCAGCTACGGAAAGAGTCCGGCGTCTGGAAGCTGACCCGGATGGATTACCTCCTGGGCCTCATCGACCTGGGACCCTTTGAGGAGAAATAAGAGGCGCTCTATGAGTTACGTACAATACAGCCTAGAGGGCATTGAGATCACGGCGGGAGTCGGGGCCTTCGACGCCATCGGAGAGGTCCTGAAAAGGCAGGGGGTCAAAAAGCCCCTGCTGGTGACGGACGCAGGCGTCCGGGCCTCGGGCAGCCTGGCCCTGGCAGAGGAGACCTGCCGGAGACAGGGGATCCTCTACGCCGTCTATGACGGTGTGGAGCCGGACCCCTTCAGCGACATGGTGGACGCGGGCAGCCGGGTCTACCGGGAGACGGGCTGCGACGGTGTGGTGAGCATTGGCGGCGGCAGCGTTATGGACGTGGGTAAGGGCATCTCCCTGATGGCGGCCCATGAGGGCAATGTGCTGGAATACACCCGGCGATGGCCCAACCCTAAGCCCATTACGAAAAAGGGCTGCCCCATTATCAGTATTCCCACCACCAGCGGCACCGGCTCCGAGGTCTCCCTTTACGCGGTGCTGGCCAACCGGGAAAATCACCGGAAAATGACGCTGGAAAGCAGGTATATCCTGTCTGACGCGGCAGTGTTGGATCCCCGGTTGGCGGTGAGTCTGCCCCGGCCCATTATGGTCAGCTGCTTTACGGACGCCCTGGCCCATGCGGCGGAGAGCTATGTCCATGCGGCCACCATTGCCGAGCCCTGCCTGGTCAGCGACACGCTGGCTCTGAGAGCCGTAGAGCTGCTCTGCGCCAACGTGGAGCGAGTCTATGCAGATGGCCAGGACCTCACGGCCCGGATGAACATGATGTGGGGGGCCTTGCTGGCGGGCCTGGCCCTGAACATCGGCGCCGGAGAGAGCCACGCCCTGGGAGCCATGCTCAGCAAATACCACGGGGTGCCCCACGGCTATTCCGTTGGCGTGTCCCTGCCGGCCTGTTTGGAATACGGGATCCCTTCCTGCCCCCAGCGGTATTTTGATCTGGCCCGGTCCATGGGCGCAGAGGTCTCCGGCCTGTCTCCGGAGGAAGGGGCCCGGAAGGGCGTGGACCATCTGCGGGCCATGCTGCGGCGGATGGAGTTCCCCACCATGGGGGATTACATCACCCTGGAGGAGGCCAGGAGCTACAGCAAAGAGTGCAGCGAAAACAGCTGCTGCGTGCTGAATCACCGGATGACGACACCGGAGCAGGTGGAAAAGGCCTTCGCTCTGGCCATTGCCAAGGGATAAAAAGGGAAGAGACTCGGTGCAGGATCCAATAGAACAGCAGCCCATGGGTCTGCGGTCTGAAAACGGACCGCAGACCTTTTTTGCCTATGGACAGGCGGGTGGGGTGAAGGTGTAAGCCAATGATTAACATAATTAAAATTATGTTAACTTATAGTACAAAAGCGAAAACGGAGAGACTTCCGGGTGGGGATCCGCACCTGCACCGATTATTTTCCCTCCCTAAGGGCTGTGGCGGAACCTCTGCGCGGCGGAGAGCGGGAAGATGCGGGAAAATCTTGCAAAACGGTGGAAACTCTGGTAGTATATATAGAGATTTTTTGAACAAAGGAACGACAAATATGGAAAGCAACATTACGTTTGAAGCCCTGGGCCTGTCGGAGCCTATTCTGAAGGCCCTGGAGGAAAAGGGCTACGGCTATCCCACCTCCGTCCAGCGGGAGGCCATCCCGCCCCTGATGGAGTGGAAGGACGTTATCGCCAAGGCCCCCACCGGCACCGGCAAGACCTTTGCCTTCGGCATTCCCATGCTGGAGCATATTGACCCGGAGAGCACGGACCTCCAGGGGCTGATCCTGGCCCCCACCCGGGAGCTGGCCATCCAGATCGGGGACGAGCTCCGGAGCCTGGCCTCTTACTGCAAGGGGATCCGCATTGCCGTGACCTACGGCGGCGCCAGCATCAACACCCAGATCCGGGCCCTGGAGAAAAAGCCTCAGATCGTGGTGGCCACCCCGGGCCGGCTCATGGACCACTACAACCGCAAGACCCTGCGGCTGGACAAGATCCAGACCGTGATCCTGGACGAGGCGGACCGGATGCTGGACATGGGCTTTTTCAAGGACGTGACCCGGATCATTGAGAAGATCAAGAACCGGAAGAACCTGGGCCTGTTCTCCGCCACCATTTCCCAGGAGGTCATGACCGTGTCCTGGATGTACCAGCGGGACGAGGTGGAGATCACCGTGGAGCCCAAGCTGGAGGACAAGCCGGACATCGACCAGTATTACCTTACCTGCACCCCCCTGGAAAAGGAGGAGACCACCCTGCGGCTCCTTCGGACCCAGGGCTTTGAGCGGGTCATTATTTTCTGCAACACCAAGCATATGTGCCAGCGGCTCTGCGATGATTTCATCCGGGCCGGGGCCGACGCTGCCTGCATCCACGGCGACATCCGCCAGAGCCAGCGGGAGGCCACCATGCGCCAGTACCGGGAGGGGAAGCTGGGGATCCTCATCGCCACGGACGTGGCCTCTCGGGGCATCGACGTGGACGACGTGGACTGCGTGGTGAACTACGACGTGCCCGAGGAGAACGAGTATTATATCCACCGCATCGGCCGGACCGGCCGGGCCAAGAAAAAGGGCGTGGCCTGGTCCATCGTGGGCAATTTCCCGGAGAAGGCCAAGCTGGATGAGATCGCCAAGTATTCCCATTTCGTGATCCGCCCCATGCAGCTGAATGCCGACGGCTCCCTGACCCAGGAGGAAGTGAAGGAGCCGGTGGTGCGGAAGCGTTTCCGGTAATGACCGGGGCGGAGCGGGGGTTTCTCCTGCTGTGCAGCAGCCTGGGGAGCCCGGACCGGCCGGTCCTGACGCTGCGGCAGTTCCGACTGCTGGGCAGGCGGGCCCTGATGGAGGACCGGACCGATCCCTGCGGAGAGGTCACGGAGGCGCTGCTGCTGGATTGGGGCTATGAAGCGCCCATGGCCCGGCGGATCCTGGGGCTGCTGTCCCAGGAACGGGAACTGGACCGGTACATGATCCGGGCGGAGGAACTGGGGATCGGGGTCCTGACCCGGATCAGCCCCGGCTATCCGGCGGATCTGTGGAGCGCCCTGGGCCAGGAGGCCCCGGCGGTGCTGTTTTATTATGGGGATCCGGCCCTGTTTTCCCGACGGAAGATCTCCCTGGTGGGGACCCGGGAGCCGGATGCGGCGGACGGGGCCTTTGCCCGGGAGGCGGGAGCCCAGGCGGCCCGTCAGGGCTATACGCTGGTGTCCGGAAATGCCCGGGGCTGTGACAGGCTGGGCCAGCGGGCCTGCCTTGGAGCCGGGGGCACGGTGATCTCCTTCCTGGCAGATTCTCTGGCGGAGCGGCGGAAAAACGCCCCGAAGGGGATCCTCTATTGCAGCGAGGGAGGCTTTGACGAGGCGTTTTCCGCCCAGCGGGCTCTCAGCCGGAACCGGCTGATCCACGCCCTTGGGGAAAAGGTCCTGGGGGTCCATCCCCGGCTGGGGGTGGGCGGCACCTGGGCCGGCTGCGCCGAGAATCTGAAGCGGGGCTGGAGCCCCCTGTTCCTCCGAGACGACGGGCGGCCCGGCACCGAGGACCTCCTGGAGCGGGGTGCCGTACCGGTGACCCCGGAGGGGCTCCGGGACTTGGAGAGCCTGACAACGGGCCAGATTCGGCTGTTTTAATCTCAAATGGGGCGGCGAAGTCCGCCCGTTTTTCTTATGGAATGGCCCATGTTACTCTGCGTTGCTTGCGGGCCCGGCGGATCTGGAGGATCCTGGGCATCGGCCTGCTGGTGATTCTGGCAGTCCAGCTTTTCATGGTCCTGCTGCTTACCGCTGTTTCCGGGGTCCCGGCCACCGTAGGGTGACCGGGCCCCTGTTTTTGCGGGGGGCTTCATGCGGGGAAAAATTTTGGGAAATTGGAGGAAAAGCAAATTCCCTCTTGACAGAGGCGATATGCCGGTGTATATTAAGTACAAACACATGAGCGTATGTGCATATGTCAATGAAAAACGCAAGGGAGGAGCCACAATGCCCAGAAAAGTATATGGGATCGAAAACCTGGACTGCGCCGCCTGTGCCGCCAAGCTGGAGCGGGAGATCCAGAAGATCCCCGGAGTAGAAGAAGTCACCATTATCTTTGCCACGGAGCAGCTTCGCGTTACCGCGGAGGATCCCGACGCCCTGTTGCCGGAGATCCGCCGGGTGGCGGCGGAGATGGAGCCGGATGTGACCGTTTCGGAGCGGAAGGACCGGAGCGGCCATCATGAGCACCATGCACACCACCATCATGAAAAAGGGGAGTGCGGCTGCGGGCACGAACACCATCACCACGACGATGATGAGGACGAGTGCTGCGGGCACGACCACCACCACCATCACCACGACCATGACCACGGCGGCTGCTGCGGCCATGACCATGAGGACGAGGAGGTCCGGGAGTCCCAGCCCCTGATGGGCAAGGGCGTCACCATTTACACCGTTGAGAATCTGGACTGCGCCGCCTGTGCCGCCAAGCTGGAATCCCGTCTGCGTACCGTGGAGGGCGTGGAGGACCTGACCATTACCTACGCCACCAAGCAGCTCAGGATCCGGGCCAAGGATCCGGCGGCCCTGCTGCCGGAGCTGCGGCGGGTGGCTGTTTCCATGGAGCCCGATGTGGAGATCCTGGAGGAGGCGGCCCGGGGAAAGACCGCCAAGAAGGAGGAAGGGAACGAGGAAAAGCGGGAGCTTGTGTGCCTCTGCGCCGGGGCCCTGCTGTTTATCCTGGGCGTGATCTTCAAGAATACCGGAGTTATGCTCGGCAGCCTGTCCGCCTCCGTCCCCGTGTTCATTGCGGCCTATGTGCTGCTGGGCTGGGAAGTGGTCCTCACCGCCCTGCGGAACCTTATAAAGGGCCGGCTCTTTGACGAGAATTTCCTCATGAGCATTGCCACCGTCGGCGCCTTTGCCATCGGCAGCTATTCCGAGGCCGTGGGCGTCATGCTGTTCTATCAGATCGGCGAGTTCTTCGAGCACAAGGCCGTGGAGCGGAGCCGCAGCCAGATCATGGACGCCGTGGACCTGCGGCCCGAGGTGGTCAACCTGGCAGACGGCGAAGAGATCGAAGTGATCCCCGCCGAGGATGCGAAGGTGGGCGACGTGCTGCTGGTCCGGCCCGGCGACCGGATCCCCCTGGACGGCGTGGTCCTCTCCGGCGAGAGCCGCATTGACACCTCTCCCATTACCGGCGAGCCGGTGCCCGTCCACGTGGACGTGGGGGACAGCGTTACCTCCGGCTGCGTCAACACCTCCGGCCAGCTGAAGATCCGAGTGGAAAAGCCTCTGTCCGAGTCCATGGTCACAAGGATCCTGGACTCCGTAGAGAATGCCGCCGCCAGCAAGCCCAAGATCGACCGGTTTATTACGAAATTCGCCCGGGTGTATACCCCCATCGTGGTGGGCCTGGCGGCCTTCGTGGCCCTGGTGCTGCCCCTGATCATTCCCGGCTGGCACTATTTTGTGGATCCCGCTTATACGGGCACCGTAGGCGTGCTCCACGGCACCTCCGGCACCGCCTCGGTGTACACGGCCCTGTCCTTCCTGGTCATGAGCTGCCCCTGCGCCCTGGTCCTCAGCGTGCCCCTGGCCTTCTTCTCCGGCATCGGCGCCGGTTCCAAGCGGGGCATCCTCTTCAAGGGCGGCGTGTCCATTGAGGCCCTCAGCGATGTGAAGGCCGTGGTCATGGACAAGACCGGTACCATCACCAAGGGCAACTTCGTCCTGCAGAAGGTCCTGCCCCAGGCTGACATGGAGGAAAACACCCTGCTGGCCCTCTGCGCCGCCTGCGAGCAGACCTCCACCCATCCCATTGCCAACAGCATCGTCACCGCCGCCAAGGAGCGGGGCCTGACCCTGCCGGAGCCGGAGGAGCTGGAAGAGCTGGCGGGTTACGGCATCCGGGGCATTACCGGCGGCCATGAGGTCCTCTGCGGCAACCGGAAGCTCATGGAGCGCTTCGGCATTGCAGTTACAGGAGCTGAGGCGGCCCACTCCGGGGCGGAGGTCCTGGCCGCCGTGGACGGCAGCTTTGCCGGACGACTGGAGATCTCCGATACTCTGAAGGAAGGGGCCCGAGAGGCGATTTCCGCCCTGAAGCGACAGGGCATCGCCACGGCCATGCTCACCGGCGACACGGAGGCCTCTGCCAAGGCGGTGGCCCGGGAGGCGGGGATCGATGAGGTCCACGCCAAGCTCCTGCCCCAGGAGAAGCTGGAAAAGCTCCAGAACATCCGGAGCCGCCGGGGCAGCGTCATGTTTGTGGGCGACGGTATCAACGACGCCCCCGTGCTGGCCGGTGCGGACGTGGGCGCGGCCATGGGCTCCGGCGCCGACGCGGCTATTGAGGCGGCGGACGTGATCTACATGAATTCCTCCGTAGGGGCCATTCCCCAGTCCATCTCCATTGCCAGACGGACCCGCCGGATCTCCTGGCAGAACGTGATCTTCGCTCTGGCCATTAAGATCATTGTGATGATCCTGGGTCTGTGCGGCTTCGCCTCCATGTGGATGGCGGTGTTCGCGGACTCCGGCGTGGCCATGCTGTGCGTGCTGAACTCCATCCGGGCCCTTTACGCCAAGGATTGAGGGAAATGACACTTGCAACCGGAGCCGGATTGCGGTAAAATAGAAGAAATCTGTGGAACAGGAGGGAGCCTATGGACGCGAAGATCCCGGAAAAAGAGACCATGGAGCAGATCGCGGAGCTGTTTAAGGCTTTTGCGGATCCCACCCGGGTCCATATCCTGACCCTGCTGGGCCAGTCCGAGCGCTGCGTCAGCGATATTGTGGAGGCCGGGGATCTGTCCCAGAGCGCCATTTCCCACCAGCTCCGGATCCTGAAGCAGATGCATCTGATCAAATTCCGCAGGGAGGGGAAGAACATGCTCTATTCCCTGGCGGACGACCATGTGGCCACCATTTTGCAGATGGGTCTGGAGCACGTGCTGGAGTAAAGAGACGATAAACAAAAGCGGGATAGAAACCGAAGGTTTCTATCCCGCTTTTATATAGGGGCCTGGGCATGGAATCCTACGGGGGTGAAAGTCCCGGACGGCAGCTGTAAAATAGTGGAAGTTTTTAATAGAACAGCGGAAGGACTGTATTGCATGGGTGCCATTTGCTTTCTTTGAAATCCTAGGCGGAGGGGCGATTCTGTTTACGAAATCGCCCAAATGGTAAATTAGGACATCTATCCAATCTTCGGAGGGTGGGGGTACAGGGGGCGGGGCGTCTTTGTAAAAAGCCCTGCCCCCTGGCGTGTCTTTGGTGACTTTCTGCACGAGCAGAAAGCCACCCGCCGGGGGCCGTTCTCCTTGCAGAAACCCAATTTTTGCAAAGCAGGGCTGATGTGGGCATCAGCCCCTACAAGTGCAGAGGCCGAACGTGGGACAACTCCAATACCGGCCCGGGGCAGCGGGCGGGGCTGGGAACGGCAAAAGAGACAGGGCCCGGCGGGAGACCGCCGGGCCCTGTGATATGTTGGAAGAGATCAGTTCAATTTGCTGGAAGAGATTAGTTCAGTATGCTGGGAAAGATCAGTTCAGAAGGTCCTTCGCGGAGTTCACCATTTCCGGGGTCAGCTTGCCGGAGACGAACAGATACAGCACCACCAGCAGAACGATGACCACGGCCGCCGCCACGATGGCTACAATAGCCACGGTATTGCTTCCGCCGGAGCCCGCGCTCTTCTTCCCGGATTTTTTCCCGCCTATGTACTTTTCATAGGAAAGACCCGTGCCGGGAATGCTGGTGGAGACCTTATTTCTGCCGTTTGCGGTGCGGGTGAAGCGCACACCCTTGACACCGGTGCTGAAGCCTACGCCGGACTTGCTCACCGTGACCCGGGAGTGATCCCCCACCTTGATGCTCTTGCGAAATCTGAGACCCATGTGCTCGCGCTCCTTTTTTCATTTTTTTCATTATAGCATAGGAAAGCGGGATTGAAAAGAGACTTACCCGGTCTTTGCCTGAAAAATTGGACCCTTTTGCCGGTTTCCGGCTTTTATTGACAGAGTCAGTCCCGGGTATTATAATATATGCTGATTTTGTTTGACTTTCAGGAGGCGTATATGCGGCAGCAGCCTATTTTGCGGGGGAGCCGGGAACGGCTTCCGCTATTGGTATTTTTGTTGTGCCTGATCCAGCCCTTTCTGGACGTGCTGTCCTATTGGATGGATGTGGGCGGATTTTCCAACCGGCTGACCCTCATTCTGCGGCTGGGGCTTCTGGCGGCCATGGTGCTGCTGGGCTTTTTGATGACGGACCGGCGGCGGAGCTACTATCTGACGGCGGCGGTGCTGGGGGCCTTTACCCTGGCCCATATGCTCTATTGCCGGCAGAAGGGGTATCTGGACCCCATAGGGGACCTGACCAACCTGGTCCGGATCTACCAGCTGCCCCTGACGGCACTGGCTTTTGTGACGTTTTTGAAACGGGAGCCCCGGTGCCTGGAGGCCGTGAAGCGGGGCTTCGTGGGGAGCCTGTTGGTGATTTTGGCGGTGGAGCTTCTCAGCGTGGTCACCAAGACCAATCCCTATACCTACGCCAACAAATCCATCGGCGTGCTGGGCTGGTTCAGCAACACCAGTTCCCAGAGCGCCATTTTGAGCATGCTGGTGCCGGTGGCCATTGCCTACACGGCGGAGCGGAAGAACTATAACCCCTTTTGGATTCTGGGAGCCGGGATCGTCTTTCTGGGGATGCTCTATTTCTACGCCACCCGGCTGACCTACGCCGCCCTGTTCGGCACGGCCCTGGCCCTGGCCTTGACCTTCTTGGTTCAGAAGTGGACGGGAAAGGTCCCCTCGGGCCGGGCGGCCCTGGCGCTGATCCTCTGCGCCTGCCTGGCCTTGGGCGGGTTCCGGCTGAGCCCCATGTACCGCAACAACCAGCAGGTGGCGGCCAACAAGATCCTCAAGCAGCAGGACATCGACGCCATGGTGGCGGAGGACAGGGCCCGGGCGGAGGCGGAGGGCCTGACCGGACAGGCGCTGGAGCTGGCCTCTCTGCGGTCCGCCTATGAAACCTATCTGCCGGGACCCACGGGCCGTTTCGGTCTGGCCCGGACGGCGGAGGTCTACGGAAACTCCACCGACGCCGGGGACATCTGCGACGTGCGCCGGGAAAAGCGGAACTACAACAGTATGCTTTTGGAGGAGGACCCGGGCAGCCGGATCTTCGGCATTGAGTGGGCGGAAACCGCCTACGACGGCCGGAGCTATGACGCGGAAAACGACTTCCACGGGATCTATTATCTCTGCGGCGCCGTGGGCCTGGCCCTGCTGCTCCTGTTCCTGGCGGGGTGCATGGTCCCCGTGGCATGGTCCTTGGTCCGGGGCTTCAAAACCGGCTTTACCCTGGATATGGGCGCCTTCGGCACGGCTCTGATCTGCTGCCTGGCCCATGTCTATTTCACCTCCGGCGTGCTGCGCCGGCCCAACGCCGCCTTTTACATGGGGGCGATCCTGGCGACGCTGCTGACCCTTTCCCGGTCCGGCGCCTCCCGATCCTGCAAAAACGAGGTCAACGTATGAAAAAAGAATCCCAATTCCGGCAGGCTCTTGTGAAGCGGCTGCCTTTGATCGTGTTTCTTCTCCTGCTGATCCAGCCCTTTATGGACATTCTGTCCTATTGGGTGCTGGAGCGGAACCTGAGCGGCGCTATCACCCTGGCCCTGCGTCTGGGCTTTTTCGGGGCGGCTCTGGTCCTGGGCTTCAGCCTGTCCCGGCGGAAAAAGATCTATTGGATCGCCGCCGCCGTAATGGCCCTGCTGTGGGCGGGCCATGTGTTCGCCGCCTGGCAGTTCGGCTATCAGGACCCCGTGGGGGATTTGACCAACTATATCCGGGTGATCCAGCTGCCCTTTCTGACCCTGTGTTTCATTACCTTCCTGCGGGAAAATGAGGATTGCTATCGGGCCATTACCTACGGCTTTTTAACGAATCTGGTGGTGATTCTCCTGTCCATCCTGCTGTCCTGGCTCACCGGCACCATGCGGACCACCTACGCCGACGGCCTGGGCGTCACGGGCTGGTTCTATTTTCCCAACAGCCAGAGCGCCATCCTGACGGCCCTGGTCCCCGTGGCCTGCTCTTTGCTGTATCGCCGCAGGGGGCTGAGGAGCCCCCTGTTCTGGGTGGTGCTGCTGGCCGGCTTCCTGGACCTGTATCTCACGGGCACCCGGCTGTGCTATCTGGGCCTGGCGGCGGCGGGCTTCGGCCTGGGCCTGTCCATGATCCTGATCCGGCCCGGGGACTGGCGGCGGGCCTGCGCCTTTTTTGCCGTGACCATCGTGTTTCTGGGCTTTATGCCCCTGTCTCCCATGGTCCAGCACCAGAAGAGCTATGAGAAGGTTCAGACGGACCGGCAGGAACGAATCGACGGTCTGTTGAAGGACTGCACCCTTCCGGAGCAGGACGAGGATCTGAGCCCGGAGGAGTTGGAGCGGCGGAAGGCCCTGTGGGTGGAGGCCCTGACCCCCATCTATGAGACCTATGCTCCCGACTTTGTAGAGATATTCGGCGCCAAGCGGACCATTGAAATGTACGACTATTCCTGGGACATCAAGACCATTACGGCCCTCCGGCCCCGGAAGCTCCAGTTCGGGCGGCTGCTTATGGACCAGTCCCCCTTCTCCGCAAGGCTCTTCGGCGTGGAGCTGAGCCGGTTCACTGTGGGGAAGAACACCTATGACGTAGAAAACGACTTCCACGGTATCTATTTCCTCTATGGGGCCATCGGCCTGGCGGCTATGCTGCTGTTCCTGCTGTATTTCGTGGTGCTGATCGTCAAGGCTTTGATCCGGGATTTCAGGACCTATTTCACCCTGGAATCCGCGGGCTGGGGCATTGCCCTTATTATGTATCTGATCCACTCTTACTGCACCGCCGGGGTGCTGCGGCGGCCTAACGGTTCCATCTATTTCTCGGTGGTGCTGGCGGTGGTGTACTATCTGGTGAAGCTGAGAAAGTATCCCAAAACGGAGATAAAGGCAGGTTGATCCCATGCGCTTTAGTATTGTGATTCCCGTGTACAATGTGGCGGAGTTTGTGCAGAAGTGCATCGATTCCGTCCTGGCCTGCGACTGTGCCGACTGCGAGATCCTGCTGGTGGACGACGGCTCCACCGACGGGAAAAGCGGGGCCATCTGCGACGAGAACGCCGCCCGGCACCCGGACCTGATCCGGGTCATCCACCAGGAGAACAAGGGCCTGGGCGGCGCCCGGAATACGGGCCTGGCGGCGGCCAGGGGAGAGTACCTGTTCTTCGTGGACAGCGACGATACCATTGCCCCCCAAAGCCTGACCCTTTTGTCCCGGGAGATCGACAGGACCCACGCCGACATTTACTCCTTCCCCATGGACCAGGACGACGGGGCCGGGACGCTCCGCAGGATTGAGACCTCCCGGCACTATGACGGCCCCTTTACCCTGAAGGAGCATCCGGAGTTTCTCCGGTCACTGCCTGCGGCCTGGGCCCGGATCTGGCGGCGGGAGTTTTTCCTGGCTTCCGGCATTTTGTATCCCACCAAGGTCTGGTATGAGGACATCCGCACCAGCCAGAAGCTCTTCGCCCTGGCAGATTCCGTCGTGACCCTGGAGGAGCCTCTATACCGGTATCTGGTCCGACCCGGCTCCATTATGCGAAACGGCAACGTGGAGCGGAACCGGGAGATCCTGGACGCGTTTCAGGACCTGCTGGGCTGGTATCGGGAAAAGGGCCTGTTTGACGCCTATCGCCGGGAGCTGTGCCGCCTTATGGTGGAGCACCTGTATATCGCGGCCTCGGTGCGGGTCCTGCAGGCGGATCCCAGGCATCCCCTTTTGAAAACCTTCCGGCAGACTCTGCAAAAAGAGTTTCCGGATTATCGGTCTCTGGCAAAGCCCGGTGTGTTTCCCGGCAGCCAGCGGCTGGCCTATCTTCTGCTGGAGGCCCGGTGCTATGGGCTTTTGGCGCTTTTGTTCCGGCTGAAGAACGCCGGGAAATGAGGTATTTCCATGAATCGAATCCATCTCAACAGCAAGCGGGGCATACTGCTCAAGAACACGGTGATGCTCTACATCCTGCAGTTTTCCAGCAGTATCCTGAGCCTGGCGGCAGTCCCCTATGAGACCCGGATCCTGGGCCCCGCCATTTACGGCTATCTGGGGGCCGCCACGGCGGTGATGGTCTATTTCCAGCTGGTCATTGACTTCGGCTTCCTGCTCTCCGCCACGGAGGAGGTCTCCCGGCGGCGGGAGGACCCGGAGGCACTGAACCGAATCTTCACCGGCGTTACCATCTGCAAGGTGTTCCTGTCCCTGGCCTCGGCCCTGGTGCTGACGGTGCTGTGCCGGGTGATCCCCGCCTGGCAGGAAAAGCGGACCCTGTTCCTTTTGACCTTCCTGTCCACGGCCCTGACCTCCATGATCCCGGACTATCTGTACCGGGGATTGGAGAAAATGACGGCCATTACCGTGCGGACGGTGCTGATCCGCCTGTTTTTCACCGTGGCCATTTTTCTGTTCCTGAAAACGCCGGAGGATCTGTTGGTGGTGCCCACCCTAAATATCATCGGCAATTTCTTCGCCCTGCTGGGGGCCTTCTGGCACCTGCACCGGCGCATGGGCATCCGTTTTGCCAAGGTGACGAAGAAGGACGTGGGCACCCTGTTCCGCCGGGCCTCCACCTTCTTCTATTCCCGGATCGCCACCACGGCCTACACCGCCTTCAACACGGTGCTTTTGGACATCATGACCGCCGGCGGCGCCGCCACGGGCCTGTACACCTCGGCGGATAAGCTCATCACCACCGGCAAAAACGCCCTGTCTCCCGTGTCCGACAGCCTGTATCCCTACATGGTGAAGAACCGGGACTTTAAGCTGGTGAAAAAGGTTCTGACCATTGCCATGCCCATTATCATCGTGGGCTGCACCGGGGCCTTTATCTGGGCGGAGCCCCTGTGCGGGCTCCTGTTCGGCGCGGACTTCGCCCCGGCGGGCAAGGTCCTGCGGGCCATGCTGCCGGTGGGTATCGTGATTCTGCCCAGCTATATCTGCGGCTTCCCCATGCTCAGCGCCATGGGCCTGACGAAGCACGCCAACTATTCCGTGATCTTCGGCACCGTGTGCCATCTTGTGATGCTTTTGACCCTGTATCTCACGAGGACCATCACCACCGTGAGCCTGGGCTGCGCCGTGTCCGTGACGGAGACCCTGATTCTGGCCTACCGGCTGGTGGTCATCTATCGGCACCGGGAGCTGCTGGCTCCGGAGAAGGGAGAGAGCGAATGCGGCTGAGCTTGGTGGTGCCCGTTTATAACGTGGCGGATTACCTTCCCAAATGTATGGAGTCTTTGTTGTGCCAGGATTTTGCGGATTTTGAGATCATTCTGGTGGACGACGGTTCCACCGATGGCGTAAGCCCCGGCCTCTGCGATGAATACGCCGCCCGAGATCCCCGGGTCTCCGTGATCCACCAGGAAAACGGGGGCCTGGGAGCCGCCCGGAATACGGGACTGGAGCGGGCCCGGGGAGAGTATCTCTTTTTCATCGACAGCGACGACTACATCGCCCCCGGAGCCCTGTCCCGGCTGGCGGAGGTCACGGAGCGGACCGGCAGCGACATTGTGCTGTTCAGCTTTTACTACGACACGGCGGGAGAATTGGCTCCGGGCCAGCTGCCAACCCTGCCCTTCGGAGAGGTCTGCAGCCTGGAGACCCGGGGGGAGGTGCTGCTGCAGCCCTTCAGCGCCTGCCTGCGGATCACCCGGCGAAAGCTGTTTTTGGATCAGGGAATCCGCTTTCCCGGCAGGGTCTGGTTCGAGGACCTGGGAACCTGTCCCAAGTGCTATCCCGGGGCTACGGTGACGGCCATCCCGGATAGGCTCTATTATTACGTACAGCGGCCCGGATCCATTATGCACCATGAGAATCTCCGCAGAAATCTGGAGATCATCGACGCACTGCGGTCCGTTGGGGAGTTTTACCGGAATCGGCCGGAGTTGGAGCCCTATCTGTGCTACCTTGCAGTGGACAATTGCCTCCTGGCGGCCCAGCGGGTGCTGATGGCGGATCCAAAGGCGGTTTTTCTCCCGGATTTTCTGGGCTATGTGCAAAAGAACTATCCCGGCTATGGAAAGAACCCTCTGCTCTCCCGGCTGGGAAGAAAAAAACGAATCGTGCTGAAGCTTCTGGAGCTGCGTCAGTACGGACTTCTGCGGCTGCTGTTTACGGTTCGCCGCGGGGTTCGGGGCTGAGGCGGAAGAAAGGCGGCCTGTATGGGTGTAAAGAACCTTGTTTCTGATCTGGCCTGGGGCCTGGGGGGCTTGCTGCCCCTGCGGAAAAACCGGGTGGTTTTCTCCAGTTATTACGGCCGGGGCTATTCCGACAGCCCCCGGGCCATTGCCCAGGCGCTGCTGGATACCGGAGAGGATCTGGATCTTCTGTGGCTGGTGTCCTCCCCGGAAGAGGCGGCCACCCTGCCCCAGGGGATCCGCCCCGTGGATTACCGGGGCTGGGGCCGGATTTTGGCCCTGTCCACGGCCAAGGTCTGGGTGGACAATTGCAGAAAATATGACCGCCGAAAGCGGAAGGGCCAGTATTATATGCAGACCTGGCACGGCTTTGCCCTGAAACGCATCGAGGCCGACGCGGCGGAGGCCCTGGAGCCGGAGTATGTCCGGGGCTGCCGTCTGGATTCCGCTCATTGCGACCTTATGGTGGCGGGGAGCAGGTTTATGGAGGAACTGTATCACCGGTCCTTCTGGTATTCCGGCCCCGTTGCCCTGTACGGGTCGCCCCGGAACGACGTGTTTTTCCGGCCTCAGGAGGAAACGGCCCGGGCCATCCGCAGATTTTTCGGATTGCCGGAGGATCGGAAGCTGGTGCTCTACGCGCCCACCTTCCGGGCGGACCACAGCACCGCCGCCTACGGCCTGGCGCCGAAGCCCCTGCTGGAGGCCCTGGGAAAGCGCTTCGGCGGGGACTGGTCCCTGCTGGTGCGGCTCCACCCCAATGTGACGGCCCAGTCGGCGGGGCTGTTCACCTATGACGGGGACCGGGTCCTGGACGCCACGAAATATCCCGAAATGGCGGAGCTCCTGTGCGCGGCGGACGTGCTCCTGACGGACTACTCCTCCTGCATGTTTGATTTTGCCCTCAGCGGCAAGCCCTGCCTGCAGTTCGCCACGGACATTGAGACCTACCGGAACGACCGGAATTTCTACTTTCCCCTGGGCGAGCTGCCCTTCCCCCTGGCCCAGAGCAACGAGGCTTTGGCCCGGGCGGTGGAGACCTTCGATGGGGAGGCCTATGCCTGCAGGTGGAGAAGCTTTACCGAGGAAAACGGCTTTCGGGAGGACGGCCACGCCGCCGAGCGCTGTGCCGGTTGGATCATAGACAAGCTGAATGAAAAGGGGAGAGCATAATGAAGCGTGTACTGACCTATGGGACCTTTGACCTTCTGCACTACGGCCACATCAATCTGCTGCGCCGGGCCAAGGCCCTGGGAGACTATCTGGTGGTGGGCCTGTCCACCGACGAGTTCAACTGGAACGAAAAACAGAAAAAAAGCTACTTCTCCTATGAAGAGCGCAAGTCCATGCTGGAGGCCATCCGCTATGTGGACCTGGTGATCCCGGAGTGCGGCTGGGAGCAGAAGGCTCTGGATGTGGAGAAGTACCACATCGACGTATTTGTCATGGGGGACGACTGGAAGGGAAAGTTCGACTTTCTGAAGTCCCAGTGCGAGGTGGTGTATCTGCCCCGGACCCCGGAGATCTCCTCCACAAAGATCAAGGAAGAGCTGCACACCGGGAAGGAACCAAAATAATTCTTGCTATTTTCCCGGAGTTGGGTTATAATCAAATGGCTTTCCAAGAGATTTGGAAAGTCCATATGCCGGTGTGATGGAATTGGCAGACGTACGGGACTCAAAATCCCGCGGTGGCAACACCGTGCGGGTTCGACCCCCGCCACCGGCACCACAATGCCACCGTAATTTTGATAGAATTACGGTGGACTTTTTTTATTGTTTGATGGGCTGCATTATGGTAAAACAATTTCGACAAATCGGGATTTGCACAATT
>CAKTNP010000001.1 GCA_934589155.1 uncultured Oscillospiraceae bacterium | reverse complement strand
GGGACGCCCCTCCCTTAACAATCCCTCCCTCCGAAACCCGGAGAGATTACCTGGCTTAACTCTTGGGCGATTTCGTAAACAGAATCGCCCCTCCGCCTAGGATTTTAGAGATAACAACAAAGCTAATTCAAAATCAGAAGTACCACAGTCCTGTTGAAAAAATAAATTCTTCAACTGCACACCTGGGATTTCTACGGAATTTGGACTATTCTGCTGTCCGCTCCGCACTCGTAGGGGCCGAGGCATTCTGCGGATATGGGTCCCCCGGCGGGGGCTATGGTTCCTTCCTCAAAAGCAAAACGGGTTTAGAATATTCTCCGCCCCAAAGAGCTTTACGGCCATTCGATACATGGCCTTTGCGTGAATGCGGTCATGCCAAATGAACCGGCGGAGCACCTTCCGCAGGGACCAATCCTCCCCATAGCTGCCCTCGATCACCGCATTCTGAAGAAAGTCCGGCTTTGCCTCCAGCGCTGCAAAGCCCCGCGCACGGCACTCATAGATGCTTCCGTCATTGTCGGCATCCACAAGGATCTCCGCAAAATAATAGTCGTTTACGTTTTTCGTATGGGTATACATTTCGGCGGCCGTGCGGGGGACTTCCCCGTAAAAGGTCCTGCGCTGGGGCGCCGTGGCCGCGTTCTTGTGGGGAACGGAATCATACAGGGCTTGGAAGTCCCCTGCCGACTTCAAAGCAAGAGCCTTGAACGTGCCATATTCTTCCGCTGTCAGCGTCGCTTTTTCACTTTCAAAGAGCACATCGGAATCCGCGTCGCAGATGGCAAGCCCGGAGGCCTTTTCTCCGATCACTGCGATCTCCATGCTTGTATCTGCTTCCTTGCCGCGCCATTTGAGATAAGAAGTGATCTCCTCCGGCATTTTCCGGAGGGCGGCCTCCAAGGTCTCCCCGCGGGTATAGGCCCCCACGAAATCTACCGCATACAGCAGGCTGTCGCTGCCGTTATGCTCCCATACACAGTGGATCGTCATGGCATTTCTCCAATCATTTGCTTCATGAAGCCCCCGCTTTCTTACTCCTTCGGCAGGTTTTTCATGGTGAGACTGATGCGCTTCCGCTTCTCGTCCACGTCCAGCACCGCCACCTTCACAACATCTCCCACCTGGACCACCTCCGAGGGGTGTCGGATAAACTTACTGCACACCTGAGAAATATGCACAAGACCGTCCTGGTGGACGCCGATGTCCACGAAAACACCAAAATCAATGACGTTCCGCACGGTGCCCGTCAGCACCATGCCGGGCTTCAGGTCCTTCATTTCCAGTACGTCCGTCCGGAGGATGGGCTCCGGCAGCTCGTCTCTGGGATCCCGGCCCGGCTTCTGCAGTTCCTTGGCCACATCCAGCAGGGTGGGCAGGCCCACGCCGCAGACCTCCGCCGCCTTCTCCGGTCCAAAGGCCCGGAGCCTTCCGTCCAACTCCGTCAGCTTTCCTGCCGCCGCGTCCTGCTTGGTGTAGCCGCAGATCTCCAAGAGCTTCTCCGCCGCGCCGTAGGATTCGGGATGGACTCCGGTATTGTCCAGGATCTCCCGGCTCTCCGGCACTCGCAGGAAGCCCGCCGACTGCTGATAGGCCTTGGGGCCCAGCTTCGGCACCTTCTTGAGCTGGCTCCGGGCAGTGAAGGGGCCATGCTCCTCCCGGTAGGCCACGATGTTCCTGGCGGTGGTGGCATTGAGACCGGAGACCTGCTGGAGTAAGCTGGGGCTGGCGGTGTTCACGTCCACGCCCACGGCATTGACGCAGTCCTCCACCACGGCCCCCAGGGCCTCGTCCAGCCGCTTCTGGGGCATATCATGCTGGTACTGGCCCACGCCGATGGCCTTGGGGTCGATTTTCACCAGCTCCGCCAGAGGATCCTGGAGCCGGCGGGCAATGGACACGGCAGACCGAAGGTTCACATCATACTCCGGGAATTCCTCCGCCGCCAAGGGGGAGGCGGAGTACACGGAGGCCCCGGCCTCGCTGACGATCATATAGCTGACCCCCGGAGCTTTTTTGAGAAGCTCCACGGTCATGGCCTCGGTCTCCCGGGAGGCAGTACCGTTGCCGATGGCAATATGCCGGACCCCGTGCTTTCGGATCAGGCCCAACAAAGTCTCGATGGCTTCCTCCTTTTTTCGCTGGGAGAAGGTGGGGTACACCACGGCGGTATCCAAGAGCTTTCCGGTGCCGTCCACCACCGCCACCTTGCAGCCGTTGCGGTAGCCCGGATCCAGGCCCATGGTCACGAAGCCCTTCACCGGCCGGGCCATGAGCAGGGGCTTCAGATTCAGGGCAAAATTGGCAATGGCCGCCTCGGAGGCCCGGTCCGTCAGCTCCGCTCGAAGCTCCCGCTCGACGCTGGGGGCGATGAGCCGGTCATAGGCGTCCTCCGCCGCCGCCTTCACAAAGGCGGACACGGGGCCCTGGGGCTTCAGGGCGCCCCGGCACACCAGAGCGGAGCCCTCGGCCCCGGGCAGGGCCGCCGACACCTTCAAAAAGCCCTCTTTTTCGCCCCGGTTGATGGCCAGGATCTGGTGACTCTGGAGCTTGGATGCCAGGGAAGAAAAATCGTAGTACAGCCGGTAAACGCTGTCGGCCTCCGGGTCCGCGGCCTGGACCGTCTCCACGGCGGCCTTGCTCATTTTCTCCCGGAGCCGCCCCCGGATACCCGGGTCGTCGGAGATCATCTCGGCAATGATGTCCGAGGCGCCGGCCAGGGCGTCCTCCGTCGTGTCCACGCCCAGGTCTTGGTTTACATAATCTTTCGCCAACTGGACGGGTTCCTTCCCATCCTGGGCGAAAATGGCCAAGGCCAGGGGCTCCAGGCCCTTCTCTTTTGCCATGGTGGCCCGGGTCCGGCGCTTTTGCTTATAGGGCCGGTACAGGTCCTCGGCCTGGGCCAGGGTGGCAGCCTCCCGGATGCTCCGCTCCAGCTCCGGAGTCAGCTTGCCCTGAGCCTCGATGGCGGAGAGAATCTCTCCTTTCCGCTCCTCCAGGTTCCGCAGGTACTGGAGTCTCGTTTCCAGGGTCCGAAGGGTAGTATCGTCCATGGCCCCGTGCAGTTCCTTCCGATACCGGGCGATGAAGGGGATGGTATTCCCCTCATCAATAAGCCGGATCACATTTTCCACATATTCTTCCTGCCGGCCCAGCTCCTGGGCCAGCACCGTTGAAATCGACAGCATAGGCGTCTCCTTTTCCCGTAATGAAATCATCATACCACACAAGCGCCGGAAAAGCAAAGGACAGCTCCCGCCACTTCCCTATTGCATTATGGCAGAAGTTCTTGTATAATTGACGCAGTTTTTGGGCTTTGGCCCCTATGTGAGGAGCGTAAAAAGATGGAAGAATACAAAAAGCGCCGAGGGGATCGGAAAGACGGCTGGTGGCTTCGGGACCTGCCGTCCATGAACCAGTTCATGCCCCACATCTACCCCAACCGGGCGGATAATGAGGTCTACATCACGGAGGACATCGATCTGCGGCCTATCGAGGACTATCTCGCCAAGAAAAACGAAGGCCGGACCGAAGACAGATACACCTATTTCCATGTGGTCAGCGCCGCCGTCGCCAAGGCCTTTGTGCTGCGGCCCAAGATGAACCGGTTCATCGTCAACCACCGGATCTATATGCGCAAGTATTTGTCCCTGGCCTTTGTGGTGAAGAAGAAATTTGAGGATACCTCGGAGGAGGGCCTGGCTTTCCTGAAAATGGATGAGAACTCCACTCTGGACGGTTTCCATGAGGACCTGGTGAAGATCATCCACCAGACCCGCCGTACCAATGTGAAGGACAACTCCACAGGCATTATGGACACGCTGGTGAAGCTGCCCTGGCCCATCCTGCGGCTGGTGGCGAAGATCCTGCTGTTCCTGGACCGTCACGGCTGGGTGCCCAACGACATCTGCAAGGAGGATCCCAACTACGCCTCTATCTTTGTCACCAACCTGGGCTCCATCGGCCTGGAGTGCGGCTATCACCACCTGAGCAACTGGGGCACCGCCTCCTGCTTCGTGGTACTGGGCAAGAAAAAGATGGTCCCGGACTATGACAAGGACGGCAACCCGGATCCCCACATGGCTCTGCCCATCGGAGTCATTCTGGACGAGCGGATCGCCGACGGCTATTATTACTCCGGCACCATGGCTCTGGTGAAAAAGCTGCTGGCGGAGCCGGAGCTGCTGGAGGACGCCTTCGACACCCCCGTGGAATACGCCATTTCCCGGAGCTGACATGGACCTGAAGCCGGGAAAATACCGCCATTTCAAGGGCGGAGAATATGAACTTCTGGCTCTGGCCCGTCACTCGGAGACCCGGGAGAAAATGGTCGTCTACCGGGCTTTGTATGGGGAAGGAGGTCTCTGGGTCCGCCCTGCCGCCATGTGGGAGGAATGGGTCAGCCGGGACGGCTATGAAGGGCCCCGGTTCCAGTATCTGGGGGATATGCCATGACGAACGCCGTACAGGAGCTGGATCTGCACGGCTGCACCGTGTACCAGGCGGAGATCGCCATTGACGCGGCCCTGCGCCGGGCCAAGGCCGGGACCTATCGGATTCGGCTGATCCACGGCTATCAGGGAGGCACCGCCCTCAGGAACATGATCCGCACCAAGTACCGCAGCCATCCTAAGGTACTGCGGCTGGAGATGGGCATGAACCAGGGCCAGACGGACCTGATTCTTCGGGAATATTTTTAAGACAGCCGCCGGGAATTGTCCAATTTCCCGGCGGTTTTTTCACACGCTGTTCACAAATCCCGCCTATAATAACTTTAATTTCGTTTAATTTGTGAGGCAAAGAGTATGCTGAGACTTCAAAACATCGTAAAAAACTACGACTCCGGCCCCAACGAAGTCCACGCCCTGAAGGGCATCTCCATCGACTTCCGGCCCTGTGAGTTTGTGGCCATTCTGGGCCATTCCGGCTGCGGCAAGACCACCTTGCTGAACATCATCGGCGGTCTGGACCACTACAGCTCCGGGGACCTGTTCATCCGAGGCAAGTCCACCAAAGACTTCAAGGACCGGGACTGGGACGCCTACCGAAACCACTCCATCGGCTTCGTGTTCCAGAGCTACAACCTGATCCCCCATCAGACGGTGCTGGCCAACGTGGAGCTGGCTCTGACTCTGTCCGGCGTGTCCCGGAAGGAGCGGCGCCGCCGGGCCCAGGCGGCCCTGGAGCAGGTGGGTCTGGGGGATCAGACCCACAAAAAGCCCAACCAGCTCTCCGGCGGTCAGATGCAGCGGGTGGCCATCGCCCGGGCCCTGGTCAACGATCCGGAGATCCTCCTGGCCGATGAACCCACAGGCGCCCTGGACAGCGAGACCTCGGTCCAGGTCATGGACTTGCTCCAGGAGATCGCCAAGGACCGGCTGGTCATCATGGTGACCCACAACCCGGAGCTGGCGGCCCAGTACGCCACCCGCACCGTCCGCCTGTCCGACGGCGAGATTATAGGCGACACGGACCCCTATACGGAGGACGGAGAAATCTACCCGGAGCCCCGGGTCCAAAAGGCGGGAAAGACCTCCATGTCCTTCCTCACCGCCCTGTCCCTGTCCCTCAACAACCTGATGACCAAAAAGGGCCGGACCGTAATGACAGCCTTTGCCGGGTCCATCGGCATCATCGGCATTGCCCTGATCCTGTCCCTGTCCTCCGGCATACAGGAATATATCTCTCAAGTGGAAAAGGACACCCTGTCCAGCTATCCCATCACCCTGGAATCCAACACCATGGACGCCGAGTCCATGATGTCCGCCATGATGCAGAACCAAGAGGCCCCGGACCATGACCTCAGCAAGGTCTACTCCAACAACGTCATCAACGGCATGATGGACATGATGCTCTCGGAGCAGAAGAGCAACAACCTGTCGGATTTCAAAGCCTTTATCGACTCCGGCGACAGCGGCCTGGAAGCTCTGACCTCCGACATTACCTACGGCTATGACACCAGTCTCAACGTGTACAAGGCCGACACCTCCGACGGGGCTTATCAGGTCTATCCCAGTCAGGTCATGCCCCTTTTGGGAATGCCCTCCACCGGCATGGGAGCCGTGGCAACGGAGAACAACCCCTTCATGTCCAGCTCCGAGGTCTGGCGGTGCCTGATAGGCGACGACGAGCTTCTTTCCAAGCAGTACGAGGTGCTGGCGGGCCGGATGCCGGAAAGCTGGAACGAGATCGTCATCAAGGTCAACGAAAATAACGAAATTACGGACTTCACCCTGTATTCCCTGGGCCTTCTTGACATTGACGAGCTGAAAGCCGCCATGAACGCCAAGATTGCCGGAGACGAGGACGCAGTCCTGGACACCACCGTCCACGCTTACACCTACGACGAGCTCCTGAACCTGGAATTCAAGCTGCTGCCCACCACGGGCTATTACGAGAAGCAGGAGGACGGAACCTGGCAGGACAAGTCCCAGGACGAAGCGTATCTTCTCTCCAAGCTGGATTCCGCCGAGACCCTTCGTGTGGTGGGCATCCTCCGGCCCAGCGCCGACGCCAGCGTGTCCACCACCTACGGCGGCGTGGGCTACCGCCGGGAGCTGATGGACCACCTGGTGGAGGCCGTAGCCAATTCCGAAATCGTGACCCAGCAGGAGAAAAGCCCCGACACCGACGTGTTCACGGGTCTGCCCTTTGACACCGGGGACACGGAGGCCAGCGTTCCCACCATGGAGGACGTGGCGGCCTACATCGGTACCCTGGAAGAGGAGGACCAGCAGACCGCCATGGCGAACATTGAGGCCATGCGGCAGGCCGGTATGAGCGACGAGAAGATCGCCGCCGCCTTCGCAGAGCGCATGGGCCCCGCAGTCTCCGCCGCCACCTATGAGGGGAACCTGGAGACCCTGGGGGTCTCCGACCTGGACCATCCCGCACAGATCAATCTCTACCCCGTAGACTTCGAGGCCAAGGACAAGATCGCCGACATTATCGCCGACTACAACGCCGGGAAGGCCGAGGCCGACCAGATCACCTATACGGACTATGTGGGCATGATGATGCGGTCCATCACCACCATCATCAACGCCATCAGCTATGTACTTATTGCCTTTGTGGCCATTTCCCTGGTGGTGTCCTCCATTATGATCGGCATCATCACCAATATCTCCGTGCTGGAGCGGACCAAGGAAATCGGCATTCTCCGGGCCGTAGGCGCTTCCAAGCGGGACATTTCCCGGGTGTTCAACGCTGAGACCGTGATCATCGGTCTGGCGGCGGGCCTCTTCGGCATCGGTTTGACCCTGATCCTTATCGTGCCCATCAACGCCATCATCCAACACCTTACGGATATTTCCGCCGCCGCGGCGCTGCCCCCCATGGCGGCGGTGATCCTGATCGCCATTTCCGTGGTCCTGACCCTGATCGCCGGATCCTTCCCCGCCCGGGGAGCCGCCAAGAAGGACCCCGTGGTAGCCCTGCGCTCGGAGTAAGCACTCTTCCCTTCCCCTGACAGCAAAATACCGCCTGCCGCATACACGGCAGGCGGTATTTTTATTGTCTGTACCGGGGCATTGCTTGCTTATTTTACGATGAAGGAGCAGTACACATCATCCCAGTCACTGCTTTCCCGGATGGAGAAGCGGACACGGTAGGTTCCCGGATCCCCGGGGATCGTGACCGTCACCGTCGAGCCGCTGAGATTCAGTGCGGCCTTCGACCCGGCCACGACCGAGAAGTTTTTCAGTGCGGTCTGCTCTTCCACCCAGTAGTCCACCTGGGACTGGTTCGTTTCCACCGTAAACCGGATCGTATGGGCGCTTCCCGCCGCCAGAACCTGACTGCCCGGCGCCCCACCGTCGATCCCGGTCAGGGTCGCGGTCATGGCGGGAGCCGTCACGGCGTCCTGACGGATTGTGATGGGGGCGGCCTGGGCGAGAATGTGGTCAAAGGGATTCCGCAAGTCCTCTGCCGCCGTCAGATACCAGGTCACGATGTAGTCCCCCGCCGGCAATCCGCTGACGCTCCAATCACTTGCCATCCGCAGGGCTCGGTAATCGCCCAGCTCGAACGCGGCGGTATTTCCGCCAAGCCAGATCCCGGTCATGCTGCCGCAGGCTGCGGAGGCACCATAGGGTGCGGAAACCGTCTGACCCGACGCATTCTCGATCACGGCAACGGCATAGAGCTTCTTCCCGCTGAGCCGGTCGTCATTGCCGGGCGTGACGGACAGGGATATTTCGTCCGACACGGCAGTAATAGACGCACCGGCCGCCTCGACAACCGTATAGGTCAGGGTCGTTCCGGGAATATCCAGGGTCTGGGTGCCCACCGCCAGCTCCAGGGAAACCGTATTGTCCTTGGCAGCGGCGGAGGTGAAGTCCACGGTCAGCTGCAGGACGTGGGCAAAGGCATCTCCTTCGTCCCCATCGGGCAGAACAGCCGTTCCGCGACCGCCCATGACGGTGAACTGATCCGAGGTCACGGCAGACACCTCCGTCTGCGCCGTATAATAGTACCACTTCAGCGTTCCTCCGCTTCTGTCGCAGAGGGTCAGCCGCGTCCCCGCAGGGAAGGACTCAGAGAACCTAAACCGGTATTTGCTGCCGGCAATGACGGTTCCCTTCACCTCAAACCGGGCGGTCCACTGGCCGTTCCGGACGACCACAGCGGTGGCCGGAGAAGTGTCCGTGCAGGCGCCCATGTCCGAGAAGACGTATCCGGAGCGGATCATACTCTTTCCTTCCAGGCCCATCCAGGCGTGGAGCGTCAGTGTCTTGGTCCCGTCTTTGGGATCCGTCTCCGACCCGTAATCCAGGCAGGAGGCATCCAGCTCGGCCTTCTCCGTAAAGCCCGCCACGTCCGTTCTGCTCAGCGCCACGTTGGTCCCGTCCGGCTTCGTCATATACCAGTTCCGGAAGGAGGAGGTGCCGGTGCAAGTCGGTGCATCGGGAATGGCGGGTACATAGGTGATACCCTCCGCCGTCGTGGTGGATCGCAGGACCTTGGGCAGGCTGCCGACGTCATATTTCCCGTCGGGCAGGTCATAGCGGATGCGATAATGGTCCCGGATCAATTCGCCGGTAACGGTGCTGCCGTCATCCGTCACCACAAAGGTGAAGGTTTCATTCTGTGCACCCAGTGCACCTGTCCGGGCTGCGTTCACCGCAGAATCCAGAATCGTCACCGTGGTGACGCCGGAGGCGCCGCTGCTGCCCAGCCGCTTGCCGGGAAGGTCCGCCGTGACCTGATCCAGGGTCATATTGCCCCCCACGATCAAGTCGCCGGTGCCCGTCAGTCTGCCGCCGGTCTGCCGGTAGCTGCCGTTGCCGGCAAAGCCTCCGGCCGCAAAGGTATTGGTCCCGGACATAACATCCAGGGTCTTACCCTCTGCGATCCGGGCAGTGCCGCTCAATGTCAGGTCTCCGTTCAGATACAGAGGGATATCACAGCCCGCCTGCATGTCCCGAAGAGTCATGGCGTTGGTCTGCACCTTTGCGCTGCCGCTCAGGCCGCTCACGGTCAGACTGCTCTTTCCGTCGTAGGCATCGAACTCGTTCAGCAACAGATAGGAGCCGCTGTGAGCATGGGTCTTGCCGCCCTGGCTCACCTGGGTCTGTTCGATCTCAACGGAGCCGTTGTTGACATCCAAAATCTGAACGCCCTTGATGTTGACGTCGGAGGCGGCATCGTAAATCGCCATCTTGCCAGTGTACAGGCTGTCCGAGGAGCCGCTTCCGGCGAAGAAAGAGTCGATGGTGCTGTTACGCACGGCAATGATACCGCCGTCCCTCGTTCCGATGGCCGCGGTGCTGCCATAAGGCACCTCAAGCCGCTGATATACGGTGGAGGCGGTGATGGTCAGGCTGTCCGAGGCGTAGATCGGGTCGCTGACGGGGGTCTCGCCGGTGCCGACCCGGCTCCCTTCTACCGTGGCGCTGACGGCCTTCAGCACATAGGGGCCAAAGACGCTATCACTGGCTGCGTTTTTGCCGATGACGGAGTCCCGAATGATCACATTGGGAACGCCCGTACCACCGATCCAGCTGCCCATGTAAGCGCTGGACGCCGTGGATCTTTCTTCCGCCGCCACTTCGCAGTCCGTCAGGCGGATCTCGCCGCAGCCAGTGAGGGCCTCTTGCCTTCCGGCGCCGATGCCGGAGGCAGCGGAGCCTGCAGGAAGGGTCATGGAGATCTTCAGTTTATCCAACGTGATCTCACCGTTGGCGCCGTTGTGACCGCCGATTGCCGCATATCCGACGGCAGGGGTCAGGGTCAACTCCGCCTTTGTCTTGGAATCGGAGCCTAGGGTCAGCTCCGCTCCGGCAAGCACCGCAATATTCTTCGCCCGGATCTCGGCGGCGTTCAGCTCGGCCTTGGCGTCAGTCTTCAACGCAATGGAATCGTCCGCCGTAATATTCAGCTTTCCAAGGGTGATCTCCCGACCTCTGAGATCACCATCCAGCACCAAGCGGTTCTCCGTGGAGGAACCGTCGGCATTGTCATCGGCATCCATCAGGATCTTATACCGGCCCCGCCAAGTCCTAAGGGTCCGGTCCGCCTGCCGGTAGCCGTTCTCCGAGCCGGAATGGATCAGGGAGATGCTGCCGTCTTCCAGGTACAGGGTCTTCAGATCTTCATAAGATGCGTCAATATCGTGATTCGGCATCTTGAAGGTGTAGGTATTTCCCGCACCGGCGGAGGCATACAGGTCCAATTCGCCCAGGCTCTTGCCGCCGCACTCCAGCCGGATAAACTCGGCAGGCTCCGAATCCGTTTTCCCGACAAAGACAACGGACTGGTGATAATCGACAGTGACGGCCTTCCAGCCCTGGACCGAATTCCAGAGATTTTCCTTTACTTCCTGTCCGTCGATCTGCACGGTCCACTTGTCAAAGACCTCCGAAGTGAGCTTCAGCCGGTAGGACTCGATCTGATAGCCGCTTCTGAGATAGATCGTGCCGTTATCCGCTGCGCTGACCGGAAGGGTCAGATCGGCGCCGTAGGTCACGGTCCCGTCGGTGTCCGAATAGTCTGTACCGTCAGCCTTTGTACGTGTCCAGGTCCCGTCGGCCATGTAGCCTTCCACAACGGGAGCGTCGGCCAGCAATGCACTGCCATAGGCGGTCTTGACCGTTCTCTTGCCATGGCCGTTTTCGGGCGCAAAGTCGTTCCAGTTTGTGACATTCAGCTCCGGATCGCCGGGCAGGCCGGCATCGTACACCACGGTGTACAAAGAGGGTGTCAGCTTGGTCTGGATGTTCTTCAGCCAGAAAAACTGCTGCATATCCTCTCTACCTTCGGAACTGCGGTAGAAGCTGCACTTGAGACTGACGGTCTTGATCTCCTCCGCCGTCATTACGGACGAATGATACATACGGAGCCGTACGGAATAGCCTGCGCCGATAGAGGCATTGGAGAACAGCATCTGTCCGTCATTGCCGGTCAGGTCTACCTCCTCGCCCACCGGACTTCCGTCACTGCCCAGGATCTGCATGGTTAGGGCAATTTTGCCGGCGTAATCCGGAGAATACCGGTTGGCGTTTATTTCGGCCTTTGTTACCAGCTCAAACCCGTCGTATGCACCGCCATCGTTTGCCAGGAGCTGATACTGGATCACGCCGTTCTGCATACTCATGGGCAGCTTATAGGTATAGGTGGAAACGTTGCTTGCCGTGGGATCGCCGGTGGCCGCCAGCAGCTTGGGGGCCGTATCCGTCACCTGGGCCGCATAGACCGTGTACACGTTGATGTCGAAGGTGCCCATGCTGGAGGCGATCTGCTTATAGCTCTCCTTGTTGCTTTCGTATGTGGCGGCATCATAGGGGACAGCGTTGATGCCATAACCGTTTACGCCCCACTTGAGCAGCTTATAGCCCGCATCGGTCAGGTCCTGATAGGACCGGGTGGACAGATACTGTGTGGGGAAATCCACATATTCGTTGTAGGGATAGGAGCTCAACACCGTTCTGGATGGGTTACCGCTGGCATCCACCACATACTCAATGAACACCAGGGAGCGTTCCCGGTACACGGCATACATGGGGATGGTATAGCCCGTGGGATAATCCGGCACGGCCGTGGTCCCGGGGATGACGGTACTCCCGTATTCCGTGTCCTCCGGCAAGCGGAAAATGGAGCCGCTGGTCTGACCCTCCGCCTTGTAGAAAATGGCGTCAGCCCGGGTGAGCCGGGTCACTATGCTGGCGTAGGCGGTATAAGCGGCAAAGCCCTCGGAGCCTTCCTGAGAATCGCCGGGCTCCAATTCATCGAAGGTGAAGCCAAGCAGGTATCTCTTGGCATTTTCATCCTCGTCGGCGCCCGCATGGGTATACCAGTCGCTGCGGGCGGGCCAACGGATCTCGGGCTCGGTGATATTGACTCCCCTGACCTCGCCGGCAACCTGCAGGGAAACGGTTTGCCCTTCTGTGACTTTGTCCTGCACCATGGTGGAATAGGCGCTGGTGCCGGCATTGAGCTTCAGGTCGTACACATTGGCCTTCCAGGAGGCGTAAAGGGTGATGTCCTGGTACTCCGGGACGGTGCCCACCGCGCCGGAGTAGTTCTCCGGGAAGAAATCGTTCCCGGAAGTCTGCTCCGCTGCGGTCTGGGCGGCCTCGAGGGAGGTATACCAGCCAAAGAAGGTATAGCCCTTCCGCAGGATGGTCTGCCGGTAATCTCCCTCCACATATCCGCCGTTATAGCCCGCGGCGGTGGTGGAATAGGCCGCATAGACCGAATCCGCCGATACGGTGCCCGTCAGCACGTAACGGCCGGTGCCGTCAGCTTCGGCGTCCTTAACATAGCCCGCCAAAGCCTGGCCGTAATCCGGCGCTTCCACGGTCACGGTGTCCTTTCCGGAGCCGATGGCAGGGTCCTGCCAGGTGCCTCCCCGGGGAACGTAGGTCACCTTGATCTTCCGATACACCGCGTGGAGAGTGAGGGCGGTCTGCCCATCCAGGTCAAGGCCGGGAATACTCGTCAGATTCAGCTTCATCCCAGCGGTCAGATCCACGGACTCCGCCTCTTCTTCGAAACTCCAGCCTAAGAACACATAGCCCTTTTTCCAGGCGCAGGGGAAACCCGAACCGGTGGTGCCGTCCTCATATTGGATATTTCCGCAGATCTTCCGGTCATATACAACGGTACCGGTAATCGCCTGCCGGGTATCCGAGGCTCCGGGGGCGGTGCTGTCTGCGGTGACCAGACTGCCGCCGCCGGCATCAAAGACCAGGTCGTAGGGATTGGCCTTCCAAATGGCGTACAAGGTACGGGGCGAGGTTCCGGAAACCACCTCGTCCGCAGCGACCTCTTCGCCGGTGCCGTCCGCCGCGGTGTTCCACATCACAAAGCTGTATCCGGGGGCAGAGGGGACGATGAGCTTGCTGTCCGCGGCAAAGCCTGCGGCATCGCCGAAGGTCCTGCCGAAATCCACATAGGAGCTGATGGTGGTGCCGGTACTCCGATCCGGCTCCGCCGTATTATTGAATACCGCACCCAGAGGCAGACCGTTTTTCAGGTTCATGTCCATGGTCATCAAGACCCGGCGCTTGGCCACGGTGTTGACACAGAGGGTCAGGGGCCCGCTTCCCGCGTCATAGGCCTCCACCATGCTGCGGTCCACCACCGTGCTGCCGGCGGACAGGATCGTCTGGGCGGCGCCGTTCTTCCAGATCATTTCGGTAATGCTGTAGGTAGCCAGCTGATAATCCGCAAGGTGGACCTGGTTGGCGGAGTCCGCCGTGCCAATGATCACGGAGCCATAGGGCACATAGACCACGGTATTGAAGGTGAACACATTCCCGGCTCCGTTGAAGCTGCCGTCCAGTCCCGCCGTTTCCCCGGCGGAGATCAGGTCCGCCACCCGGTCCGCCGATACGCTGACCGTAAAGGGAATCATGCGGGGGGTCCACTTGGCGTAGAGCACGATGTCGCGGCTGTTGGTGGTCAGAATCTGGGTCACGGGATTTCCGCTGTAATCCGCCTGCTCATACCAGCCGGCGAAATCATAGCCGAACCGGGTGGGCGCGGATAGCGTGATCCTATATGTATCCTCGGCAAAGGAGCCTACCAGGAAGCCGTCCGGGTTTTCGGCGGCATTGGCCGCAGGGTCCGCGGTGTCGTCGCACAGCTCGTACTGGATCAGCACCCGCTTGGTGCCATAGACGTTCTGTTGATATCCGCCGGACTGGGCGGGTCTCACGGTCTTATAGTCCACGCTGCCGCTGCCCATCATGCCGAAGAAGCCGCCGGTGTACAGAGCCGTGTGGGTCTCGCTCCCCACAGCGTCCTGGGTGATCTCCAGCACGCCGCTTTCCTCCGCCTTCACATCGCTGTAGGCTTGGGCGGCGTAGACCGCCGCGCCATCCAGGACGGACAGGTTCTTGGCGGAAAGGGTACCGGAGACCAGCACACCCACCTCTTGGCTGACGCCCGTCTCCCCCATGGGATAGGCGTTCGCCAGGCCGCCGTTGGCGTTCCGGATGGTGACGGATCCGGATTCCGCCGTAAAGTTCCGAACGGAGACCCGGGTATCGCCGTCTTTCTCGGAAACTTCCACGGTGCCATAGGGGGCAGAGATGCTGCCGGAACCGGAGACGGTGCCACCGGTGACGGTGATGGCGCAGTTTGTGGCGGTATGATCGGCGATGCTGTCGCCGGAGGCGGAATAATCGTCAGCCAGGGTGCTCTTCTGCTCCTCCGTCATGCCCAGCACGGCGCCATCCGCCAGGTTCACCGTGCCGCCGCTGACACGGACATCGGCGTTCATGCCGCCTAAGTATCCGTTTTTGCCTACGTTTACGGTGCCGCCGGTGATCTCCACCACCGCCGCCTTTCCGGCGGCAGGGATCTTCTCATAAAACAGGCACCACACGATATCCGTTTCGGGCATCATGGACAGGATGCCCATATAGGCCCCCAGGCTGCCGATCCGAGGCGCATTCAGGGTGCCTCCATTCACGACGATCCTTCCGTTGACATCGCCGCCGACGAAGTAACCGGCGTTAACGGTGCCGCCGTTCATGGTCAGGGTGCCGCCATCCCGGATGTTTGTCCCGTTGGCGACTTCCTTCCGCCAGGCGTTCTCGTTCTTGGCGCCCTGCTGATAATTGGGGGTCCAGGCGGAATCCACCACCGTGTAGAAGCCGCTGACGGCAATGTAATCGGAGGTCAGAACGGCGCTGTCCTCCACGGTGAGGTCGCTGCAGAAGAGATAACCGTTGTGGGAATCGTCCCCCACGGACACCCGGGCGCTGTCCTTCATGACCAGCTTATCCAGGGACAGATAGCGGTCCGAGGTCAGGCTGCCGGTGCCCTCCACCACCACATCGTACATCCAGTCGAAGCTGTGGCAGACTGCGTTTTGAGCATCAAAATTGGCCATAACGCGCATGGAGGAATCCTTGATCGTAAAGACGGCATCCCGGTATCTCGACTTGGCTTCACGGGTCACCGTGAAGGGGGAATAGGCAATATACTGAGCGCCGTATTTCAGGATGTACTCCGTGCCGTTGGTCAGGGTGACGCTGTGGCTGTTCTGGATCAGGGAGCCGGGCCAATTGCCAAGGACAATGTACAAATAACAACGGTCCAGGACCACGTCGTGCATGCCCCGGGCGAGCCAGGTGGCATTATAATAATTGTTGTTGACCACGGCGCAGTTCTGCATGACCAGCTTGGCAGAGGTCTGGTAGACGTAATCGCAGCCGATGCCGCCGCCGCCCTGACTTCTCTGGGAATAGAACAGGTCCTTCAGGGTAATATTGCCGCAGCGGCCCTTCATATTGCCCAGACTATAATTCCCGTCGCCCCGGATCCAGAGCGTATCCGGCAGGTCCACGCCGGTTTCGGAGGCGCCGTTGACGCCGTAGATCTCAATACTGGCGGTCTCCGGGACATGGACCGTATACAGGGCCACATGGCCGTCGACGCCCAGACGGACCTGGGCCCCCTCCTCCAAAACGGTCTGGGGAGAAGTCTGCTCGGTGTAGGTCTGGATCAAGTTGCTGAGGACGATCTGCCGCTGCCGGGCGCCGTCGGAAAGGTTATCAAAGTCCCCGGTGAAGTGGATCATATTGGTGGTGGCGGAGCCGGCGGAGAATCTAAGGGTCTCCGCTTGCCATTGTTTTGATCCGCCCACCGTAAAATAGGGAGCATATCGGGCCGTCTTTGCGCCATACTCCGACAGGCGGATACCGCCCTCATAGGTGAAGTTCCGGGAGGCCGTAAAGGTATAGGTTCCGTCCCCGGAAAGGGTGCCATACTCCGTGGCGAAGCCCTCCCCCGTAAAGGTCACCGGGTAACGGTCCAGGTACAGGTCGAACCAGTCGCTGATCCAGATCTCCGCAGCAGACCGGGGCATCTCAAACCGGTAGGTATAGGTGCCGTCGGCGTTTTGCTCCGGGGCGGAGGTGCAGGCATTGTAGAGGACCTGGTTATCATCATAATAGGCAACGATGACCTTATCCTTCATGGCGGCGGGAACCGTAAAGGATACGGTGCTGCCGGATCCTACATTGGCGGTGCCGTCGGTAAAGATAAGATCCGTTGTCACACCACCGTTGGTCACCAGGGCCTGAGACAGGTATTCGCTCCCCGTCCGAATGACCAGAGCGTTGCTGCCCTTTACGGCGTAGAGCTCCAGGGAACAGCCTTCGCCGTACACAAAAGCAGAGGCGCTGCTGCCGTTGACGCGGCCCTCATTGTCCACAAACCCGACAATTTCGCCGTTGACGCCGCCCAGGGCCCAATCGGCGGTCTCACCGGCGGCGGCCTTCGGCGGGGCAAATCGGACGACCGCCTCGCTGTCTGTCTCAGACAGAACAAGCTGGCCCTCCAGGCTCCGGCCGGGCCGGTAGTCCGTGGACAGGTACCGGACATTGTCCGGCATCTGGGCCGAGGGATCCAGGGTCAGGCCGTCGGCCAGGTGATAGTTCACCTTCAGGTCGCTGGAGACCGTCACGGTGCCGCCGGCGGTCATGGGGCTGACCGTCACGCCGGTCTCGGCAATGGTGACATAGCTCCGGGCCTCCACTCCGCGAATCTTAGACGTCAGTGCGCCGATCCGATCCGTGGTGACGGTGCCGCCGGTGATGTCCGTCCGGGCCCAACGCACCAGGCCGTCCTCGGACCGGGAGGCGTTGTAGGCATTGCCCACCTCCGCCGCAGTGACGGAGCCGCCGGTGATAGTGAGGTCCCGCTTGCTGGCGAGGCTGCCCTGGGCAATGACGGTGCCGCCGGAGACGGTGGTATCGTTGTAGAAGGTGATGTTCCCTGCCGCGCAAATGGCGCCGCCGGTGATGGACACCGTGCGGACACAGGCGGAGCTGCCGGGAACGTAGTCGGTCTTGCCCAGGGAGACGCACTCCTGCGCTCCCGCTGCCGCCGCAGCCACAGAATCGGCCAATTCCTCGTCGGTATAGGCCCCGCCGTCCAGGTACCGCTCGGTAATGGGCTTTATGGGATTGCCTGCGGACAGGGTCGTGATATCCCGGTCCAGCTTGGGGTCATAGCTGCCGTTGGCAGCGGTGGCGTAGTGGCCGAGGAGATAGATTTTGCTGCCGCTGAAGGTAAAAGCAAAGGTACCGGAAGCATTGCTGACGGTCCGGCCGAAGGGATAGCCGTCGGCATTGGTCTCCAAACCGTTTCCCGTGTCGGCTCTTTCTGCAAGAACGTTGGTGACGACGGTACCGCCGGTGAAGCTCGAGGACTGGGAAACCATCAGCTCGTTGCAGATCAGCGTACCTTTCCGCATCATCATGACGGGGACCTCCACCCGGTTCCCTTTTACGATAACGGTGCCCGTGGTGTTGATCTCCGCCCTGTGGGTGTAATAGCTACTGGACATGAGCAGATTGCCGTCAATGACCACGGAGGTAGTTCCCAGTGCGGTAAAGAGGTGGTCCGTGTACACATCCCCATAAACGTGCACGTTGCAGTTGTCGAAGGAGGGCTGGGACACACGCTGATTTGAGGTCTCAGGGAAGGACAGGATATCTATCCGGGAAGAAGTAAAGACTGTTCGATAGGTGCCGCACCACATTCTGTCGGCGGCATCCAGGGTGCAGTCCTGCATGTAGCTCTGATAGGAGTTATCGCCCTGCTTCCAGGCCGCCACAATGGCCAGGAAATCCGTGTACGGCTCGCCTTTTTCATACTGACGAACCGTCAGGTAACGGAAGCCCACGGCGAAGCTGCCCATGACCGTGCCCAGGGTGAGGAAATCGCTCTGCTTTCCCGCAGCGCCGTACACGTTGATGGTGTTGTAGTGGGCCAAATCCGTATAGAACTTATCCGTGCTGATACAGGCCACCGTGTTGGTGCCGTCCACAACAATGCTGGGGGTATAGTTGGCGGTGGAGCGGTCGATGATGATATTGCCGTATTCCCGCAGATCCACATTCGCGGTATTGAAGACCTTCCCATCCAGGTTCAGGCCCTCGGCCTTATCCCGGAAGCTGTCGGTGGCCACAAGGTTACAGTCCCGCAGGTAGACGCTGGCCTTGTTCACCAGGGTCAGCCGGTTCTGGGTAGCCTCATTCCGGCTGGTGACAAAGAAAGGCTTGCTGTTCCAGTTGAATTCATAGAAGTACCAGCCGCTTTCCGTCTCGCTGCCGGTCACGTTCGTATAGGCTGAGGTATCCGCCCGATCCGTGGTAAAGAACAGAGGGGTCATTGCGTTGATGAGAACATCGTCATAGCTCTGCCTTGCCATTTTCCGGTCATACCAGAAGCCGTGGATCCCCGTCAGGCCCGCGTAGCTGACGTTTTCCGCCAGGGTAACGGGGCTCTGGGACAGGTCTACATAGACCTTCCGGGAACCGCCGCAGTGGTCGGCCGTTACGTCGCTGCCGGGCATGACAAATTTATAGTACAGGTACTGGCTGCCGCCGGAGACAGGCTCCAGAGCCGGACACAGCTGCTCCGTGCCCTGCTCCGCTGCGAACACCCAGGCACTGATGCGGTCATCGGAGGACCGAGCCACACGGTAATAGACCGGCTGGCCCGCGTCCACGGTAACGTTGCCGTTTTCATCCGGCGTTACCGCAAAGCCGTCGGTTTTTCCGCCCACCAGCACAGACCAGCCATCCGGCAGATCGGTGGTCAGCGTGAAGTTCAATGTGCTGCTCCATCCGGTGCCCAGCACCACGGGGCTGGCCTTCAGGAAGGTATGGAATTCGGACAAGGTCTGGGAGGCGGCCTTTGTCAAAAAGCCGCTGTTTCCCAGGTCGAACTGGGAGTAAGCCTGAAGGGTCGTACCTTCGGCGGTCTTCCAGCAGATAAAGCGCATCCTGCCGCCGGCAATGGTCCTGGTGTCCCGCAGGATGGGATACAGAGAATCCTCACCGAACACCCGCTTGAAAAAGTCCTGAAGGGTCTCCTGGTAAGCGATTTCAATGTCAAAGCTGCAGGTATTGGTCCCTGCGTCCCAGAGCATATGGGGTGACTGCGCCGCAAGGGCGGCAAAGCTCATCCAGCTGGCGCCGCCGTCCACGGAGACCTCCATATTATTGATGCTGCCGCCGAAGCCGATGGCAGGCTGGAGTCGGATGGGGAAGGTATCCTGCTCCCACTGGGCCTCCAGATTCAGGGTATATGTGCCCTCCCGCTCCGTCAGATCCGAAAAGGCGACGGTCATGGAGGCATCTTCCGCGGGGAGCTGCCGGGTCGTTCCGGTGGTGACCTTCCAGCCCGCAAACACATAGCCAAAGCGCTGGGGCACGGTCAGGGCCAGATCTCCGCCCACGGCGGCGCTCTGGGCCCAGGTTCTGGTGGGAAGAGTTCCGTCCCCGTTCTTATCGCTGGTCAACTCCGTGGGGTCAAAGCCCAGATCAAAGGTCACGCCCACCTTTCCGGCCTGCAGCTGCGCGCTGAGCACCAGGTCACCCACAGTCTCGGCGGAAGGCAGCTCCAGCATGGGAGCCCCGTCTGCCATCCGCCAGCCGGTAAAGGCATAGCCCGGGAGGCTGTAAGAAGGCAGGGCTCGGCTGCCCACCGTGGAGGCATGGGCCGCGTCGCAGACGCTGGCGTACTTCACCCGGTAGGTCTGGGGCCAGCTCTCGTCATTGACGGAGCTGCCGTTATATTGGTATGCAATGGCATAATCATAATAGACGTTGGTATTGGTCAGGCCCGCCAGATTCAGCCCGGAAACACGCAGGGTGACAGCGGTATTGCCCTCACGCACGCCCACGGCGGCTACATCATAAAAGTTGCCGCCCTCCAGCGTCAGGGTCCGGGCACCCGCGGCGCCGTCCCCATAGCCGAACAAGCTCAGCTGCCGGACGGTACCGCTGTGCAGGACCAGGGAATCCAGGGCAGAAACGGAGGATGTGCCGCTGCCGGCCACGGTCACGTCGGAGATCTCCAGGGTGCCGACCTCGATCTTATCGGAAAGGGCCACGGTGCCCGCTCCGGAGAGGATCAGCTTGCCGGAGCCGGTGACGGCGCCGAGAGACAGGGTGACTCCGCCCGCCACGCTGACACGAAGCTCCGCGCCCTCCGCCAGGGTCAGATCGGTGATGGTTGTGTCCGCATTAACCGCCAGGGTCATGACGGCCTTTTCCGTCAGGCGCAGCCGCTCCAGAGAGGACGCGGCCGTCACCTCCGCAGCGACCTTATTGGCTCCGCCATATACGGGCCGGACCTCAAAAACGGCGTCACCGTTCAGGGTCAGCCCGTTCAGGGTCACCTGAATGTCGTTTGTCTTGGGCTTTTGATCTTCCGTCAGGTTCTCTCCGGTCTGGTCGCCCAGGATCACGGATCGAGTCCCGGAGGTGCCGGAAACGGCATAGCCGGTTCCGCCGATCATGGAAGAGCCGGTACTGTTCAGATAGCAATAGTAGTTGTAGGCGATAAAGTCCTGATTATAATCCGTAATCACGACGGAGGTGTTGTCGTCGGGGGTGCCGGTCTCGTTGGCATAGACGGTAAGCGGAATGTCAGAGAGGAGCAGAATGAAGGCAAGCAGCGCCGCAATGGTCCTGTGAAATACGGAATTCGCTCTATTCTTCAGCATCTCATCTCCCCCTTTCTACCGAAAACTCCGATTCTGCGATTTCTCCGTCGTCGACCTTCATAAAATAAAGCGTGTAGGTGTGGTGGGCCTCTGCGGTAAAGGTCCTGCCGTCGGCGCCCTCCTCTGTCAGCCACGCCGACATGTCCACATCGGCGTTGACATTGTCCGGAGAAACCTTGGCCTGGGGCCACTTGACCAGAATGGGCCCCGCATAGTTGTTGGAATACACGGTCATGCGCACCGCGCCGCCGCAATCGGTGACGGTGAAGGCAGGCTCGCTCCGGTCCGGGAGCCGGAAGACGGCCTTCAGCTCTTTTTCGTAGGGAGAAACGGCTGCCGCCGTGATCTCCACGGAATCGGGCCGGCCCGATCCCACATACTTCACGGTGACGGTATGGGCATAGCCGATATCGCTTTTCGCCATGGTATAGACGCCGTTCACCGCACTGACCCGGTCACCCCCATCGGTCTTGACGGAGCTGATCTGCCACCCGTCGGGCACCGTGATCCGGTAATCCACCGCGGTGTCGGAGATCTGTGCCGTGTTCTCTTTTTCGTAGTTGTACAACCGGAATACGACGCCCTGGGCGTCCCAATCGGAAACGTTCCGCGCCGCCCCCTCCGTCTCCAGATAATCCGATGAAAAATGGAATCCGGAGGCGTGGATCTCCGCCGCGCGCCGATTGCCGGCAACGTACTTTGCGACCGCAAGGCCCATAAGCGCGGCTGCGGCAAGGAGCCCCAGCAGGACAGCCACAATAATCTTCTTGGACCGGTTTTTCTTTTGTGCCATCTTGCTCCTCCTAATCGACCTGCCAGGCCGAGATCCGCAGGACCACTTCCGACAGCCCCGCATTGGCGTATTGCGGATCCTTTTCACCCTCCGGCCAGGTGACCGTTACCGTGTAGGTGTGCTCTCCGTTTTCTCCGGCCTGAAACAGCTTTACGGCGGACGCATTTTCCTGCGCCGCCGAATTGGTCAGGCTCATATTCGTCCCCTCTCCCGTCACCGTCACGGTAAGCGGGAGACTGCCATGGAGCTCCGCAAAAAGCTGATACTCTTCCGTGACCTCGCTGGACCGGGAATCGTTGTGATTGCGGACCGTAAACCGGAAGGTGGTGCTTTTTCCCGGGGCATTCACCTGAGAAACGTCAACGGTGTGGTCAGTCTCATCCTCCACATCAAGCACGAAGGCCGCCACCCGGGCGCCGTCGCTGCCGCCGGAGACCGCCGCGTATCTTGCGTACAAGCCGCTGGTCATATGGGTGGAAAGCAGGACCATGCACAGGAGAATCGCCGCAGCCCAGAGGGCGGCATTGCCTTTCCTTTTCTTTGTCTTACGCATTCTCAGTCCCCGCTTTCTCTTTCTTCCTTCAAGCGCCGGATCTCATCTTTGATGGCATCCAGCTTTTTCTCGTCTCTATCTTTCTCCCTGCGGAAGGACAGCTCGATCAGCAGGAAGGCGGCGGCCAGGATCAGAACGCAGGCCGCAGGCGTTTTCAAAAGCGTCACCACGGTGCCGACTCCGGGGATCCACCCCACGACTGCGCCCACCACGTTGGCCCGGTCAAAGGCAGGGTCCGGCACGTTGTTGGCGTCCCCCTGGGTGGTGACCCGGTCGCCAGTGAGGTCAATGACCCGGTGCACGATCAGCTCCCGGCCGGAGCGGTACACCACAATGTCGCCGACGGCGATTTTATCCGTTTCTTTTACGAAAATCAGGTCCCCTTTGGAAAAGGTGGGCTCCATACTGCCGGAAAGGACCGCGGCGACACCATAGCCGAAGGGCATGGGCATCTGGTTCCCCGCCACATTCTTGGCATTGAGCAGATACACGTTAACGCCCAGCAGCAGGCCGAGAATCACCAGCACGACACGCCGAAGGACGGGCCTGCCCCTGCCGGATCTTGCTTTTTTCATCGGGCCGCCCCCGCTTTTTCGGCGAATGAATACTTCTTATGCCGATCCGCCGTCAGGCCGTCCGGCGTTTCATTGCAGCCGTTCTCGTCCGGCTCCCGCAGGCCGTCCGGCGTGTATACGTTATTCTTGCGGTCAATGGCCGCCCAGCGGCTCTCGGTGAATGCGAGCTTGTTCCCACCGGCGGTAAGGAATATCTCAACGGCGCGAATGTCCCGGCCGATCAGAACCACCGGGGCGCCGCTCTTTGTTCTTTCAAAGCGGAGCCCGTCTACGCCGTTTTTCCGCTTCAGGCGCCAGTCAAGCCGGGCATCCCCCAGGGCAAAGCGCCGCTTGCCGGTGTACACACGGGGGAACAGGAACCGGCCATCGGGGCGGATGCCGCTTTCCTTGCGTCCGCAGGAAAGCCCGTCCTTTCCCGCGCCGGATACGAAGCCGGTCACATAGACGCTTCTTCGCCACAGAAGGAGCAGAATCAAACCTGCCAGCAGCGCCAGGTCCAGGACGAACAGCGCAATCTCCTTGGCCCCGATGACCCGCTGGTACAGCAGTTCGCCGTCTCCGTTTACCGCCGCGGCATTGGGGACTTCCTCGGCCACGGTGAAAATCGTCAGAGAAAAGGCATCGGTGCGGCCGGAGGCGATCTCCGCCAGGGCCGTGTCCTCCTGGTCGCTGCCCTCAAAGGCCCAGCGCCATTCCAGCAGGAACTGGTCCCGCTTGTCCGGATTCAGGTCCGCCTTTTCTTCCGCTGCGTTCAGTTCCGCCATGGAGGCCCAATGGGTCTCGTCGCCGACCAGCCATTCGCTGCCCCGGCGGAGGCGGAATTCCATTGCGATATTCCGATTTTCCTCGTTCAGGACGCTCTGCATGGTCACGGAATAGGAAAGGGTGAGATTTCCGGTGTTCTGCACGGAGAACACATAGCGGTTGGTAGTGCCGGGGGCGATGAGCTTATCGCCGTTTTCGGCGTTTACCGTGATCGCTCCCTCCTCATTGGGATAGGAGCTTTGGAACAGGTCGATGTCCGTCTGAGAGGCCCACCGGGTCTTTTCATCCTCGGTGACGGCGCCGCCCCGGCCCTCCACCGGCCGGTAGAAGATCCGATACACGGTCTTGCCGCTTTCTCGGGGCGTTAAGGCGATCACATCGCTGGGAACGCCGTAGGCGTTCTTCATGATGCCGGCCAGCAGGGACCAGGTCACCAGAATCAATATAACAAGCAGAGCCACGGCGATCCAAAGCCAGTTGTTTCCGCTTTTGGTTTTATGGGAGGTTTTCGTATCCATAACGGGCTCCTTTCGGAATGGCCGCAGCATATCAGTCTTTCGGTCCGCAGCAGGTTTTTCAAAGTACCGAAGGAGCCCTTCGGTACTTTGAAAAGCCTCCCTCTCCCCTCCGCCACAAGAGAGGAGAGGGAAACCTATGGATTCAGATCATGTACGTTTCGGTGGGATCAGTCGACCTGGGTCGCAGTGATGGTGATGGTGAAGGTCACATTCTCCAGGGTCTGGGAGTTGCCCATTGCGGTGTCGCCGGTGTCATTGCCTACAAACGCCCACTCCCAGCCGATGGTATAGACCTCGTCGGCGGCAGTGAAGTCGGCAGGCAGCTCGCCGGGGTTATAGGTCTTGGTGCCGGAGGGGTCGCCGGACAGTGCCTTGATGGCAGCCAGCAGCTCAGCAACGGTACCATACTCGGTCGCAGCATCATCACCCTTCTTCAGCGTCCATTTGAAGCTGGGGTTCGCATCCAGCTCATCGTAATCGCCGGTGACGGTAGGATTCACGGTGAAGGTGTAGGCAACTTCAGGGGCCGTAATCTTGCCGGTCTTGTAGTTGGTGTAGCCGAAGGCGAAGGTCGTGGACTTCTCGGTGCCGGGAGCGATGACGTTGGTAAAGCCGTCAACTGCACCGGAAGACTTCACATTGGCGTACTCGCCATCGAACAGGTCGATGTTGGTGGTAGCACCCTGATCAAAGCCCCAGTAGGCAACACGGGCATTATCGGTGCCGGTCGTGGAAGTCGTATACTTTGCGAAGGTGCCGCTGATGGCGCAGGTGGTCAGCAGAGTCAGCACCAACAGAGCAGACGCCAGGCGCATTGCTTTGTTTTTCTTCATCACTGATAACTCCTTTTTTAAGGTTTTTTGATCCTGCATCACGGGATCGGGTTGATATATGCACCCCACCGGCAGGCGTGGCTCCCGCCGGTGAAATAGCCGAAACAATAATTACCGCTCCTGATCCCCGCCGGCGGGGTCCGCGGCGTCCGTCCGGTCCTGCCGGGCGGCCTTTTCCGCCCGCAGAGCCTCCAGCTCCGCCATGAGGGCATCGGTGTCGCTGTCCTTCTTCTTTTCATACATCCGGCGGCGAACGGTGTCATAGCCGATGAGCAGCAGGATCGGCAGGGCCACAAAGATAATGAGGCCCGGCGTGGACTGCATGAACAGGGCAAAGGAACCCAGGCCCGCAATATGGAACCTATACACGCCGACGAGCTTACTGGCCGGAACGGCGGCCAGGTCCTCGGTATTGTTGGCGTCGCCCTTGGTAATAAAGGAAAGGTTCCCATCCTCGTCGGTTTCGATCTCCATCACACGGTGGGTCGTGGTAGTGGTGCCGCTGCCCATAGGATCGAAGAAGCAGATAATGTCGCCGACCCGGATCTCCTCCGGCTGGGCAGTCCTGCAGATGATCAGAGAACCGGCATCAAAGGTACCCTTCATAGAATCGGTCAGGACAATCATAGGAAAGATCCCGCCCACAGAGGGCACATTGTCTTTATCGGTAAACTGCTTGACGATCAGTGTACAGTTGATGATAATGATCGGAATGAAGATCGCGCACAAAATGATGCCGATCACCGTAAATACCCGATGGCGGACGGAATGGGCCGCCGTTGTTTCTGTTTTCATAGCTCCGTTTCCTTTCCTGCCGCTTTCAAAAAAAGCCCGCTCTGGCCTGCACAAGTCCAAAGCTGGTATCAACACGGCTTACCGAATATGCCGGCGCAGTATCACAGCAGCTGGCTGTCATAGTCGGTTCAGCCTCGGCCCATTGGGCATTGTGTCTATGTTCCTGAACGGGTCCCATAAAGTTTCTGTCAAAGTGACAGTCGACGTATTTACATAGCGGCTTTGCGGAGCGCCGCACCCCGCATGTGCAGATTTCAATTTTACTCTTATGAAATTATATTACCTTTTATCAATCAAGTCAAGAAAAATGTAATTTCAAATGTCTTTCAATCAAGAAAATCCACAAGTTTGTTTACGGCAGAAGCATAAAACAAAGCATGATTGATCGCGTTCTCACCGCCGGCATACAGCATAACGCAATTCAAAGGAGATCATCGCGCTGTCGTTTTGTCTGCCTAATGGGGTTGACACTACACCATTGAGAGCCCTTCAGGCACAAAAGCACCCCACTTATCAGGCACTGTGCAGCGCCTGGTAAGCGGGGTGCAGTTCATTTGGAAGCTCGGAATTCCTCCTGCTACGCTAAGGTCTGCTTAGGGCAGCAGTTCTTCGTTAATGTTCCAGCAGACGTAGTAGGTACCGATCTGACCGGCCACCACGAACTCGGTGGGATACTCCTCCTTCAGAGAAGCAATCTCGTTGGTGGGCACGTCGTCGATCAGCAGCCAATCGCCGTTCTTGAAGTTGGTGAGCATATTGTTGGCGTCATCGGACAGGTAGAACTTGATCTCCTTCATGGTGACGTTCTCAGCATCCCAATAGTTCTCGTTCTTGGTCAGGGTGATGACGGAGTTGTGATCCCAGCCGGTCATCTGATAAGCGCCGTTGGAAACGAAGGTAGAAGCGTCGGTGCACCAGCCCTCGTTGGCGACCACATCCTCACGGACGGGGAAGAAGGCGGGGAAGGCCAACAGCTCATTCCAGTAAGACAGCGCATTGTTCAACGTGACGACAATATATCTTCACTGTATGCATTCCAAAACATTTCAGAATGCACCATTATGCAAGTGTAAGGCTAATAGGCTGCATAAAATGCCCGAAAACCAACCACCTAAAAAACGATTCGCCAGGCAGCCTTCTTGGATCCGGGGCTTGCTTTGAGAATGTGGAGTATCTGCCCGGCAGAGGGCTGAAGCAAAAGGAGCTGCTGCAGTTCGGTGTCTGCAACTGCGTCCAGGAGCACCACAACATCATTCTGTCGGGTGCCGCCGGCAGCGGCAAAACCTATCTGACCTGCGCTCCGGGCATACGGAGGCAAGGAATCCATGCGCAAGCGGAAGGAGCTGCAGAATGCTGACGCCTTAACTCCGACCACATTCCACATTTACGCTTATTCAGGCCATTCCGATGTATGTTAATTCCAATACACCAACCGCGCCTTCCACAATAAGCTTGTGCAGGCGGGAATGACGCAGAGTATGTCCCGCGTGGCGCATTGCATCGACAACGGTCCGATGGAGGGCCTCTGGGGCATTTTGAAGCGGGAACGCTATTACGGCAGACGGTTCACCAGTAAGCGGAAACTCGTTCAAGTGATTGAGAACTACATCCGTTATTACAGCACCAGACGTGTCCAGCGCAATCTGGGCGTCCTGACGCCGATGGAAAAGCACACGCTTTGCCTCGCCGCATAAAAAAACGGCCAGCAGCACTCGCTGCTGACCAGAAAAACTTTATATTTTTTTCACTGTCCTCTTGACGGGGTGCGGTTCACCTGCTCCCTGCATCAAACCGCAAACCGTATCAGAATAGAAAAATCGGGTGGTCATAAGGGAAATCCCTTATGACCACCCGATATGGTTGCGGAGGCAGGATTTGAACCTACGACCTCCGGGTTATGAGAGCTGATTATTTCATAAAGTATCGTATTTTACTGTTATAAAATGTGCCGTTTCTCAGTATATTGTATGGTAAATCACAACTTTTCGTTGTGTATCATTTTGGGCCATTTCATAGGGTGTGGCCCAAAATTGGCCCAAAATTTCAGACCCGCTCCAAAGGTCAAAACATTGGCGTAAGCCGTCCTTGGAGCGGGTGTTCAGTGCCACAGGCAAAGATAACCGGGAGCCGTCCGTCATGGATGGTTCCCGGTTTTGTGCTATGTCAGTTAAATTCAATTTTGAGATGCTTTCCCAAACCAGCGGCAATACGGGCCAGGGTCTCCACGGTGGGACTGCTGGAGCCGTTTTCGATGCGGCTGATATTGGATTGCCGGATGCCGGTTTTCTCTGCCAGCTCCTTTTGGGTCATTCGGCTTTCCAGGCGGGCGGCGATCACAGCCCGGATCGCTTCATACTCAGGCTGCATAGCCTCGTATTCGGCGGCAAATTCAGGATCGTTCATCTGGCTATCCAGATACTTCCGAAAATCACTCATGGGTGTGCCTCCTCTCATAGTCGGCCTTGTATTTTCGGGCAAGGTCAAGCTGAGCTTTCGGGGTGCGCATGGTTTTCTTAATAAAGCCGTTGGTCAGGATGATTTTATTATCCACCACGAAGAAATAGAATATCCGGGAAATATCGCTGGCAAACTGAATCCGAAGCTCAAACAGGCCTTCGCCCATAGGCTTAGAGTGCGGCTCCCGGAGCTGATTTCCAAATTCTTCGAGAACGGAAATACTGTGCAAGGCCTTCGCACGCATTTTCTTATCCAAACCATCCAGGAATTCCACAACGGGCTTTTCGCCGCTGGGAAGACAGTAAAACTCAACTTCAAACATTCATGCACCCTCTGTCTATGTATAGTATATTCCTTATTTGATATATTGTCAAGCGCTATTTCATGCCGCTATATGTCGTTTTACGTACAAATCTTTATTCGCTATCGATGGCAGCGTCCCGCTCCATGGTTTCTGTGATTGCCCTGATAATAAAGCCGTTGAGCGATTCCTGCATCGTATCTGCATGGGCTTTGATTATATTCTTCTGCCCTTTGGGAACTCTGACACGCATTTCATCAAACTTTTCTAAGTATTTATCTGCTGCTCGCCGCTGCGCTGCGCTAACTTTCTTTTCCTGCTCGTCCATGGTAAGCCCTCCCTTTGATTGCACTTCTTGTGGGGGCAGCCATATAAGGTCACCTTCTCCACCATAGCTAAATTATAGCACATATTTCTATATGTGTCCATATAAAATGTTCATAAATATATGGGAACATATTTGTGCATTTCTCCATCTTGATATATGGTCACATATACGTTATCATATTCACGTAAAGAGTTGGGAGCCAATTTCAACACCGCCTGTTGTAACCCAACCCGACAAACACAAAGGAGCGGCAGCAGCACGGAGAGACGGCAACCAAACAATCAGGAGGTAACACCATGAGCATGAACGAACTGGAAACCAAAATTAACGAACTGCGGGAGCTGCACCGAATGGCGGAGGAGCTGGCCGGAGAGATTTCCGCCGCAGAGGACACCCTCAAAGCGTACATGACCGCCAGCGGCACCGATGAGCTGACCGGCACCAGCTTCAAAATCACCTGGAAGGAGGTCACCAGCAACCGCCTGGACAGCAAGGCCCTGAAGGCCGCTGCCCCGGAGCTGTGGCAGCGATTCAGCAAGGCCACCACGTCCCGCCGCTTCATCGTGGCATAAGAAAAGCCCCTTGTGCAAGCCCTGGAAAAGCAAACGCACAAGAAGCCTTAACCCCCGGATGGGGTGAGGTAATTGTAACTTAACCCCATCCATAAGTCAAGAATTTATGGAGGAATTACAAAATGAAAGCGAACCAAACAAATACCAAGAACCGCAATAACAAGGAGGACCGGAAGCTGATTACCAAAGGCCTTAATGTGCTTCTGGATAAGTTGAGCATGGAAAACCTAAAGCTGGTTTATCGAATCGTCTTGATCTGGTTGGAACAGGAAAACGGCTATGACGAACACGGGAATTTCAAATCCCAAAATGAGGAGGAATAAGCTATGGACAGGCAAGAAAAAATGATTCAGGAGATCGTAGAAGCCCTGGACAAGCTGTATTATGAGGATTTCGTATTTATGCATAAGTTCATCACCGGGTTTGCCCAGAGGAAGCACATACCCCAAGATAACAAGGCTTAAAGAGATCAGCCCCGGAGCAGTTGCTCCGGGGCTGCTGTTGTGTGAGGCTCCTGGCGGCGTTTTATGGGCCGTTTCTCGTTTCCCTCAAAGAGGGGCCACGAAAGAGCGTTCATTCCTCCTTGGGGCTTGCAAGTGTCATTCCTGCCGTCTGGACAGCCCGCTGGCGAACGGCTTCCGGTTTGTCAATAACAGTCCTTGGATTCCGCCGCTTGTATAGCCGTTCCTCCATGCGCTCCTGCTTCAAGACGTACCGCTCTTGAATTGAGCTGCCGGAGGACCGGAACGCCCCCAGGCCCGTACCGTGGTACATATCGAAATCAATGAAACATCTTAGCTGCCGGGATATTCGGGGGCGGCGCAGCTCTCGGATCGCTTCCCGCTCAATACCCCGCACCCGCTCCCCGCTTTTTCCTATGTCCTCCCCTATGGCCCCAAGGCTCAAGCCCTGCCAATACCGCCGCCGCAGTATGTCGGCCTGCACCGGGGAAAGCTCCCCCATAGCAGCCTCCAAAGCGTTATGAAGCTGCCCCCGGTACTGCTCTGCCTCCACCGCTTCAAACCCAGCCATACACAAGGGGTCTGGAATGATCTCCCACATGGCGTCGCTGTCCGGATCGTCTCCCATTGGGGCGTCCAGGCTTGCCGCCGTATTAAGCGGCTCATTGTCGCTCCGGCTCGTTCTGATTCCTGTAATCTTAGCAATCTCACTTTTCAGATAGAACATGAACCAGTTGGAAAACGTTCCGTTCTCCGGCTTGTAGGTCTCCACAGCGGACACCATGGCAGGAAAGCCGCATTGTACCAGGTCATCATATTCCACGCCACAGGAGCGGCCCCGCAGCTCCAAAGCGGTTACAATGCGGCTGGCTTTCCACTTTACTAGGCCCTCGATCTGCTCCCACAGCTCCCCCATGCGCTCCCGGTCTCCCTGCTGGATCGCAAGGGCTAATTCTTCATTTGACATTTTTCCTGCCTCCCGGTATAATCATAGTGCCATAAAATACACAGGGAGTGCGCCGCCACAGTTCCACGCTGTGGCGGCGTATTCTGTTTTAGGCGGGTTTATTCTCCGGCAGAAGTATCAACGGGGGCATTGGGCACATTGTCCATATTGTTCTGGAAGTCGGCCCAGCGGCCCTCGCAGATGCTTTCGTGCATCTTTTGGGAAACCTGGGCGTTCTCCCCCAGCCCATACATAAGACTTGCGGCGGCATCGTCAAAGATTTTCATTTCCCGGCTGCCGTCCTTTGCGGCTCTGGCCATTTCCTCCACGGTATAGATGGAGCGGGTGTCCTCGGGAGAATTGCGCTTGCTGTCCTTCATCTTTGTGGCATAGCTGCCGATAATGCGCAGCATGGTGGGGTTATCGCCGTACCGCTGGGCAAGGTTGGACAGCTCCACAGGGGTGCAAATGCCGGAGGTAAGCAGCTGCATAGCGGCATTGTCCAGCTTGTCCGGGTTTGCGGAATAGTGGTCATTCAGGAAAGCGGAAAATTCCTCCCGGAGGGCGTTCACCCGCTGATTGTGGCTTGCGGCCATGTCCCTATATGCCGCCCGGCGCTCTTCCTTTGCAATCTGCAATTCACCCCGGGCGACATTTAGCCGGGCCTCGGCAAGCGTTTTTTCGGTGCCGCTTGCCTTTCTGCTGTCCTCCTGGGCTTTGTCGTAGTTGGCTTGTGCCGTGTCCAGCTTCTTTTGCAGGGCATCATAGGCCGCCCGGCTCTCGTTGTAGACCTCTTTCAGGGCGTCCAGATAGCCCCTTGCGGTTATAGGTTTGCTCATGTTCTTTTCTCCTTTTCCTGTAATTTCTGCCGTGATCCTTGCAATGATTCTTTTTGCTTCTGCGGCCTGTTCCGGGAAGTTCTCTGCAAGCTCCTGGCTGGTTGCCCATAGCTGCACGCCTTTCAAGTCCCGGTAAATGGCATCGTTCAAAGTGTAGTCGCTCCTGTTGTACTTCTTCCATGTGGGTACATCTACCTGAATATTGCCGATTGTATAAACAGGCGGCTTTTCCGGCTCTTGCTGGAATGTGTGACGGCGGGCGGCGTTGTTCGCTCTGCGCCGCTGTGCCTCTGCTTCGGGGAACGGTGAAATATATCTTGCTGGCATTTTTCAATCCTCCGCTTCTGTGTTGTTGATAATTTCATCGTAGGGAACATTTCTGCTGACAAACTCCGCCAGGAACAGGGGCCTCCCGTGTTCCTGGCTGGCCTTTCTGCTGTGCCGGTTCCAGTCTGCCGCCGTGAAAAAGGCATCCCGCAGAGTTTCCCATTGTCCGCCGTCCATCTGCCGCAGACAATGAGGGCATCGGATGGGCGTTTCCCGGTCGGTAAATTCGCTGTGGTAAATCTCAAAAGGATTGCCGCAAGTTCCGCAAAGCATTTTGACGTATAGCATATTTCCTCCTTATGCGCTGGTTTCTCTTGAAAAAATTACCCACTGCAAGGCGTAGGCCGTGGCATCAATGCTGTGTTCGTTGCCCTCCACCAAAGAAGGGAGGACCTCCCCGTTCTTATCCACCCGGTAGGAATAATTTACAAATTCCCGGTGGGCGTTTGGTGTTCTGGCCGGGTCTAGGACAATGCGACGGTGTTGGAGCCATTTCACCCGGTATTCCACACACCCAGGCCGTTTGTAACTGGGGCGGGCAAACAGGCTGCGCCCCTTCATATCTGCTATTGATTTCGGCTCTGCGCTGTCGCAGATGATTTCATAATCATCATATTTCCGGCGTTTGATTTCTTCCGCAAGCTCATCGTTTGCCATATAGCGGCGGTATATTTCATCTAGCAGATAGATTGTTTCGTGCTTTCGGTCATAGGCCACACGGATAAAGCAAACCGGATCAACCGCAAATCCCCAGTCGATCCCCTGGTAAATATAGGAAAGGCCGTCTATTTCTTCCCGGGAAATTTCCCGAATATCCAGGCTCGGGAATACCTCGCCGCCTGTCCCCACCGGTTCGCCTAAATATTCGTGGCGGTAGGCACCTTCATTCAGTTCTTTCAACCGTTCCGCCTGGTATAGAAATTCTTCGCCCAGCCACTCCGGCGGTATCATTGTGTAATTGGTCCGGAAGGTTTTCGCTTTGCTGTCCGGCTGCTGAATGAATGTATTCGCCCAATTGTTCTTGGAAATAGGCGGGTTGAACGACCTGAAAACCATAAACCTTTGACCCTTTCCACGAATAACGGACTGCATCACATTCCGGACAAACCCCGCTCCGGGCAATTCCGAAAATTCTTCCATCCAGATATACCGGAAAGTACCCTTTCGGGGGCGAATGGACTTCAGCTTTTCGGCCTTGTCAAGTCCCTTGTAAATGATCTGCGCCCCTGTAGGTATGTATGTGTGTCGCAGCGGCTTTGTGGTGCTTCGCCATAGATGGGACATTCCCAGCGTGTCAATTGCCCATTGTATTTGAGAATAGACACTATCGGCCAATGTGTCCGCAACCAACCGGAACACAATGGCGTTTGTCTCTCCTGTGGGGTCTGAGACAACGCCTTTCACAATAACCAGGGAAACAAAAGAAGATTTTGCGCTGCCTCTGCCGCCAGGGAGGTTGTAGTAGGTGAAGCGTTCGTTTTCTATATCGTCCAACAGTTCCTGGTAACACTCTGCAATGTGTGGACGGATAGAGGTATCTTGCGCCGCCGATCGGCTGTCCAGATCCTGCCGGAGGGCTGCCTCGGCGGCTTTAAGGCGGCGCTTCAGTTCCCCGGTCACGTGATACCCCTCGCTTTCTCAATGGCTTCCAGCCGCTCGGCAAAGTCCGCTTGTTCGCTGATCTTCATAGCATTGCGTACAATGCTTTCAGCGGCGTTAAGTCTGACTTGCGATGGTGCATTCTCGCTTTCCATAATCTCCGCAATGGTTTCGATTGCGCCGCCCAGCTTTGCCTGCAGCGCTACGGCATGGCCCCGCCACATTTCCCGGCGGGCCTCCGCCAGCTTTTGGTTAAATGCCGGTTCCTTCAGCCGTGCGTAAACGGTCCGCTCCGATACCCCCGCCGCTGCCGCAGCTTCCCGGACCGTGGGCGCCGACAGAAGCGCCAGAATAATACGGTCATCATTGTCTTTTCTCATATAGTCCTCCTTTCTCTGCAAATGCGCGAAATTTTATGTACCCATACCCTGGTTCAGACATTCACGACCCCACGGAGGCGGTAGTTCCTGCCGATATTCCGGGCAATGGAATAGACATTCTTACCCGCCATTTCAATGATCCGGCTGCCGGTTGCCTCGTCAATCTCCACCAACTCCTGGGGCGATTTCTCCGTTGAAACAATGGTCGGAAGGTGATTGATATACCGCTGGTTGATAATTTCAAAGGCTAGGCCCACATCTGCCGGAGTTGGATTGCTGGAGCCATCCGCTGCCCGGCCCACTTTGAACAGATCGTCAATGTACAGGATCTGCGCCGTCATGTATTTCTGCATCAGCTCTGCCCGCCGGTCATTGTCAAGAGATAGAGCCTTGATCTCCGCAATCTTTTCCCGCCATGGCATATACCGCACTTCATCCCCGGCCAGCAGCCGTTGACGGGCAATGGCAGTACACAAGTGGGTCTTTCCGCTGCCTGGCTGGCCGCAGATCAGGAACCACCCGTCCAGGCTCTCCGCATAGGCCTGGGCGCCGTCTTTAATCAACTTCTGCCACGGCTCCGCCGCCTGGTATGCCTCAAAGGTTTTCTCTTTGATGATGTTTTTCAGGCCGGACCGCTCCATTTCCCAGAAACACCTGCGGATTTTCATGCACGCACAGTCTCGGACAGAAATACCGCCGTCCTCTTTGGGGCTTGCAATGGTCCCACGATTAAGGCACTTGGGGCAATCATACCCCGTCAGGGTTCCGGCAACATCGTTATAGGTCTTGGCCTTCAGCCGTGCAAGCGTGGCCGGGTCATACTTCGGTCCCGATTGTCCAAGTGGGCCGGGATTCAGTTTTTCCATTTGTGTTCTCCTTTCCGTGCCATGTCCTTACGGCAGCTTTCCAATCCTTCATGTGGTTCTTGCCCACCATCCACCCGTTGCTGGTGTAATAGTCCACGAATCGCTGTGGATCTACCCCATAGCCCTTTTCCGTGCAATAGGCTTTGACTTCTTCCACCGTTGGCGGGGTAAATCTGGGGCGTGTGGGCGGCTTGTCCGCCCCTAATATATCTTTCTCCTTTTTCTTTTCCTTCTCCTTCTCCTTTTCCTTTTCTTTGGCTTTTTTGGGTTTTTCTAAAAACCGTTCGGTTTCTCCCAAAACCGTTTGGTTCTTCGATGGTCTACCACCCTTTAGCCCATTTTCCTTGTTCTTGGAGCATTTTTCGTTATGTTTTGCAATGTCTCGGTCTATTTGTGTCTGCAAGAAGGGCCACACAAACCGCTCATTCCCAGCAAATTGCGGTGTTATTCCCGTATCGGCATAGGTTAGCATTGCCATTACAATTCTGCCCCGCTCCGCATCTGTGAGCGGGGCCAAGGTTTGCAGATAGTCCATGTAAAGGCATACATAGGAAATTTTAGCCATAGGCACCTCACAAATCCACCCGCCGGACACCAAGCGTCGGGACCACGGAAATCAAATTGTCCGCTCCATCCTGACATTGCAGATATCGGACCAAATTGGGATAGAACAGCAGCGCCTTTTGTCCCACCCTCCGGGAAGGAACGGCGCCGGTTCGCACCCATTGGCGGAGGGCGTATTCCGAAACCGGAAGGCCCTCGACCTTGGCCCGCTCCACAGCTTCACGAATTGTTAACACGTCAGGCATTTGCTTTCTCCCCCTTTGCCAATTGGTCAATGATTCCTAGAATCTTCACCCGCTCCTCCTGCGGCAATTCTCGCCGCAGCTTCCTGGAGAAGTTCCCGTCATTCATTCCCAAAATCTCCGCTATCTGCCACAGGCAAACACCGGCGTTTTTTGCTGCACTTCTAATCTCCTGGTTGCACATTGGCTTTTCCTCCTAAAATTGTTGTTGCAATCAGTCATCTGTTGCGTTATAATTATTATAGCAATCAACAACAGCATAGGCAAGCATTTATGGCTATATTATACAAATCGCAACAATTAACAGATTTGGAGGGTATTTTAAATGGCTAGAGCAAGCAGAGGCGAATCCTGGGAAAAGGCCAAAAGCCCCTTTGCTACCAGGCTTTGGCTGCTCATGAACGGGCAGCCAGGAACAACACAAGCACAACTGGCAGAAATTACAGGAAAGACCCGGCAAACCATCTCACAGTATGTAAATGGCATCAGCGAACCCGGTTATGATACCCTAGTCAAGATTGCAGACCATTTCCAGGTATCACTTGATTATCTTTTAGGCCGCACTGCTGATCCCCGCATCCAACCAAGCGCCGTTGACGAACTCGGCATTTCTCCAAAGGCCATTGAATGGATTAAACTTTTCGTCAAAAACGATACAGAATGTTCTGATTATGACGATACCGCTTCCATTTTCAACTCTCTTTTGGAAGACGAAAACGCATCTTTTACGATTTTCTTCTACCAAATGTGCAGCTTTTTTCATGCAAAGAGAGCAGAATATATATACGATTCTTTGCTGGCAAAAGAATATCCTCTCGATGAATCCGGCTCCAGAGCCCCTTCCCACGAAAGCATGGTTGAATTTAATCGCAAAATCAAGAAAGCCCTAGAAGACACGACCTATCCTTTCGATATTCCAAAGAGTGCTAAAAGGGAGGATTATCTTCCCCATGCAATTGCAGATTATCTGGAAGCCATTCTGGAGCTAGAGGACAGCGAACCGGGTGACTCTAACTACATCGATGTTATGGATGGCCTGTTTGGGCTGCGGGTTAGTGAAATTCCAGAATTGCGAGCGAGAAAAGCCTTTGATAGTTTGCTGCGTACTCTTGACTGCCACGCAGAAATAGAGGGCAAACTTGAGAACATTCCCAAATGCCTGTCCGAAGCTATGAGGTGATACTATGGCAACCATTGAGAAACTCACCGGAAAGGTCGGTACCAGCTACCGGATCAGCGTTTCCGGCGGCTTTGATACCTCCGGCAAGCGGATCCGCCACAGAATGATCTATAAACCCGCTCCCGGTATGACGGAACGCCAAATCAAAAAAGCCGTGGAGCGGGCCGCTGCGGACCTCGAGCGCAGCATAGAACAGGGCTATGCCCTGGACAACCGTCAGACCTTTGCCGAATATGCGGCCTATGTAATCGACCTGAAGGAGCGCACCGGGGTACGCTCCACCACCCTGGACCGATACCGGGGACTATTGGAGCGGATCAACGCCGCCATCGGTCATATCAAGCTAACGGATCTCCGGCCCCAGCACTTGAACTCGTTTTACAAGAATCTGGCAGAGCCTGGGCTAAGATCCAACAGCAGCTCCGCCACGGTCAAAATAGACATGGTCAAATGGATGAAGACCCATAAGACCTCCCGTGCAAAGATTGCGGAAAAGGCCGGTATTTCAGCGGCTACCATGGGCGTGGCTGTCCGTGGGGAGGCAATCCGAACAGACAAGGCGGAGGCAATCGCCGGGGCCATGGGCAAAAAGGTGACTGACGTTTTCACGATTGAGCAGAACCGGGCGCCGCTCTCGGAAAAGACAGTCCTGGAACATCACCGCCTGATCACCACCATTCTGGCCCAGGCAGAAAAAGAAATGCTGGTCCCCTATAACGCCGCTGCGAAGGCCACCCCGCCCAAGGTAGAACGGCATGATCCGAACTATTTCCAACCCCAGCAGATCGCCGCTATTTTGGACGCCTTGGAGCGGGAGCCATTGAAATGGCAGCTGATTACTCACCTTCTGATTGTCACCGGCTGCCGCCGTGGGGAGATCATGGGGCTGCAATGGGACAAGGTGAACTTTGAGCGGAACCGGGTCAAAATAGACAAGTCCCTGGTGTCCTCCAAAAGCAAGGGCATTTACCTGGGCAATACCAAGACCAGCGATATTCGCTATCTGAACCTTCCCGCCGAAACCATGGATCTGCTCCGGCTGCATAAACGGGAACAGCTTCGATTGCAGATCGCCAACGGGGACCGATGGATGAATACCGGCTTTGTGTTCACCCAGGACAACGGCCAGCACATGAACCCCGACAGCATCACCTGTTGGCTCCGGGAGTTCTCGGCCCGTCACAATCTGCCGCACATCAACCCTCACGCCTTCCGGCACACGGTGGCCTCGGTGCTGCTGGCCAACGGTACGGACATTGTCACGGTGTCCAAGCAGCTGGGCCACGCCAGCGTAAACACCACAGAGAACTTTTACAGTCACATCATCGAAGAAAACAAGGCCAAGGCTTCGGAATGTATTGCAGACGTCCTGCTCCGAAAAAAGGCATAAAAAAATACCGCCCGGATTGCCGGACGGTGGCCCATAGAATTCTGTTTTTTGACCCATTGGCCCAAAATTGGCCCAAAACGGGGAGCGGCTCCATTTCAAATCTTGCGTAGAAGTTAGAAAAATCCCGGTATTCGTAGTGAATACCGGGATTTGAATGGTTGCGGAGGCAGGATTTGAACCTACGACCTCCGGGTTATGAGCCCGACGAGCTACCAGGCTGCTCTACTCCGCGATGTGGGCAATTCCTTATTGCTTGAGTATGATACCACATTCTTTTCTCTGTGTCAAGCCCCAAACCGCCGCTTTTTGCCGACAGGATCCGTCACGGCTCGGCAAATTTCACTCTGGCCGCTGCCAGCTTTGGCCCGGTCTGCTTCTTTCCCTGCAAGATTTTGACCTATCTTTGTCCTTTTCCGCAGAATGCTCCGGTCACTCATTGACAGCTGCGAAAGAAGCCGGTACAATAACATTATCGGTTAAAATTTCGTTTAACTAATACAGCTCCGACTGATTCGGTATGCTGCAGGAGGGTAGCCATGGAGTATTTCGCAAAGTCCCCAAATCTCCAGGGGCATCAAGAAACTGTGAAAGAACATCTGCAGAATGTCTCCGCCCTGGCCCGGACCTATGGAGAGCCCTTAGGGCTGGGCAACGCAGCGGCGCTGGAAGGTGCAGTGCACGACCTTGGGAAGTACACCAAATCTTTTCAAGATGTGTTGAAAGGTCTCCGCACCGGGGTCGACCATGCGATGGGCGGCGCATGTTATCTGGAGATGTGTTACCGCGGCCGGGCCAATATTCGCCCAATTGTGGAGGCTGTCAACGGGCACCACGACGGCCTTGTTGCCTACGATCTGATTCGGAGCGAGCTTCATGCTCTGGCAGATGACAGTAAGAGCGTCCATGGAAATAACGGAAAGGATCCATCCATTGAAACCAAAGAGCAGCTGACTGCTGCTTTTGCGGAATTTCAAAAGGACTTTCCCAATTTTCGGCTGCCTGCGCCGCTTCCCCTTCCGCCTTCCGATATGCTGGAGTCTATGCTGTACACTCGAATGCTGTTCTCTTGCCTGGTGGATGCGGATTACACTGCCTCTGCCATAAATGATGACAGCGCCTACTTAGGTCACGCAGAGGACAACCGCTTTGACCCCCAGGCCCTTCTGGAAAAGCTGTACGCCCGCCGAAACGAGATCAAGCAAAGCTCTACCGCGAACCAAACACTGAATTCTTATCGGGATCTGGTCTTTGACCAGTGCGGCGCCATGGGCGCCCAGCCTGAGGGTTTATTCACCCTGACAGCTCCCACCGGCACCGGAAAAACTCTGGCCCTGCTGCACTTTGCTCTCCGGCACTGCCTAGTCCACGGCAAACGACGGGTCATTATTGTCCTTCCCTTCCTGACTTTAGCAGAGCAAAGCGCCAACGCCTATGGACACATTATCCCCAATATCCTCATCGACCACAGTCAAAGCGATCTTCCGGAAAGCGGCCGGGAACTGGCCGCCAGATGGAGTGCACCGGTCATCATCACCACCTCCGTCCGATTTTTTGAATCTCTGTTTTCCGACCAGCCGACAGCCTGTCGAAAACTCCACAATATTGCCGACAGCGTTGTCATATTCGATGAGGCCCAAAGTCTTCCCGCCGATCTGACCTCCGCCACCCTCCGAGCCGTGAATGAGTTGTGCAATCGGTATCACACCACCATGGTATTCTCCACGGCAACTCAGCCGGATTTCGCCGCTCGGGAGGATCTCCGATGGACTCCCCGAGAGATTCTGCCCGACCACAGGAAATTGTTCGATGCCCTGCAACGTGTGGAAGTGGACTGGCGGGTCCATACCGAAACGCCTCTAGAGGCTATTGCCGAAGAAATGTCCCGTTTTGACAGCGTCTGCGCCATTGTCAACCTGCGTCGTCACGCACGGGTCCTTGTCGCCGCCTTGGAGCAGCTCTGCCCCGAAGATACGGTTTTCTTCCTTACCACAGACCTATGCCCCGCCCACCGGAGCAGACAGATCGAACGCATTCGTCAAAGGCTCGCCAAAGGACTGTCCTGCCGGGTGGTAGCGACCCAGTGCATTGAGGCCGGTGTGGACTTGGATTTCGGGCGGATGTATCGAGCCCTGGCGCCCCTGGAGGCCATCATTCAGGCCGCCGGGCGGTGCAACCGAAACGGTCGGGGTTCTTTGGGTCAGGTCGTCGTCTTCCGTCCGGAGGACAGCCGGATGCCCTATCCGGATCCCTGGTACAACAACGCCGCCGTGGTCGTTCAGGAAATGAAACCGCCTTTCTCTATTCACGATCCAGAGAAAATCCGGGAATACTACCGACTGCTGCTTTCGGACGCCTCTGACAAAGCTGAGCTGACCCGTGCCATCGATGCCCGGGCTTTTGATGAAACAGCAGCCCAATACAAACTGATTGCCAATGCCGGTGCCCAAGTCATTGTCCCCTATCCCGGAGAACAGGAGCGTTACGACCGCATCGCAGGTCAGCTGCGGGAGCGGGGGATTACCGGCTTGCTGCTGAAGGAGGCGGCTCCCATTACCGTCACCAGTTTTGCAAAAAACTTAGGAATCTATGCCGAAGAGATTCCTTTCGCCCGTCAGAAACGGAGCCACTATGAGGAGGCCGCAGGCAGTAATATTTACCTGCTCCGTCCTCAGTACGAACGTCTGTACTCCGACAAGCTGGGATTGCAGTTTCCCCAGGAGGCGCAGGCTAATCTTATATTCTGACACGCCGCACACGGTCTGCCCACGAAGTCAAGGCAAACCGTGTGCATTTATTTTCATTAGTCCCCTTGACAATGTGTGAATTGTGAATTATACTTTACTTGACAGCTAATATATTTAGCTGATGAGTTGAAATAAGTATGATATTATTTGGCCGCTCTGTTCACGAAACGGAGCAGAGCGCACAAATCATGGAGGTGAACATTATTTGAAAGAAATCACGATCGAAGTCTGGGGGGATTTTGCCTGCTTCTCCGCCCCCTACGCAAAGGTGGAGCGGCTGACCTACCCCTTCCCCACCCCATCCGCCGCCCGAGGGATCCTCTCGGCTGTCTATATGAAGCCGAAGGAATTTCTATGGGAGATCAACCGCATTGAGGTTCTGAATCCCATCCGCTACATTAGCTTCAAACGCAATGAGGTCAAGTGCACCGTTGGTTCGGACCCGATTTTTACCGAGGAGGAACGAACCCAGCGGCAGACTGTGGCCCTACAGGATGTCCGTTACCGCATTTCTGCTTCCATCATCCCCCGGCCCGCCTTTGTGGGGCGGGAGGTCCGGCTCTATGAACAGGCCCTGCGGCGCATCCGTGGGGGAAAATGCTATTTTCAGCCCTCCCTGGGCCTCCGGGAATTTGTCTGCTATTTTGAGGAGAGCGACGGGACCCGGCCGCCTATCGACCAGAATCTGGACGCAGGACTGATGGTCTACGATCTCTTCGGACCAGAGGATGTAGAAGTCACCAAGAAAACCAAAATCCGAATGGCCCTGTTCCACGGGGTCATGGAGCACGGCGTCATTTTAATCCCGCCCTATGGCAGCCCCGAAGTCCTGAAAGGAGGCAGCTCATGCTGAAAGCACTGTACGACTACGGTATACGCCGCCAGCTGGCCCTGCCCCCCGGCTTCGTCGGGAAAACCATTAAAGCGTATATTTCCCTGTCCGAAAACGAGGATTCTGTCAGCATTTACCTGGGCAGTGAGGAACCCGTCCCCTGCCCCGACATCGGGAGTCTGGCCAACGGAAAGGATAAAAGCAATGTCCTGGCAGAAAAGCGTTCCGTTGTAATTCCCGAGGAAGCCGGAAGCAAAAGCAATTTCTTCCTAGATGCGCTCCGCAGTGCATCCGAGGCCGAACCCCTTTTGGTGCCATGTGTTCACGCACTGGAGACCCCCGAAATTGCAGCAGCTATCCGTGCGGAGCTGAATCGGGCCAAGATCAAGCCTGGAGATCGGATCTCCTTCCGTGTCAACGGTCAATCCATTTTGCAGCTTGAAAAGATCCGGGCTTGGTGGCAATCCTTTCGCCAGCAATTTTCTAAGGGGAACGATGAACCCTCCGCGCTGTGCCTCATCACCGGCAGGCCCACGGTCCCTATGGCAACCACCACTCCTATTCAAGGGCTGCGGGTCGTTGGCGGTCACGCCAGCGGAGATGCCCTGATCTGCTTTGATAAGTCCGCTTTCTGCTCTTACGGTCAGAAAAAAGCAGCCAACGCCCCTGTCTCGGAGGAGGCATTCTGCGTTGTAAAGGCAGCACTGGACGACCTGCTGAAGGACGCGCCCATTCTTGCAGGCATGAAATTTGTCCACTGGTTCGACCGGGAGATCCCACCAGAACAAGATCCCCTTTTCTCCATGGACTTTGTCACCGGCCTGCCAGAGGAAGAGCCGGGAGAAAATTGGGAAGAGGTACCGGCCGTCAACGAACAGGCAGCGCGAAGTCGAGCAAACCAGGTCCCCGGCAGTGTCTATTCCGGCCAGGCCGCACCAGAGCTGGATGACGTGTCCTATTACATTTTGCTACTGTCCGGTGCCAACAGCCGGATCATGATCCGCAAATACGACCGAGGCAGCTACACTGATCTTCGCCGAGCCATGGCACAATGGTATGCAGACTTAGCTCTGACCAACCAAAACGGGACTGGGAATATCCGGCCCGTAAAGCTGACGGCCCGTCTGCTTCGGCTCCTGAAATTTCAAAAAATTGACAGCAGGCCATTTGAGCGGCTGTCAAAGGAGCTGGCCGGCATCACCCCGGCGGTCATCCAGGCCATTTTATCCGGCGGTGTCCTGCCGGATGCCATCGCCGCGAAAGCTTTGGCTTATATTCGCTCCGAACTGCTGACCAGCGACGACAGCGAAACCCAGCGGTCTCAAAACAGCCTGCCTAATAGCTTGGCCTGCCAATGGCTGAAGGTCTGGCTGCTCCGAAAAAATCGAATGAACCATCAGGAGGGATCGATCTTGGAAGAATACAATCTGAACCTCACCAATGCTGCCTATCACTGTGGCGGTCTCATGGCGGTCTATGCAGCGATCCAGAGGGCCGCTATGCCCGATGTCAACACCGGCATCGTAGAACGGTACTACGCCTCCGCGATTCAAATGCCGGCCCTGGTCATAGGCCAGCTCAGCAGCCGGTCTAATCACCATCTGGAAAAAATCGATAACACTTGGCTCGCCGGACAGTACCAGGAGAAGCTGCAGCAAACTTCCGTTGCACTGGGCTCCTCCATCCCCGCCACCTTAAATCTGGAGCAGCAGTCCTACTTTGCCCTGGGTTATTACCAGATGGGCGCCATGCTCAACAAAGAGAAGAACGAACACGTTGCCGCCGCCAAGGAAAAGGCTGGAGCGGTCAAAGAATAAAGGGAGGATATACCATGGCCATTCAAAACCGATACGAATTTATGTATTACGTTGCCTGCACCAACTGTAACCCCAACGGTGATCCGGACATGGGCAATATGCCTCGGATCGACCCCCAAACCATGCAGGGCTTCATCACGGACGCAGCCACCAAGCGTCGGATCCGGAACTATGTGGAGCTGGCTCACCGAGGGGAGCCTGGCATGAATATCATTATTCAGCAGGCCACCAATATCAACCGCCATATTGCCGAGGCCAAGCGGGCCGCCGGCGTGGCGGACTGCGCCAAGTCAAAAGAAGCAGTGTACGCCGGCAGGCAAAAAGCCTGTGAGCTGTTCTACGACGTTCGTACCTTCGGCGCCGTCATGTCTACCGGACCCAATGCCGGTCAAGTCCGGGGCCCCGTACAGATCACCTATGGAAAAAGCCTGGATCCAGTCCTTCCTCTGGATATCTCCATTACCCGTATGGCAGTCGCTGATAAGGTAAAGGATGATGCAACAGTGGAAGATTACATCGCTTGGGAGGAAGCGCAGCCGGAGGACAGGCTCCGCACCATGGGCCGGAAGCAGATTATTCCCTTTGGCCTGTATGAGGTCCGAGGCTTTATCAGCGCGAACCTGGCCGAGGAGACCGGATTCGATGAGGAGGACCTGAACGTTTTGTTTGAGGCCATCCTGAACATGTACGAGCAAGACCACTCCGCCAGCAAGGGCGAAATGGCAGTGGTCTCTCCCCTGATTCTCTTCAAGCATGTGGGCACGGACACAGACATGGCCCAACGGGTCCGCCAGGCCAAACTTGGCTGTGCCCCCGCCCATAAGCTCTTCGACCTGGTCAAGGTCACCAAGAAGCCCTCCGTTCCTTATCCCCGGAGCTATCGGGACTATGACGCTCTGGTATCTCTGGAAAAAGTGCCCCAGGGCGTGCAGATTGGTTTCAAGTCCAATGCCTTCGGGCCCGTGACTTGGGATGCACTTCCCCAGGACGAGGACTGGTTCCGCCATGAATGATTGGGACCCGATTCCCATTTCTCAGCTGACCCATGCTGGATTCTGCCTGCGGCGGGCTGCGCTGTTGGCCAACGAGCAGGTGTGGACCGAAAATGCCGATACGGCCAAGGGTCGCTCCGAACATGCGCGGGTCCACGCCCAGCGTGTGGAGCGCCGGGGGAATTCCGCTAAGCTCTACGAATTCCCCGTCTTTTCTCCAAATCTTGGAATTGCCGGGAAATGCGACTGTATTGAGGCTGAGGCCTCTCCCGATGGCTGCCAGATTCCGGCGCTGGACTTCCCGGCGGCATTATACCCCGTGGAATACAAGCACGGGAAGGTCCGTTCAGAGCGGGAGTATGAGATCCAGCTATGCGCTCAAGCTATGTGCCTAGAGGAAATGTTCGGAGCCCGGATCCCAGAAGGTGCAATTTACTACATCACCTCTCACCGCCGGTACCCGGTCCCTTTGACCGAGGAACTGCGGGCTCTAGTGCGGAAAACCATTCGTCAGGTCGATTCCCTCCGTCGCGGCTTTACTATCCCGCCGGCTGAATATGGTTCCAAATGCATGGCATGCTCCCTTCAGGAATACTGCCTGCCTAATGTGCAGCGGTCCGCTTCTGACTACTGCGCCCAGCTCCGTATGGAAGCCATAAAGGAGGAAATTCTATGAAGAAGCTGCTGGAGACCCTGTACATTACAACGCCAGAAAGTTATCTTTTCGAGCGAAACGGAAACATCTGCATTTCCATCGGTGGTACGGAGAAGGCCTCCGTACCGATCTCCCAGGTCAACTCCATCGTGCTCTTTGGAAAGAACACCCTTTCCACTGCGCTATTGTCTTTTTGCTCCCAGAACGACGTAACGATCACCTTCCTCAGTGAAAATGGTTTCTTTCAGGGACGCCTATGCGGTCCCGTCAGCGGTAATGTCCTGTTGCGAAAACGGCAGTACGAAAGCCTAACGGACACAAGTTTTGTGAAGCGTTTCGTGGCCGATCTATTATTCTGCAAGATCCGAAACAGCAAGACTGTGCTGATGCGCCACGCCCGCTCCGCCCCGGATGAAGCATCGAGGAGCGCCCTGGCCTCGGCCATTGCCGATCTTTCTGAAATTGCTCAACAGCTGGATCTCTGCACCGACATCGATTCCATGCGTGGGGTGGAAGGCGCCGCGGCATCTGTCTACTTTTCTCGGTTTGACCATATGCTCTCCAGTCCCAGGGGCTATCAATTTGAGCGGAGAAGCCGCCGGCCTCCTCTGAATGAAGTCAATGCGGTATTGTCCTTTGTCTATACCTTATTTGCCCATGAGGTCCGTTCCTCCATGGAGTCCGTGGGCCTGGATCCTGCCGCGGGGTACCTCCACACCCTTCGCCCTGGGCGGCCATCCTTCGCTTTGGATCTGATGGAGGAGCTCCGAGCGCCCTTGTGCGACCGGTTGGTCCTTTCTATGTTCAATAAGGATCAGTTCCAGGAACAGGACTTTACCAAAGATTTCGGCGCAGTATATCTCAGCGAGAAGGGCCGCCGAAAGGTTCTTGAACAATGGCGTTCCAGAAAGCGAGAGTCCATCCAACACCCGTTTTTGAAGGAAAAGATTCCCATTGGAATGATTCCATACACACAGTCCATGCTGTTTGCTCGGGTCCTTCGCGGGGATCTGGACCGATACCCGCCCTTTATGTGGAGGTAACTGCCCATGATGCTTGTTGTGACCTATGATGTGGACACATCGGATGCTGCTGGACAAAAGCGCCTGCGAAAGGTCGCGAAGATCTGTGAGCGCCATGGAATGAGGGTTCAAAACTCTGTATTCGAGGTATTGGTAGATGCCGCGCAATTGGTGGTACTGAAGCAGGAACTTGGAAAGGTCATTGATATGTCCCAGGACTCGGTCCGCTTTTATCGACTAGGTAACTCCTATGAGAACCGGATTGAGACCATGGGCAAGCGCCCCCTGGTAGAAGCCGGCAGTCCCCTGATCTTTTAACCTCCTGCGCCGCCCCAGCCCGAACAGGATTCCCCGAGAGGTTGGCGCAGGAAATCCCATTGATCTCCACGTTTTTTAAGGATTCTGGGAAGTTATTTGAGAAGTCCGCAAGAAAAACGTGTGAACTTTCAGCAATTTGCAGTAATATCCGCAGTCGGATTTGTGCAAAATTGCTGTCGCCCCTCACGCAGGGGCGTGAGTAGAAATGAAAACACTCGTTGCGGTAATTGTTACGGTTGCGGGTCGCCCCTCACGCAGGGGCGTGAGTAGAAATGGAATTTGTAACGCCTAGATAAGTAAGAGCGTCATGTCGCCCCTCACGCAGGGGCGTGAGTAGAAATTTGGTGTAGCACCAATGCGGCCTAACGGCTCTATGTCGCCCCTCACGCAGGGGCGTGAGTAGAAATAAGAGACTACAACCTCTCCGGAGTGGCGAATAATTGTCGCCCCTCACGCAGGGGCGTGAGTAGAAATACTAATGTAACGGTTAGCCCGTCTGCCGTTGACGGTCGCCCCTCACGCAGGGGCGTGAGTAGAAATGAAACTTTAGCATATCGTTTCTCGGGTGGTGTTGGGTCGCCCCTCACGCAGGGGCGTGAGTAGAAATTGCTCCCTCTGTTGGCTATCGGTGTAGCCGTCTCTGGTCGCCCCTCACGCAGGGGCGTGAGTAGAAATAAGCGAGTCCGGGAACCGCTATCCCGTGGGGGCCCCGTCGCCCCTCACGCAGGGGCGTGAGTAGAAATATACACATTGAGTGGCCCCCCGTTTGCGGACCGGTCGCCCCTCACGCAGGGGCGTGAGTAGAAATATTCTTTGCGGAATTATTCGCCACTCCGGAGAGGGTCGCCCCTCACGCAGGGGCGTGAGTAGAAATTGTTCGGCATTTTCGGCGGTGCTTTTTGCGGCCCCGGTCGCCCCTCACGCAGGGGCGTGAGTAGAAATGGAGTTTGTAACGCCTAGATAAGTAAGAGCGTCATTCGTCGCCCCTCACGCAGGGGCGTGAGTAGAAATCATGCGGATCCGGCGGCGGAGCCAACGGAAAGCAGTCGCCCCTCACGCAGGGGCGTGAGTAGAAATTTTGTCTTGCAAGTGCTTTTGACCACGTATGAGAGTCGCCCCTCACGCAGGGGCGTGAGTAGAAATCTTCCAGGCCTTCGCCCGGTACGTGGGCCCCTTGTGTCGCCCCTCACGCAGGGGCGTGAGTAGAAATAATTTCTTCACGTTCCATTTCAATCTTCCTTTCGTCGCCCCTCACGCAGGGGCGTGAGTAGAAATGGACCAGCCGCCGATTTGCATGGTGGCCTTTTCCGTCGCCCCTCACGCAGGGGCGTGAGTAGAAATTTGGCCCCGCACTGGCGAGCCTCGGCGTTTACGTCGCCCCTCACGCAGGGGCGTGAGTAGAAATTTGGTCCCCGAACAACATCAAGATGGTTCTTGGCAGTCGCCCCTCACGCAGGGGCGTGAGTAGAAATCCAGGTAACTACTGTAGCTACTACCATTACTGGTGTCGCCCCTCACGCAGGGGCGTGAGTAGAAATTTTTGTGGCAAATATCCTGGTACCGGCACAATGCCGTCGCCCCTCACGCAGGGGCGTGAGTAGAAATGTAGTACTGCTCTCGGACCTTGGCCCCCTTTGGCGTCGCCCCTCACGCAGGGGCGTGAGTAGAAATGAATACCGATAATGTTTACACGGGTCATAGTTAAAGTCGCCCCTCACGCAGGGGCGTGAGTAGAAATGGTACTTTTTCTTCCCTCTCCGTTGACTTTTACACCGTCGCCCCTCACGCAGGGGCGTGAGTAGAAATCTTCATAGGGGTGATAAATCTTAATGGGTGCTATGTCGCCCCTCACGCAGGGGCGTGAGTAGAAATGGGGATCAGGTTGTTCAGGGCCTCCACCGTCAGCTGTCGCCCCTCACGCAGGGGCGTGAGTAGAAATATCCAGTGCTTGCTGGCCCAGTCCTCCCGGATCTCGTCGCCCCTCACGCAGGGGCGTGAGTAGAAATAAAAATTTATTAACCAGTAACCGCCCAAAATAAGTTGTCGCCCCTCACGCAGGGGCGTGAGTAGAAATGAGCGAGAGCATAGCGCAACGGACGGGCTGTTTTCAGTCGCCCCTCACGCAGGGGCGTGAGTAGAAATCTGTTTTTAATATTTCTGCTAGTTCTTTTTGTGTTAGTCGCCCCTCACGCAGGGGCGTGAGTAGAAATGCATATCCAAATCTATCAAAAAAATCATCAATAATGTCGCCCCTCACGCAGGGGCGTGAGTAGAAATATGGAGGCCGACAACGTCACGACCCATCTTCGCGCGTCGCCCCTCACGCAGGGGCGTGAGTAGAAATACCGTGGCCGTGCCGCTGGTGTTGTTTGGGATCTGGTCGCCCCTCACGCAGGGGCGTGAGTAGAAATGGACGCACACAGCCATCAGCAGGGACGAACTTCCGTCGCCCCTCACGCAGGGGCGTGAGTAGAAATCATGTGCAGGGAGCCCTGGATGACAGCCGGATCCAGGTCGCCCCTCACGCAGGGGCGTGAGTAGAAATTTGCCGCCGGGGTTTGTGTTTCTTAACTTGGCTAGTCGCCCCTCACGCAGGGGCGTGAGTAGAAATAGGGAAAAGAATACCGTAAGGTATTCGCCAGCACTTGTCGCCCCTCACGCAGGGGCGTGAGGGGCAACTTAAAAAACGACTGCAATGTTAGAAAAATGTACATTATTCCTTTATTTTCGCCATTTACACTATCTAATTTTTTATTTATTTCTTGTCTTAATATTTCGCGGAATCGGGCCAGGGCGGCATAGGCATGAAGGTAAGAAAATATATCCTGCGGCAGGATATAGTGTGGAAAAATACCTCTCCGGTCGGCAGCAAGGGGCCCGGCGGAGCGCGATCTGTGGAGATAAGGCCGGAAAGATGTCGAAAAACAGAAAAATATGCAGAAAAAGGGATTGAAAAAATCGACTGGATTCGATAAAATTAGATCGCAGAAAATGAAACTTACATGGATCATAACGTAAAAAAGGAGAGAGAAGCATGGGTTTTCGGTCCAGAATTTTCGTTCTATTTCTGACGATCTGTCTTGTGGCGGCGTTTCCCCTTTCCGCCCGGGCCGCCGAGGATCACACCCATGAGGCCGGGGTCAACTGGTATCTGGAGGATCCAAACCGGCACTGGAAGACCTGCACCCTCTGCGGCGAGAAAATGGAGGTGGGCGACCACCAGTGGTCTCTTTTATCCGTGGAGGACCCCGGCTCCTGCACGACCGAGCGGATTGAGGTGGTGGCCTGCCGGGTCTGCCAGCGGATCCAGCGGAACATTCTGGACGCGCCGGGCCACATCTGGGACCAGGGTCGGGTCACAGAGGCGCCAACCTGTATGAAAGAGGGCAGGATGGAATATACTTGCACCGTATGCCGGGAGGTCCGCACGGAGGCCATCGCCATGACGGCTCACCAACCGGGCCTGGCCTGGGCGGAAAACACCAGCCAGCACTGGCAGCTCTGCACCGTCTGCGGAGCCAAGGTGAACGCCGCCCTGCATCAATGGACCGGCTGGGTCACCGGCGCAGGGAATAAACAGAGCCGCCGCTGCTCCGTCTGCGGCATAACCGCGATTCAGAAGGTCACCGCCGCTCCGGCTCCGGATCTGGTGGCGGTGACGCCGGAGGGAGAGATCCTGCAGAAGTCCTTCGTCCGGGACGGCCGGGGCTACGCCGTCTGGGAGGGCGGCCCTCTCTCCTTTGTCTCCATCCGTCCGGATTTCCGGGACGTGAACGCCGGAGACTGGTATGCCGACACCGTGGCCTTTGTATACAGCCACGGCCTGCTGCAGGGGGTCTCCGCCGACCGCTACGCCCCGGGCTCCACCATGACCCGGGCCATGCTGGCGGCGGCCATCCACCGAATCGAGGGATCCCCGGACTGCGACGGATCCCACTTCTCCGACGTGGCTCCCGGCGCCTGGTACTATGACGCCGTGAACTGGGCCGCCTCCCAGGGGATCCTGGCGGGCACCGGCGGCGGCCGCTTCTCCCCCGACGCTGCCGTGACCCGGGAGCAGATGGTAACGATTCTATACCGCTACGCCGGATACCTGGGTCTGGACCGGACGGGCCGGGCCGGTCTCACCGGCTTTACGGACAGCGGCGACATCTCCGCCTACGCCGTAACGGCCATGGAGTGGAGCGTGGACGCCGGGCTCATCTCCGGCATGGGCGACGGACGGGCGGCCCCCAAGGCCACCGCCACCCGGGCCCATGTGGCCGCGGTGCTGAAGGCCATGGCCGTCCGGATCACGGAGGAGCTGGGCCGCCCGGTGGAATAAAACGGAAATTCAAGATTCGTTCCATTTCATGTCACACTTTTGTCATAAAGTGGGCCTATAGTATGGATATCAATAAAAAACAAGGAGATGCGAGACATGGACGACCTTGAAAACATCAACGGTTGGAATGCCAACTCTGAAAATAACACGGAGCAGGAGCCCGCTCCTGCCCCCGCGGAAAGCAGCGCCGAGGCAGCCCATACGGCGCCCGAAGGGAATACCGGAGCGGCCTACACGGCACAGCCCGAAGCCGGCGCCGCCCAGGCGGGCCCCGGCAGCAATGCCTGCCGCGACAGCTGGGCTTATCCCGGCAACAGCGGGAAGGCCCCCAAGGCACCCAAGGCAAAGAAACAGCGCAGGGGTGCCGGACGGGTGGTGGCCATCGCTCTGGTCTGCGCCATTCTGGGCGGCCTTGGCGGCGGCGCCATTACGGGAGCCGTGGCATATAACCGCTACTCCGGCGAGACCCAGGCTCTGCAGCAGCAGATCGATGATCTGAAATCCCAGAGCACCGGCAAGGGCAATACCACCATCGTCACCAGCGTATCCGCCGAGGGTCTGAAGAGCGGCGCCCAGATCTACGCCGAGAACGTGGACACCGTGGTGTCCATCACCACCCAGGGCGTCAGCAACGGTCAGGGCTTCCAGAGCATGGGCACCGGCTTCATCATCTCCGACGACGGCTATATCCTGACCAACCACCACGTGATCGCCAACGGCCAGAAGGTCACGGTGACCACCAACAACGGCGACGAGTACGACGCCGCGGTGGTGGGCTCCGATGAGTACTATGACGTGGCCCTGCTGAAGGTGGACGCCGCGAACCTGCCCACCGTCACCATCGGCGACTCCGACAGCACCACCGTAGGCGAAGAGGTCGTGGCCATCGGCAACGCCCTGGGCGAGCTCACCTCCTCCTTCACCGGCGGCTACCTCAGCGGCAAGGACCGGATGGTCAGCACAGACGGTACCTCCGTTCCCATGATGCAGACCGACGCCGCCATCAACTCCGGCAACTCCGGCGGCCCCCTGTTCAACATGAAGGGCGAGGTCATCGGCATCACCAGCGCCAAGTATTCCGGCTCCACTTCTTCCGGCGCCTCCATTGAGGGCATCGGCTTCGCCATTCCCATCAATGACGTCATGAAGCTGGTGGACGATCTGAAGACCCACGGTCATGTGACCGGCCGGGCTCAGCTGGGCGTTATGGTCCAGGATATGCAGCTGGATTCCAGCGTAGCCAAGGCCTATGGCCTGCCCAAGGGCGTGCAGGTGGTATCCGTCAACACCGGTTCCGCCGCAGAGGCCGCCGGTGTTCAGGCCAACGACATTATCACGGCCCTGGGCAGCGACAAGATCGAAAGCACCAGCGACCTGCGGGTAGCCCTGCAGAAGCGCAGCGCCGGAGACAGCGACACCATCACCGTGTACCGGAACGGCCAGCAGATCACCCTGAACATCACCTTCGAGGAAAAGGCTGACGAGACCGCCACCGAGGCCACGGAGGCCACCGCTCCCAATGACGACAGCCAGTCCGGCAGCGACAGCCAGCTGCCCGATAAAGACAGCAGCTGGGACGATTGGTACGAGTTCTTCCACCGTTTCTTCGGCAACGGTCAATAAAGAAAAATCCCGTCCCAACCGGACGTTTGCCCAGGGAGGGCGACCCGAACCGGGCTGCCCTCCCCCTTGGGCGGAAAGGCGCCGGCGCAGAGAAACTGCGCCGACGCCTTTTTTCTATACCAAGGCTTCCTCGTTTTCCCTCTTGCGTCCAAGGGGCTTTTTCGCTACCATAGAGGAAGAACCCCTACCTTATATTATATGGCATAGAATCGAGGTCCTGTTTATGAAGATCCAATATCTGGGCACCGCAGCCGCCGAGGGCGTCCCCTCCCTGTTCTGTGAATGTGAGCGCTGTATCCGGTCCCGGCGCCTTGGGGGCCGGAACATCCGCACCCGGACCCAGGCCCTGGTGGACGGGCGGATCCTGATCGACTTTCCTCCGGACACCTACACCCATTTCCTGCGTTACAATCTGCCCCTCCATAAAATCGAGACCTGCCTCATCACCCACTCCCACGCGGACCACCTGTACCCCGAGGATCTGGAATATCGAATGCGAGGCATGTACGCCGTACTCCGGGACAGGCCGCCTCTGGTCCTGTACTCCGACAAGGACGGCTATGAGAGGATCCGGGCCATGATCGACCACGTGGGGATGCCGGAGACGGATCTCCAGGTCCGGCGGGTGTCGGCCTTTCAGCCCTTTACCGTGGAGGGGTACGAAGTAATGCCGGTGCGGGCGGCCCATGATCCCAGATCCGATCCCCTGCTGTACGTGCTCCAAAAGGACGGAAAGAGCCTGTTCTACGCCAACGACTCCAGCGAATACTGCGAGCAGACCCTAAAGTGCCTGGAGAGTCTGGGGCATCCCCTGACGGTAATCTCCCTGGACTGCACCGACGGAAACGGCCACGCCACCTATATGGGCCACATGAACCTGGGCCGGTGCATGGCCCTGCGGGAGGTCCTGTACGCCCGGGGCATCGCCGACGGAAACACCATTTTTGTGCTGAACCACTTCTCCCACAACGGCCTGGGGGTGGTCTATGACGATTTCGCCCCCCTGGCAGAGCAAGAAGGGTTCCTGACCGCCTATGACGGCATGGTTCTGGAGTTCTGACCGGAACCGGCAAGTTGCACAATTTGCAGCTGTGTTGTTTTGCTGTTTTAACATGTGAATTTTGCGGCTTCTCGGCTGTGGGAATGTTGACATTCTTTTGGTTTAATGCTAAAATTACAACATAAAACAACATAGTTACAACTGTGTTGAAGAAAAGGAGCAGAAAAGCATGGATTACATCGAAACCATTGTTGAAAATGCGAGAAAAGCGCAAGCCGAATTTGAGCAATATAACCAGCAGCAGGTGGACGCCGTGGTCAAGGCCATCGGCAAGGTCATCTACGACAACGCCGAAATGATCGCCAAGGAGGCCGTGGAAGAGAGCGGCTACGGTCGGGTGGACAGCAAGATCATCAAGCTGAAGCGCTGCACCCTGGGCGCCTGGCACTTCCTCCACGACAAGCCCTCCGTGGGCATGATCGCCTATGACACCGTGGAGAACCTGGCCACCTTCGCAAAGCCCCTGGGCGTGGTCGCCGCTCTGGTGCCCACCACCAATCCCGTTTCCACCGTAGCCAGCAACGGCATGCACATCCTCAAATGCCGCAACGCCATGGTGGTCTCTCCCCATCCCCGAGCCAAGCACGTGACCAAGCACGGCGTGGATCTCATCAACGCGGAGCTGAAGAAGCTGGGCGCCCCCGAGAACCTGATCCAGGTGGTGGAGGAGCCCTCCCTGGCCTATACCCAGGAGCTCATGCAGCTGTCCGACGTGGTGGTAGCCACCGGCGGCGCCGCCATGGTCAAATCCGCCTACTCCAGCGGCCGTCCCTCCTTCGGCGTAGGCCCCGGCAACGTGCAGGTGGTTGTCGATCCCGAGTATCATGACTTTGACAAGATCGTGGGCAACATCACCAACGCCCGCTCCTATGACAACGGCATGCCCTGCACCGGCGAGCAGGCCATCCATGTGCAGAAGGACCAGATGGAGGACCTGCTGGAGGCCTTCTCCAAGGCAGGGGCCTATGTGCTGCCCGACGACAAGGCACCGGAGCTGGCCAAGATCCTCTTCAAGGAGAACGGCATGACCGATCCTGCCCACGTGGGCATGCGGCCCTGCAAGCTGGCGGAGCTCATGGGCCTCACCATTCCCGAGGACACCTCCATCCTGCTGTTCCGGAGCCTGGGCATGACCCGGGAGAACCTGCTTCGCCGGGAGAAGCTGTGCCCCGTGGTCCAGGTGTTCCCCTTCGATACCTTTGAAGAGGGCATCGCCAACGCCAAGAGCAACCTGGAGTGGGAGGGCAAAGGCCATTCCGCCGTTGTCTACACCGACGACACCAAGAAGGCCGAGTATGCCGGTCTGCACCTGCCCGTGTCCCGGGTGGTGGTGAACCAGCCCGGCGGAGCGGCCTCCGGCGGCAACTTCATCAACGGCCTGCATCCCACCATGTCCCTGGGCTGCGGCAGCTGGGGCAACAACTCCATCAGCGACAACCTGACCTATCAGCACCTGATGAACACCACCAAGCTGGCTTACTACCATCCTTCCACTCTGCCCTCCGATGAAGAGGTCTGGGCCGAGTAAGGAGAAAGGAACACTTTTATTATGTCTCTGGACTATCTGAAGAACCAGATCGCCATTGTGGGCGTGGGATACACGCCCCAGGGCAAGATCCCCGGCCGCACCGCCGCCAGCTTCCACATCGAAGCCATTCGGAACGCCATCCGCGACGCCGGGATCAGCAAAGACGACATCGGAGCCATGGTCCTCTACCGGCACTTTGACGCCATCGGCGGGGACTATGAGACCACGGCCTTTACCGTAGGCGAGCAGTTGGGCGTGAGCCCCACCCTCATCAGCCAGGAGCATCAGTGCACCCGGAGCTGGCTGTTCTACTCCGTGGGCCTGCTCATGAGCCGGCTCGTGAAATACGTGGTCATCTCCTACGGCGACAATTCCCGCAGCGGCCACCGGAGCTTCGTCAAGGAGCTATCCGGCGGCAAGGCTACGGACGAGCTGGCGGCCTACGGCGACCTGAGCACCATGGCAAAATACGCCATGCTGGCCCGGCGGGCCATGGAGACCTACGGCACCGGCCCCGAGGTCTGGAAGGAGATCTCCGTGGCACAGCGGCGCTGGGCGCAGCTGAACCCCATGGCCGGTATGTACGGCAAGCCCCTGGACTATGAGGGCTACTTCAGCGCCGCGCCGGTCATCGATCCCTTCCGGCTCTTAGACGCCACCCCCTCCTCCGACGGCGGCCGGGCCATCGTACTGACCCTGGCGGAGAACGCCAAGGGTCTGAACCACGCCCCCGTCTATCTCCGGGGCATCGGCAGCGCCAACCGGCCCATTTCCGCCTATCGCATGAACGTGGAGGACGAGAACACCGCCGCGGCGGAGGCCAGCCGCATGGCCTTCCGGATGGCGGGCATCACCCACAAGGACGTGGACGCCTGCGAGCTCTACGACTGCTTCACCTACACCGTGGAGGCCACCCTGCGGGACTACGGCTTCTTCCGCCGGGAGGAGGTCCGGGACTTCCTGACCGCGGAGCGGCTGGGCCCCGGCGGCGAATTCCCGGTGAACACCTCCGGCGGCATGCTGTCCGAGGGCTACTTCATGGGCCTGACCCCTGTGGCCGAGGCCGTCATGCAGCTCCGGGGCGAATGCGGCGACCGGCAGCTGGGCACCGTGGCCGGCACCAAGGCGCCGGAGATCATCGTATGCAGCGACAACGGCGGTGTGTTCCACAGCCACGCCACCCTGGTGCTGGGAAGGGAGGCCAAGTAACATGGAAAAGATCGAAATGCAGGAGTTCTTCGCGCCCCGAATTTCCGGCGACACCAAGGCCTTCTGGGAAGGCTGCAAAAACCACAAGCTGATGCTGCAGAAGTGCCGCAAGTGCGGCAAGGTCATCTGGCCCGCCCAATACCTGTGCCCCAACTGCCTCAGTGAGGACCTGGAGCTGACGGAAATGAGCGGCAAGGGCACCATCTATTCCTGGGAGGTGTTCCGCCGGGCCTTCCACCCCGCCGTAGAGGAGAAGCTCCCCTATGTGGTGGCGGCGGTGGACCTGGACGAGGGCGCCCGGATGATCACCAACATCGTGGACTGCGACGTGGAAGAGCTGCGCTGCGGCCTGCCCGTGGAGCTGCGGTGGTGCGACGGCGCCGAGTACACCCGGCCCGTATTTGTGATCCGGAGGGACAAAGAATGAAAGTTGTGATCTTAGGCGGCAACGCCGCCGGTATGAGCGCCGCCTCCCGCATGAAGCGGAAGGCGCCGGACACGGAGGTCATCGTTCTGGAAAAGACCGAGACCGTATCCTACGGCGCCTGCGGCATGCCCTATTATATCGCGGACCTGAACCCGGACTTAAACCGGATGAAGATCCGCCCTGTGGAAAAGTTCCGGGAGCAGGGCATTGACGTGCGCCTGGGCCATGAGGTGGAGAAGGTAGACCGGGAGCGCAAGACCGTATCCGGTCACTGCGGCGGCGAGACCTTTGAGGTCTCCTATGACAAGCTGCTGGTATCCACCGGCTCCTCCCCCATTATGCCACCCCTGCCCGGCATCGACCTTCAGGGCATCTATCCCCTGAAGACTCTGGAGCATGCGGCGGCCCTGAAGCCCGCCCTGGGCCCCGACAAGGACATCGTCATCGTCGGCGGCGGCTACATCGGCCTGGAGCTGGCGGAGGCGTGCCTGCTTCGGAAGGTCCGGTCCCTGACCATCGTAGAGGCGGCGGACCACGTGCTGACTACCTTTGACGACGAGTTCGGCGAGGCTGCCGTGGCGGAGCTCCAGAAGCATGGCGTCAAAGTATGCCTGTCCCAGCGGGTCACGGGCTTTGCAGGAGACAACGGCCATGTCACCGCCGTCCTCACCGACGGGGGCGAGGTCAAGGCCGACGCCGTCATTCTCTCCATCGGCGTCCGGCCCAATACCCGGATGATCGAGGGGGTGGACAAGCTGCCCAACGGCGCCCTTATCACCGACACCGCCATGCGGACCAGCGACCCCGACATCTACGCCGCGGGAGACTGCGCCACGGTGCTGCACCGGGTGCTGCAGAAGCCCGTATATCTGCCCCTGGGCACCAACGCCAACAAGCAGGGCCGGCTGGCCGGAGACAGTATGCTGGGCAAGCCCGTATGCTTCGACCGGGCTCTGGGCACCTCCATGCTGCGGCTCATGGGTCTGGAATTTGCCTGCACCGGCGTCAACGAAAAGACGGCCAAGGCCCAGGGGATCCCCTATAAGGCCAACACCGTTACCGCCCGGTCCCACGCCATTTACTATCCGGACCCCGCGGTCATTACGGTCAAGCTCATCTACGATCCCGACACCAAGAGGATCCTGGGCGCTCAGCTCATGGGTGCCAAGGAGACGGCCCTGCGGATCGACGTGTTCGCCTGCGCCATTGACCGGGGCATGACCACGAACGAGCTGGGCTTTATGGATCTGGGTTACGCCCCTCCCTTCGCCTCCGTCTGGGACGCCATTCTGATCGCCGCCAACGCCTCCAAATAATCCCACATCATGCACTTGACAACATGCACAATTTTCCACATGTTGTCAAGTGCATTTTGTAGAATTCGCTTCTCCGGCTTTGAAAATTGTTGACATTTGGGGAAGTATGTTGTACTTTATTCATGCAAGGTTCCCAAACCCCAAAACAAACACAATGGAGGAAAGAAAATGAAAAAGATCCTGGCTCTGGGCCTGGTCCTGGTCATGGCGCTGGCAATGCTGGCCGGCTGCTCTTCCAACCAGACCCCCACAACGACCGCACCGAAGACCGAAACCACTCCCGCCGGCACGAACGGCGAGACCAAGGGCACCGAGCCCGCTGCCGACGCCCTGCCCCTGGCAGGCAAGAAGTTCGCCTACATCCTGAACGTCGTGTCCAGTGACATCTTCCAGATGGCTGCCAACTCCGCCAAGGAGACCGCCGAGGCTCTGGGCGCCACCGTGGACGTCTACTTCACCGACACCGACAACACCAAGTTCCAGGACACCGTGGCCGCCTGCTCCAACCAGGGTTACGACGGCATGTTCCTGAGCCACGGCAACCAGGAGTCCGCTCTGGCTCTGGTCACCGACCTGCGGAACAAGGGCATCGAGGTCGTCTGCTTCGACACCCAGTTCGTCGATGAGTCCGGCGCCAACGTCAACGGTTCCGTGGATAACGTAACTCAGATGTTCCAGAACGACCAGGATATGGCCAGAATGCTGCTGGATTACCTGCTGAGCCTGTACCCCGAAAAGGTCGAGGCCGGCGAGCCCATCAAGCTGCTGAAGATCTGGCGCGGCCCCGGCATTGCTCCCTTTGATCGTCGTCAGGAAGGCTACAAGGAGTACGAGGACAAGGGCCTCATCGAGACCGTGGAAGTCATCGCCCCCTCCGACCCCAAGAACGGCGAGTCCAGCATGTCCGACGTTATGTCCGCCACCCTGCCCAAGTACGCCGTCGGTTCCATTGACGGTCTGTGGTGCTGCTATGATGCCTATGGCAGAGGCGCCTACGTTGCCATGAAGGAAGCCGGCCGTACCGACATCCCCATGGTGTCCGTTGACATCTCCAACCAGGACATCAACTTCATGATCGACGGCTCCAACGTCTGGCAGGCCTGCGCCACCGTGGACTTCACCACCATCGGCCAGCAGGGCATCCGGATCTTGGCCATGAAGCTCATGGGCGAGGAGACCGAGCCCGTTTACAACCTGACTCCCTCCCTGGTGACCTACGATCAGCTCACCTCCGATTCCAACGTCACCAACCTGGGCGATGTCGTGGAAGGCTACGGCATCAACAACGACCACATTCCCGACTGGATGGCCCCCTACATTGCAGCGAAGTAAGTAACCGATTTGCGGATGCTGGGAATTCAGATGAGTCCCCAGCATCCGCTATTTTTCCGAAAGGAGTTTCACCGAGAAATGAAACTGGAAGCGAAAAAAGTATCCATTGAGTTTCCCGGCGTAAAGGCTCTGTCCGATGTGGACTTCGAGCTGAACACCGGAGAGATCCGTGCGGTGGTCGGCGCCAACGGCGCAGGCAAATCCACGCTGATGAAAGTTTTCGCCGGCGCAAATCCAGGCTATACCGGAGAGGTTTTCCTGGACGGCAAAAAAGTGGAGCTGCGGACCCCCGCCGCCGCCAAAGCCCTGGGCATTGAGATCGTGTATCAGGAGGTCGATATGGCCTTGTTCCCCTCCCAGACCGTGGCGGAGAACATCATGATGAACAAGCTCATTGTGGGCATGAAGGGCAAGCCCGCCGTGAACTGGCCCCAGATCCGCAAGGAAGCCAAGGCCGTTCTGGACAGGCTGCACATCGACATTGATGTGAACCGGCTGGTCGGCTCCCTGTCCCTGGCCCAGAAGCAGATGGTCCTCATTGCGCGGGCCGTTCAGGGCGAATGTAATTTCCTGATCCTCGACGAGCCTACCGCCCCCCTGAGCACCGCGGAAACGGAGCGTCTGTTTGAAATGGTAGAGCATCTGAGAAAGACCGAGGACATCGCCATTGTTTTCATTTCTCACCGGCTTCAGGAAGTCAAGCAGATCTGCAGCAGCATCACCATCATGCGCAACGGCCAAGTGGTGGAAAACGGCCCCCTGGACCCCAGCCGGTCCATCAACTCCATTGTTACCAAAATGCTGGGCCGTACCTTTGACGAGAACTTCCCCAAGGTCCAGACCAAGATCGGCGATGTCGACTTCGAGGTCAAGGACCTGTACGACGAGGACGGCATGGTCAACGGCGTATCCCTCTATGCCCGGGCCGGCGAGATCGTCGGCATCAGCGGCCTGGTGGGCGCAGGCAAGACCGAGTTGTCCAAGACCATCTTCGGCGACCGGAAAAAGAAAAGCGGCTCCGTGTTCCTCCACGGCAAAGAGCTGAAGATCAATATCCCCACCGACGCCGTCAACTGCGGCATTGGCCTGGTACCGGAAGAACGCCGGAAGGAAGGCGTTCTGGTGGACGAGACCGTGGCCTTTAACCTGGTGGCCGCCTCCCTGTCCAAGTACAGCAACGGCATCTGGCTCAGCAAGAAAAAGCAGATGGCCAATGCCGACCGCTTCATCGAGTCCATGGACATCAAGACCCCCTCCCCCCTGCAGAAGGTGGCAAACCTCTCCGGCGGCAACCAGCAGAAAGTGGTCGTCGGCAAGTGGCTGGCCGCGGACTGCGACGTGTACATCTTCGACGAGCCCACCAAGGGCGTCGACGTCGGCGCCAAGACCGACATTTTCCGCCTGATCGGCGAAATCGCCGCGGCAGGCAAGTGCGCTATCTACATCACCAGTGAGACCGACGAGATCCTGTCCATCACCGACCGGGTATACGTCATGTTCGACGGCAAGGTCACGGCCGAGCTGGAAACCGCAAAAACCAACGAAGACGAAATCATGTTCTATTCTACCGGAGGTCAGAAAAACAATGAATAACACGAAAACGCTTAAGAAAAACAAATTCAGCGTATCCGGGTTCCTGCGGAACTGGGCCGCTGCACTGGCTGTTGTTCTCTGCATCGTCATCTTCACCATCGCAAGACCCACCACCTTCCTGACCTCCGACAACATCATCACGATCCTTCGGTCCGTGTCCATCACCTGCGTTCTGGCTATGGCACTGACCATTACCCTGGCCGTGGGCGGCTTCGATCTGGCCGCCGGCGCCCTGGCTTCCGTATCCGGCTACTTCGTCATGAGCTTTTTGCTGTGGTACGGCTGGAACTTCTGGCTGGCCATGCTGGTCAACATCATCCTGACCATGGCCATTCAGTGCATCAGCATGGGCCTGATCATCAAGTGCAAGATCCCCGATCTGCTGGCCACCTGCGCCATGTCCTTCGTTCTGTCCGGCCTGGGCCTGACCTACACCGGCGGCGGCGCCGTCTCTGCCGGTATGATGCGGCCCAACGGAGAGCCCTCCGTTGGCTCCATCCCCGCCATCATGGGCAAGATCGGCTCCTCCCCCACGATCATCATCATCATGCTGGCCTGCGTTGCCATCTGCCACGTGTTCCTGACCTACACCAAGTACGGCCGCTACATCTACGCCGTGGGCGGCAACAAGAAGGCCGCTAAGCTCTCCGGCATCCCCGTGGCCCGGTACCGCTTCGTTGCCGGTATGATCTCCGCCGTGTTCATCGCCATCACCGCCCTGTTGGTGGTCTCCCGGAACAGCTCCGCCCAGATCCAGGCCGCCGACGGCTATCAGATGCCCGCTCTGGCCGCCGTATTCATCGGCCGTTCCGTGGCCGGTGCCGAGAAGCCCAACGCCGCAGGCACCCTGCTGGGCGCCCTGCTGGTGGGTATCCTGGACAACGGTCTGACCATGTGCGGCGTGCCCTACTACACCCTGCCCGCCATCAAGGGCCTGGTGCTGGCCGTGGCTCTGATCTCCGCCTACATCTCCAACAAGGAAGACTAATTCATCGTCGGGAGGTTCATTATGGAAAAGTACGCTGCGCACTTCCGCATGTCCGAAGCGGACGTGGAAGATTATATCCGCACCAAGCTGCCCGATTACTTCGGTGAGGGCGCTCTGGAGGTCTCCGAGATCGGTGACGGCAACATCAACTATGTGTTCCGGGCCAAGGACAGCTCCGGAAAGTCCATCATCATCAAGCAGGCCGACAAATTCGCCCGGTCCACCGGCAGCGCCGCCGACACGGACCGGAACCGGATCGAGGCTCAGATCCTCCAGCTGGAATCCAAGCTCTCGCCCCGGCATATCCCCACGGTTTATCTGTACGATCCCATCATGTGCTGCGTGGTGATGCAGGACGTGGGCGACCACAAGAACCTGCGCTACGCCCTGATGGATCATGAGATCTATCCCACCCTGGCCCAGGATATGGGCGAGTTCCTGGCGGACACCCTGATCCCCACCTCCGACCTGTGGCTGGACCCCAAGGAAAAGAAGGACATGGTCAAGGATTACATCAATCCCTCCATGTGCGCCATTTCCGAGCGGCTGGTCTTCTCCGAGCCCTACACCAACGCCATGGGCTCCAACAAGCCCTTTGGCCCCAATGCACCCTGGCTGGAACAGGAGCTCTATCAGGATCCCGCCCTGAAGCTGGCCGCCGCCAAGCTGGAGTCCGGCTTTATGGACAACGCCCAGGCCCTGATCCACGGGGACCTGCACAGCGGCTCCATCTTCGTCAAGCAGGGCTCCACCATGGTGCTGGACCCCGAGTTTGCCTACTTCGGCCCTGCGGGCTATGACATCGGCAACGTGATCGCCCACTTCGCCATCGCCTGGGCCGCTGCCGAGGCCTCCATGGAGGAGTCCCAGGAAAAAGCCGAGTATCTGGCTTATCTGGAGGACTGCATGGACCGGACCATCACCGTGTTCCGGGAGAAGGCTCTGGTCCTGGCCGCCAAGGCAGACTATCCCATGTTCTCCGGTGCGGACTATCAGAGATGGTTCATAGAGGAGATGGTGGCAGACGCCGCAGGGTTTGCCGGTACGGAGATCATCCGCCGGGTCATCGGGTCCGCCAAGGTCAAGGACATCACCAGCCTGGAGGACGGCGCCCGGGTGAGAGCCGAGCGGATCGCGGTCCGGGCCGCCAAGACCATGATGCTCACCATGCAGCGGCCGGGCATGGATCCCAAGGAGTACACCGAGGCACTCCGGGCAGCCGCAAAGCTGGACTAACGCAGAAGAGGTGGAACAATGATCAAGAAGGAAATCAAGAAAAGAGTTCTGGACACCACCCTGCTGAGCTACCGCCAGGGCCTGTTTGCAGGCACCAGCGGCAATCTCAGCGAGTATGATCCCGAAACCGGATATATGTACATCACCCCCAGCTCCTATCCCTATGAGGCCATGACCGAGGACGACATCATGGTCATCACCCTGGACGGCACCATCATCGAGGGGCCCCACCGCCCCTCCTCCGAATGGCGGATGCACGCCGCCATTTACCGGGACATGGCCCCGGAGGTCTGCTCCGCGGTCCACACCCACTCCCCCTACGCCACGGCCTTCGCCGTGTGCCAGAAGCCCGTTCCCGTGATCCTCATCGAGATGGTCCCCTTCCTGGGAGGCGACGTGCCCGTGGCGGACTTCGCCGTACCCGGCACCGATGATGTGGGCACCAACGCCGTCCGGGCCTTGAAGGAGCGGAACGCCTGCCTCATGGCGAACCATGGCGTCTTGGCCATCGGCAAGACCCTGGCCCAGGCTCACGTCCGGGCCATCTACGTGGAGGACGCCGCCAAGATCTGCGGCATCGCCAACTCCATGGGCTATGGCATCCGGACGGTGCCGGAGGAGGCCGTGGAGATCATGCGCAGCAGAGGAAAGAAGAAAAAGTAAGAACCGGGCGGTCTCCCGCCCAGATGGAGGAATCTAGAATATGTTTAGAGCAGACGAAGGCATGGGCTTCCTTCTCCGGTATGAGAACGTAGCCTGGTATGAGGACGGCGCCGTCCGGATCCTGGACCGCCGGATCTATCCCGTTCGCACGGAGTTCGTGACCTGCAAGCGCCATGAGGAAGTGGCCCAGGCCATTGCCGACATGGTCACCCAGTCCGGCGGCCCCTACACCGCCGCCGCCATGGGCATGGCCCTGGCCGCCTATGAGGCCCGGGACATCGCCGATGACGCCGCCTATCTCGACTACATGGAAAAGGCCGCATACACCCTGTCCCACGCCCGCCCCACCACCGTCAAGAAGATGGAAAAGGTGGTCGAGCGGGGCATGGCCCGGCTGAAGGCCGAGCTGGCTCAGGGCACCAGCCGTCAGGATATGCCCCAGAAGCTGCTGGAGGACGCCGTGGACCGCTGCAACGACAACTACACCCGGTATGACCGGATCGCCGAGCATCTGGCAGACCAGATCCCCCAGGGCGGCACCATCATGACCCAGTGCTTCGCCGAGACCATCATCGGCACCCTGCTGCGGGAGTGCCGGAAGCGTGGCAACGAGATCCACCTGATCTGCCCGGAGACCCGGCCCTATTATCAGGGCGCCCGGCTCACCGCCAGCCTGGCCTGCGACATGGGCTTTGACACCACGGTCATTACGGACAACATGCCTGCCTACACCATGAAGGAGAAGCACGTGGACCTGTTCACCTCCGCCGCCGACGTCATCACCATGGACGGCTATGTAGTCAACAAGGTGGGCACTTTCCAGATTGCCCTGGCAGCCCAGTACTGGGGCGTTCCCTACTTTGCCACCGGCACCCCCAACCCGGGCCACCCCACCATCGACACCGTGAAGATCGAGCAGCGGGACCAGGACCAGGTGCTGAGCTCTCTGGAGGCCGGAAAGCACACCTTCCCCGGGGTCAAGGGCTACTACCCCGCCTTTGACATCACCCCGCCGAAGCTCTGCAACGGCATCGTCACCGACAAGGGCATCTACTCTCCCTACAACCTGAAGAACTACTTCAAGGACTAAAAAATGCGGGGCCGCTGCGGCGGCCCCGGAGCATGGAGAAAAATAAAAATGGGATCGCGCACGCGATCCCATTTTTTAAAGCGCTTACAAAAGGTTGGGCTGAGACAGAGACCAGCGGTAACGTACATGGGCCTCGTCCAAAACGGCCCGCCACTGCTCATCCAACGGGTGGTCGGTAATCAGATTCTGAAGCTCCGTAAAGCTGGAATTCAGATTGGTAAAGCCGCAGACGCCGAACTTCGTGTGGTCCACCAGCAGGAAATGCTCCGCCGAACGGGACAGCAGAATCTGGTGCAGAGCGGCGCTCTGCTCATTGGAGTCGAAGGTGCACTGCTGCAAGTGCAGACCCCGGCAGGAGAAGAACGCCTTATCAAAATAATGGGTACTTAAAAACTTCACGACCTCCTGGCCGAAGAAGCCCTGGGTGGTGGTCTGGAGCCGGCCGCCGGTGACGATGAGCTCCGTATTCTCGTTGCCGTTGAGCTCCTGGAGGACACTGACGGAATTGGTCACCACGGTCAGGGGAATATCCCGGATCTCCGCGCACATGGCCAGCACCGTGGTGGAATTATCCAGGAAAATGCAGTCATTGGGCCGGACGGACTGGGCGGCGATCTTGGCGATTTGTTGCTTTTCTGCGGCGAACAAGGATTTCTTCACGGTTTGTGGAACGACCATGGTAGTTCTGGTTCGGAGAACGGCACCGCCGAAGGTCTTTTTGCAGAAGCCCTCGTTGCTGAGAGCCTCCAGATCCCGGCGAATGGTCTCGCCGCTGACGTTCAGATCTTCGGCCAGTACGCTGACGGAAACACTTTTGTCCTGGAGCAGTTTACTCTTGATTTTTTCTCTGCGCTGCGACTGAATCATTTTACGACACCCCATCGTTAACATATATTCACATAATACCACATTCAATTCCAAAAATCAACACGTTTTTTGCGAATCCCAGATGTTTCTCTTTCCAATTCAATTTCAATATGGAGGTTTTCTTATGGACTGGAAACTGTACAACCCCACGAAGATCATCTTTGGCGCCGGCGTGCTCCGGGAGCTCCACAACGAGACCCTGCCCGGCAAGAACGCCCTGATCGTCACCACCAACGGAAAATCCGTCCAGCGGTGCGGATACCTGCCCACCCTGTGCGGCGAATTAGACCAGATGGGCGTGACTTACCACATCTTCCACGATGTTTCCCAGAACCCCACTGTGGAGAATATCACGGACGGCGCCGCCATGGCGAAGGAGTGCGGCTGCGACTTCGTGATCTCCCTGGGCGGCGGCAGCGCCCTGGACGCCGGTAAGGCCATTGCCATGATGGCCGTAAACCCCGGCAGCATCTGGGACTATTTCATGGCCTGCTCCGGCGGCCGTCAGACCCCCAAGAACACTCCCCTGCCCTTTGTGGCCATTCCCACCACCGCCGGTACCGGCTCCGAGACCGACGGCGGCTTTGTCATCAACAACCTGGAAAAGGGCGAAAAGCTGGCCACCGGCGGCCCCGGCTCCTTCCCCAAGCTCTCGGTCATCGACCCGGAGCTTACCGCCAGCGTACCCCCCAAGTACACCGCTTTCCAGGGCTATGACGTGCTGTGCCACGCCATGGAGTGCTATCTGAGCCGCCACGCCATGCCCGTTTCCGACGCCATTATCCCCGGGATCATCGCCCGGGTAGGCAAGTATCTGCCCCGGGCGGTGGCCGACGGCAGCGACATGGAGGCCCGGTCCGAAATGGCCGCCGCCAGCGCCCTGGCGGGCATGTGCCTGGCCATGAGCACCCTGACCCTCCAGCACGCCATGGAGCACGCCCTGTCCGGCGTGTACCACAACCTGGTCCACGGCTGCGGTCTGGCCCTGCTGAGCCGAGCCTACCTCACCAACTGCGCCAAGAAGGAGGTCTACCGGCCCCGGATGGCCCAGATGGCCGACGCCCTGCTGGGCACCACCGGCTCCCAGCCCGAGGATCTGATCCGGGCCACGGAAGAGCTGAAGGAAGCCTGCGGCATGGGCGGTCTCAAAATGGCGGACTACGGCGTGAAGGTGGAGGACTTCCCCCAGATCATCGCCGGTAGTCATACCCGGCACTATGACAACGAGCGTCTGCCCATTACGGACGAGGAAGTAGAGCGGATCTTGTATGATGCAATGCAGTAAATCCCGCTCCGGCAGAAAAGCCTGGATCGTCCTGCTGGGCTGCTGCCTACTGCAAGGCGGCAGCCTGGGCCTGGTCCAGAACAGCATGGGCGTGTTCTTCAGCGCCGTCAGCGCGGACCTGGGCTTTTCCCTTGGCGGGATCTCCCTGTATAGGACCATCTGTGGGCTGTCCTCCTGCCTGCTGCTGCCCTTTGTGGCGAAGATCCTCTATTCCGTGGATACCCGGGTGAGCCTGACCGTCAGCTCCGTGCTTTATGCCGGTATCACCCTGCTCATGTCCGCCTTTACCCAGCTGTGGCAATGGTATGCGGCCTCCTTCTTCCTAGGATTGGCCAGCGCCATGCTGCTGAACGCCGCGGCGCCCATTATTCTGGAGAACTGGTACCCCCAGAGCCTGGGCTTTGCCGTAGGCCTGTCCGCCTCCTTCTCCGGCTTCATGGGAATGCTGGGCAACCTGGGGGCAGGCTGGCTCACGGAGCGGCTCGGCTGGCGCCACGCCTATCTCATCGTGGGCCTTATGAGCATGGCCATGCTCTTGACCGCCTCCCTGTTCCTGATCCGGCTGGCGCCGGAGGGCGCACAGGTCACCGGGCCCAAGGCCCAGACAGGCCGGACCCGGCTACCACTGAAGGCCTGGGCCCCGGCGGGGCTCATTACCCTCATGTCCATGGCCATCACTTTCTGCGTGGGCTTCTCCCCGGAGATCGTGGCCTTCTGCGGGGCCTCCGGCCGGACCATCGCCTTCGGCACCAGCATGGTGTCCCTGACCATGCTGACCAACGCCCTGGGCAAACTGCTGCTGGGCAGGATCCACGACAGATTCGGCTTAAAGACCTGCTGCCTCACCGGCAGTCTCATTGCCGCGGCCTCCTTTGCCCTTCTGCTCCTGCCCCAGACCCTGCCCATCGTGGTGGGCTCCGTGCTCTACGGCATCGGCATGGCCACCTCCATAGTGACCCCGCCCCTGCTGGTCCGGGCCTGCTACGGGCCCCGGGACTATCCCCGGGTGTATTCCGTGGTGCTGATGCTCTTCACCCTGGGCTCCTCCTTCGGGCCCAGCGCCATCGGCGCCATGTATGACGCCAGCGGCTCCTTCCAAGGGGCGGTGCTGGTGTGCATGGCCTGCGCGTTGGGGTATCTTCTCATCGGCGGCGCGCTCACCCTCTATCAGAGGAAGCGCCCGGCGGCGGTATAAACCAAGGGCCCGGCAGCTTGGCTGCCGGGCCCTTGTGAAAGCCGTGATAGTTACAGGTGCAGAACCCGGTCCTTGATCTCCTGGGTCCGGCCCTGGTTCCAGAACTGGGTGCCGATGTAGCCGCAGGTCCGCCGAGCCACATTCATCTTGTTCTGGTCCGTGTTGCCGCACTGGGGGCAGGTCCAGACCAGCTTGCCGTCCTCGTCCTCCCGGATCTCGATCTCGCCGTCATAGCCGCAGACCTGGCAGTAATCGGACTTGGTGTTCAGCTCGGCGTACATGATGTTGTCGTAGATGAACTTCATGACCTCCAGCACCGCGTCAATGTTGTTCTGCATATTGGGCACCTCCACATAGCTGATGGCGCCGCCGGGGCTGAGCCGCTGGAACTCCGCCTCGAAGCCCAGCTTGGTGAAGGCGTCGATGGGCTCGGACACGTGGACGTGGTAGGAATTGGTGATGTAGCTCTTATCCGTAATGCCGGGCACCAGGCCGAAGCGCTTCTGCAGACACTTGGCAAACTTATAGGTGGTGGATTCCAGAGGAGTGCCGTACAGGGAAAAATCCATGTTCTCCTTGGCCTTCCAGGCGGCGCAGGCGTCGTTCATATGCTGCATGACGGACAGGGCGAAGGGCTTGGCCTCCGGGTCCGTATGGGACTTGCCCGTCATATACTTCACGCACTCGTACAGGCCCGCGTAGCCCAGGGAGATGGTGGAATAGCCGCCGTAGAGCAGCTTATCGATGGGCTCCCCCTTCTGGAGCCGGGCCAGGGCGCCGTACTGCCACAGAATGGGTGCGGCATCGGACAGGGTGCCCTTCAGCCGGTTGTGGCGGCACATAAGGGCCCGGTAGCACAGGTCCAGCCGCTCGTCGAAGATCTTCCAGAACTTGCCCATATCCCGGCCGGAGGACAGGGCCACATCCACCAGGTTGATGGTGACCACGCCCTGATTGAACCGGCCGTAGTACTTGGGCTTGCCGTTCTCGTCCACGTAGGGGGTCAGGAAGGACCGGCAGCCCATGCAGGTGTAGCAGTGGCCCTCGCCGTTCTTGTCCACCTTCAGCTCCAGCATCTTCTTCTCGGAGATGTAGTCCGGCACCATGCGCTTGGCGGTGCACTGGGCCGCCAGCCGGGTCAGATACCAGTAGGGGCTGTCCTCCGTGATGTTGTCATCCTCCAGCACGTAGATGAGCTTGGGGAAGGCGGGGGTGATCCACACGCCCTTTTCATTCTTCACGCCCTGCATCCGCTGGCGGAGGGTCTCCTCAATGATGATGGCCAGATCCCTCTTCTCCTGGTCGTTCCGGGCCTCGTTCAGATACATGAACACGGTGATGAAGGGGGCCTGTCCGTTGGTGGTCATAAGGGTCACCACCTGGTACTGGATGGTCTGGACACCCCGGCGGATCTCGTCCCGGAGCCGCTCCTCCACCACGTGGGAGATGGCCTCCTCCGAGGGCGTTACGCCGAACTCCTGCATCTCCCGCTCCACGCCCCGGCGGATCTTCTCCCGGCTGACCTGGACAAAGGGGGCCAGGTGAGTCAGGGAAATGGACTGGCCGCCGTATTGGTTGGAGGCCACCTGGGCAATGATCTGGGTGGCGATATTGCAGGCGGTGGAGAAAGAATGGGGCTTCTCGATGAGGGTGCCGGAGATCACGGTGCCGTTCTGCAGCATGTCCTCTAGGTTGACAAGGTCGCAGTTGTGCATGTGCTGGGCGTAGTAATCCGCATCGTGGAAGTGGATGATGCCGGCCTCATGGGCATCCACGATCTCCTTGGGCAGCAGGATCCGGCGGGTGATGTCCTTGGACACCTCACCGGCCATGTAGTCCCGCTGGACGGCGTTGACCGTGGGGTTCTTATTGGCGTTCTCCTGCTTGACCTCCTCGTTGTTGCACTCGATCAGGCTCAGAATTCTGTCGTCGGTGGTATTGGACTGGCGCAGGAGGCTCCGGGTATAGCGGTAGGTGATGTACTGCTTTGCTACCTCAAAAGCGCCATGGGCCATGATGGCCTTTTCCACCAAGTCCTGGATCTCCTCCACCGCAGGGCTGCGGCCCATTTCCTGGCAGCTGATCTCCACGCTCTCGGCGATCCGCTGGATCTGCAGGGAGGTCATGCGGACGGGCTCCTCTACCGCCTCGTTGGCCTTGGTCACGGCCATGACGATCTTGTGAATGTCAAACACCGCCTCGGCACCGTTTCTTTTGATAATCTTCATTGTTCCTCTCCTCCAATTCTCTCATCAGCGGCCCGAGGCCGCCGAAATCCTCGCTTGCGTTCCAACGGTGTCTATTATACTATATATTGTGGTTATTGCAAGACCCAATCCACAATATTTATAAAATTAATTTTCATTCGGCAAAAACGGCTCTTTATTCAGGAGGCAGGGCCCGTCCTTTTTCGCCCGAAATCCCCGGCAGGCCGGGGATTTCTGCAAAACCCGTTTGAATTTTGCCTCCGGATGCGCTATACTCTTCTATGAGAAAACATCCACCCATCTTCACCATAGGAAAGGAGATTCTCCATGCAAAAGCAATCCTTCGGCTTTCTCCCGGACGGCCGGGAAGCCTATCTGTACACCATATCTTGCGGTTCCCTCACGGCCTCGGTGACGGACTTCGGCGCGACTCTGGTGCGGCTCCTGGTCCCCGACGCCCGGGGTCAGGTCCGGGACGTGGTCCTGGGCTATGACGATGTTATGGGCTATCAGGCCAACTCCGGCTGTCTGGGAGCCCCCATCGGCCGGTACGCCAACCGGATCAGCGGAGCCCGGTTCACCCTGAACAGCAAGACCTACCCCCTGGCCAAGAACAACGGGGAAAACAACCTGCACAGCGGCCCCGATTTCTGGTTCAAGCGGATGTGGACCCTGGAAGATTCCGGGGAGGACTTTCTGACCTTCGCCATCCACAGCCCCGACGGGGACCAGGGGTTCCCCGGGGATCTGGACTTTACCGTCACCTATCGCCTGACGGAGACGGCTCTGCATCTGCACTATCACGGGGTATGCGATCAGGACACGGTGATCAACCCCACCAACCACAGTTATTTTAACCTGGCGGGCCAGGAGGAGACCGGCAAAGCCCTGGAGCAGCTGCTGTGGATCCACGCCGACTGCTTCACCCCGGAAGGGCCCGACAGCATCCCCACCGGTGAGGTGCTCCCCGTAGCGGGGACCCCCATGGACTTCCGGACGGAGAAGGCCGTGGGCCGGGACATCGGGGCGGACTACGATCCTCTGCACTATCAGAAAGGCTACGACCACAACTATATCCTGCTGTCCAAGGAGCTGACCCGGCCGGCGGCCCGGCTCCGGGATCCCGGCTCCGGTCGGGTCATGACGGTATACACCGACTGTCCGGGGCTCCAGCTCTACACCGCCAACTACCTGAACTGCCACGGAAAGGGCGGGATCTATTATCCGAATCAGAGCGCCGTATGCCTGGAAAGCCAGTTCTATCCCGATTCCGTGAACCATCCCCAGTTTCCCTCCAGCGTACTGAAGGCCGGGGAGGTCTATGATTCGGAAACGGTGTTCGCGTTTTCGGCGGAGGGGTAAAAGAGGGCCTACAAAAGGCGTGCCGTCGGAGGCTCGTTCCCTCTAGTAGAAACCGGAAAGACTGCACGGCGGGGCGATGTGGCATCGCCCCCTACGGGTATGCAAATCCCGGGAAGGCAGTCAAAAAATCAGAGAAATTTGCAGCAGAGCTGCGGCACTTCCGGTTTCAAGTCATTCTTGTTGCTATCTCTAAAATCTTAGGCGGAGGGGCGATTCTGTTTACGAAATCGCCCAAATGTGGAATTAGGACTTCTACCCAGTCTTCGGAGGGTGGGGGTACAGGGGGCGTGGCGTCACGTCGTCGCAAGCTCCATATCCCTCGCGGCGGTTTCCTTCGGAACCCACCTCTCGCTCATTTCGCTGCTCCTCCTATCCCACCGGGAACCGCTTTGCTGGGTTCCCGGTGGGTCCCCTTTTGCTCCGCCCCCTGGCGTGTCTTTGGTGACTTTCTGCACGAGCAGAAAGTTACCCGCCGGAGGCACGTTCCCCTGGTGGAAACCGGAAGGCCTGTACGGCGGGGCGATGTAGGCATCGCCCCCTACGGGTGCGGGGTATCGGCACCGCTGCCATTGTTGGATGGAGCGCCGCTGGAGATTGCCCCCTACGGGCGCGGGGTATCGGGGGAAAGCCGCAAAAAGTCGGCCACTGCGGGTGGACACGCTTATTATCAAAGGTCCGGAGCGAAGGTTCCGGACCTTTTGCTATATCGGCGGCGGCGCATATGTGCGTTCCTCCCTGCATAGATTGTCATGGCACGACACAGCAGGGAGGTACGCTTATGTCAGACACCATCGAAAAACGAGCCTGCGAACTGGCTGTGTACATGATCGAGCAGCAAACCACCGTCCGGGCCGCCGCCAAGCACTTCGGCATCTCCAAGTCCACAGTCCACAAGGACCTGTCCCAGCGGCTGCCCCAGTATAACCGGGCCCTGTACGACCAGGTGAAGGTCCTATTGGAGCGCAACAAAGCCCAACGCCACATCCGAGGGGGTCTGGCCACCCGACGGAAATACAAGGGCCAATAAGGAGCGCCGGGGCGGGCATCCGCCCCGGAAGCACCATCGTTCATTCTATTGGTGGTCTTTTCGCTAAATTTTTATGAAAAGCATTGATTTTCTCCCAACCATACGCTATACTATGGACACTTGTTTTTATAAAGAATACAGTTTGGGAGGCTTTTACCATGTATGACCGCGTTTACAACTTTTCCGCCGGCCCCGCCACTATGCCGGAGCCCGTTCTGGAGGAGATCCGGGACGAAATGATGAACTACCGGGGTTCCGGAATGTGCGTCATGGAAATGTCCCACCGCTCCAAGGTGTTCCAGGAGATCTATGACAACGCCGAGGCCGACCTGCGCAGGCTCATGGCCATTCCCGACAACTATAAGATCCTGTTTCTCCAGGGCGGGGCCACCCTGCAGTTCTCCATGATCCCCATGAACCTGATGAAAAACGGCGCCGCCGATTATATCGTCACCGGCGCCTGGTCCAAAAAGGCCTATACCGAGGCCCAGAAGTTCGGAGATGTCCAATGCGCCGCCTCCTCCGAGGATCGGAACTTCGCCTACATTCCCGACTGTGCCGACTTGCCCATCCGGGATAAGGCGGACTATGTGTACATCTGCGAAAACGAGACCATTCACGGAACCACATATGGGACCCTGCCCAACACCAAGGGGAAGCTCCTGGTGTCGGACCAGTCCTCCATGTTCCTGTCCAAGCCCTGCAATGTGGCCGATTACGGTCTCATCTACGGCGGCGTGCAGAAAAACGTGGGACCCGCCGGCATGTCCATCGTTATCATCCGGGAGGACCTGATTCGTTCCGACATTGACCCCAAGACCCCCATCTATCTGCGCTATGACACCCACGCCAAGGCCGGATCCATGTACAACACCCCCAACTGCTGGGGTATTTACGTCTGCGGCAAGGTGTTCCGGTATCTGCTGGACCAGGGAGGGCTGGAGGTCATGGCCCAAAAGAACCGGGAGAAGGCCAAGATCCTCTACGATTTCCTGGATTCCTCCAAGCTGTTCCACGGCACCGTGGACAAGGAATTCCGGTCCTACATGAATGTCCCCTTTGTTACCGGCTCCAAGGACCTGGACGCGGAGGTGGTGGCCTACACCAAGGCCGCAGGCTTCGACAACCTGAAGGGCCACAAGTCCGTAGGCGGTCTCCGGGCCTCCATCTACAACGCCATGCCCAAGGAGGGCGTGGCGGCACTGGTGGAGTGCCTGGCGGAATTTGAAAAAAGTCACGGCTGATTGAACTGAAACGAAAGGCGCCCCGCGGGACCGCGGGGCGCCTTCTTGCTGCCCGCCCATAGGGCCAGACAGCTTTTTATTTGTGATACCTGGTGCCGGCCTGGATGGTCTCCGCCCGGTACAGCTGCTCCAAGACCATGATCCGGGCCAGGTGGTGGGGGAAGGTCATGGGGCCCATGGACAGCTTCAGGTCCGCCTGGGCCTTCAGGCTCTCGTCCATGCCGAAGGAGGAGCCGATGAGAAAGCAGGCGGCAGACTTGCCAGACAGCTTCACCCGCTTCATCTGCTCCGCCAGCTGGGGGGAGGACAGCTCCTTTCCCTCCGGGGTCAGGACGCAGAACCAGGCGCCCTTGGGGATCTTTCCCCGGAAGGCCTCGGCCTCCTTCTGCAGGCCCGCCCGGATCTCGGCGGGGTTGGGATCCTCCGGCAGGCGGCTCTCCGGCAGCTCCAAGAGCCTAAATTTGCAGTAGCCCTTCAGCCGCTTTTCATACTCCGCTGCGGCGGAGAGGTAAAAGGGCTCCTTCAGCTTGCCCACGGTCAAAAGCGTGATCTCAAACATCTTACCGCAGGAAGCCCTCCAGGATCCGCTGCTCCGCCTCTTCATGGCTCAGGCCCAGGGTCATAAGCTTCAGGATCTGGTCCCCGGCGATCTTTCCGATGGCAGCCTCGTGGATCAGGCTGGCGTCCACATGGTTGCAGGTGATCTCAGGAATGGCCCGGACCTTGGCCCGGCCCATGATAATGGCGTCGCACTGCACATGGCCGAAGCAGGCGGCGTCACCCTCCACCCGGGGGTAGAACACCTGGCTGGAGGCATCCTGGGCCACGGACCGGGAGGTCACCTGGGCTCGGGTATCCTCCCCCAGCAGGTACACCTCCATTTCGGAGACCGCCTCCTGGTTCCCGTGGGTCAGCAGCTTCTCCTGGATCTGGATCTCGGCATTCTTGCCCCGGAGCTCCGCTTTGGTAAAGCGTTTGGTATCGTCCACGCCCCGGATCTGGCTGGTCAGCAGAGTGACCTTAGCACCCTCCTCCAAATAGAGGATGGTCTGGGGGTTCAAGATCCGCTTACCGGTGCCCTCCCCCTCGCCGTAGTGCTTTTCGATATAAGTCACCTGGGCGTTTTTTCCCACGTAAAAGGTGTGGACACCGTCGTGCTGGGAGTCGCAGTCGCCGCAGTTGTGGATGCCGCAGCCCGCCACGATGGTGACATTGGCGCCCTCGCCCACGTAGAAATCGTTATAGACCATATCCCGGAAGCCGGGCTTGGTCAGCACCACAGGAATATGGACGGACTCCGCCACGGTGCCGGGATCAATGATGATGTCGATGCCGTCCTTATCGGTCTTGCCCTCGATGCGGATGTGTTCGGAATTGGAGCGGTAGGACTTCTGCCCGTCGGTGCGGATGTTAACGGCGCCGGCGGGGATCTCCGCCATATCCGCCACTTCCTGTAAGATCCGCTTCTGAATTTCGTTCAGCATTTGCCGTCCACCTCCAATCGATTGCAGCCTGCGGCGGTCTGGCCCAGGATCAGGGGGTAGACCTCCTCCACGGGGCCCCGCCTGGCCACCCTGCCGTCAGCCACCAGTATGATCTCGTCCGCCAGCTTCAGGATCCGCTCCTGGTGGGAGATGATGAGGATGGTGGCCCGCTTCTCGTCATGAATTCTCCGGAAGGTATCCGTCAGCCGGGCGAAGCTCCACAGGTCGATGCCTGCCTCCGGCTCGTCGAAGATCATCAGCTCTCCGTTCCGGGCCAGCACCGTAGCGATCTCGATACGCTTGACCTCGCCGCCGGACAGGCTCACGTCCACATCCCGCTCCAGGTAGTCCCGGGCGCAGAGACCCACCCGGGTCAGATACTCACAGGCCCGGTCATGGCTCAGATTCTCCCCCGCCGCAATGTTCAAAAGATCCCGGACCTTCAAGCCCTTGAACCGGGGCGGCTGCTGAAAGCCGTAGCTGATGCCCAGCTTGGCCCGGTCCGACACGGACAGATTCGTAATGTCCGTGCCGTTCCAGCGGATGGTACCTCCCGTGGGACAGTTGATGCCCATGATTGCCTTGGCCAGGGTGGTCTTGCCGCCGCCGTTAGGCCCCGTGACGACCACGAAGCGCCGGTCCTCCACCGTCAGGCTAACGTCTCGCAGGATCTCCCGGCTGCCGTTCTCCTCCGGCACCGCATAGGATAAGTGTTCAATTTCCAGCATATGGTGCTCCCCATTTTTCTTTCAAGATAGCGGCAATAGTTTACCACATTTGTGCAGAAATAGCAACGGATTCCCGGCATTTTCTTCCGTTTTGCGAACTCTGGCGCATTTTTACCGGAATTGTACGGGAATTTCGGGTTCTCGGCGCTTTTCCCCGGGTTTTTCTCCCACTTATCTTATAGGAATTCATGCAGACGGAAAGGAAGGCAGAAGGTCCCGGACCTTCTGCCTTCCTTTTTTGTAAAAATCAGTTCTTGATGGCGGTAATCTCCGGGGCGTTGAAATAGCCCGAGAAGATCTCCGGATTGTTCACCAGCTTGGCGGGGTTCACGGTGGTCCGGCCCTGGCGGACATATTCCTCCGTCACGGTGGCCCAGGGATCGTTGTCCAAGCCCACAAAGTACCGGAAGCCGGCGGCATACATGGCATCGTATTTTTCGCCGGAGTAGGTCTCGCTCTCATAGGCGATGTCGCTGCCGGTAACATAGAACATGATCTGGACCTGGCCCAGGATGGGCTCCACATTGGTCTTCCAGGACTTCAGGTCCTCCTCCACCTCGGACAGGTCGGCATCGCCGTAGTACACGTCCCCATAGGAGAAGCAGGCGAACTCATAGCCCGCATCCTTCAACGCCGCGGCTACGGACTGGGCCGTGGCCTGGTCCGCGGCAGACCGGTAGCCCAAAACGCCCTCATAGCCTGTCATGCCCAGGACCGCCCGGGCGCCGTGGTAGGAGAAGTCGGGGTGCTGGGCGATGAAATCCTCCAGAACGGGGACCACGTCGTAAAGGCCCTGGACCGTCTGGCCCTGGCCATCCACCATTTCCGCCGTCAAGGCCCCGGAGGCAGTCAGCGCCAGGCGGCAGGCATAACCGTCGCCCGCCGCATCGGGGGTGCCGTCGTCGTCCCCGTCCACCATATCCAGGTAGTAGTTCACGGGGACCTCGGACAGGACCAGGGGCTTCTTGCCCTTAGGAAGGTAAATGGCTCCGTACTCATACTTCACATTGCCGTCGGCATCCGTCACCGGCGAGGCCACGTCGGACATGGACACCAGCACATAGCCGTTGTCATAAAGCTGCCGGAGGATCTCCGTAAACTGGGCCACGGTGAAGTGATAGGTGGCATTGTCCGAAGCATTGGCATCGTTGTCAAAAGCCCGGGCGGTATCGGCCACCAGAGGCTGGACGGAGAAATGGGCAATGGTGCTGTTATCCTCCCACAGGATCAACGCATCCTTGGCGGCGGTGTAGTCGGAGATGGCCTGCTGCAGGTCGGCCTGCTGGGAGGCATCTCCGGAGAAGGTCTTCAGGACCGACAGGGCGCCGTCGTAATCATATTGAGCGGCCAGAGCGGAGGCCCTGGTCAGCAGAGCATCCGCCTCGTCCTTCAGGCTCTGAGCCTCCGAGGAAAGGGTGGACTGAGAGGCCCGGAGGTCCGGATCTTTCTTTCCGTCACCGCCCTTGCTGCCCCGGATGGCACCGGCAATGATGAGAATCACACCCACCAGGGCCACGGCCAGCATGAGGCCGGGCAGATATGCCTGGGTCAGGTGCTTGAACCGGTTGTTTTTTCGTTCCCGGTGGGGCGTGGTATATTCTTCGTTCTCATAGGGATCCATAGAGTCTCCTCCTGTCTTTCCGGCGTTCCCAAGGAACGCCTGTACTCCGGACGGGCCGGGGGGAATTTCCGTACACATAGTCATTATACCGCCTATTTTGTCAAAAAGCAATGTAGGAAAGAAAAATCCGGTTCGGTTGCCTGTTTTCGGGCAACTTTTGACGGAAATGGGGCCAGGGGTGAGAGGTGATCAGATGGCAAAGCTCACACAAGAGGAGGCAAGGGCCTTCGCCCGGGCCTTTCTTTGCTCCCTGGACGCAGAGCAGGCGGCCCGGGCCGTAGGAAAACGGTCCCCGGGACGGCTCCTGACCCAGCCCCTGGTCCGGGAGGCCCTGCAGGAGCAGCGGAATACCGGGATCCGGCAGGAGGACATCACCCGGCGGCTGGCGGAGTTGGCCTATGGCCGGGTCAACGACTGCGTCCGGCTGGTGCTGGAGGAGGGGGCGGGACTGGAAAACCTGGATCTCAACATGCTGACGGAGGTTCGGCGCAGCGACAAGGGCGGCGTGGAGGTCAAGCTGGTAGACCGGCTGGCGGTGCTGGAGCAGCTGGAGCGGATCCTCCAGCAGACACCGGCGGGGCCCGAAGCCCTGCTTCGGGCCCTGGCCCCCGGAGAGGCGGGAGAAAAATGACCGGCTTTTCCGAAAAGCAACGGCAGGTTCTGACCTGGTGGGCCCCGGGGAGCCCCTGGCAGGACCGGGAGGCCATCCTATGCGACGGGGCCGTCCGGTCCGGCAAGACCCTGGCCATGGGGCTGGGCTTTTTTCTCTGGGCCGGGAGCCAATTTGGGGGCCGGAGCTTCGCCCTGTGCGGCAAGACCATTGCCGCCCTGCGGCGGAACGTGCTGGCGGAGGTCCTGCCCAAGCTCCGGGCTCTGGGGATCCCCTGGCGGGAGATACGATCCGAGAACCGGATCCTGGCGGGGCCTCCGGGCCGGGAAAACAGCTTTTACCTCTTCGGCGGCAGGGACGAGGGCTCCGCCGCCATGATCCAGGGCATGACCCTGGCGGGGGTGCTGCTGGACGAGGCGGCCCTCATGCCCCGGAGCTTCGTGGACCAGGCCTGCGCCCGGTGCTCCCTGCCGGGCAGCCGCCTGTGGTTCAACTGCAATCCGGAGGGGCCGGGGCATTGGCTATACCAGGAGTGGATTCTGAAGGCCCAGGAAAAGAAGGCCCTGCGGCTCCACTTCACCATGGAGGACAACCCGGGGCTGAGCCCGGAGATCCGGCAGCGGTACGAAAGACTTTACACCGGTCCCTTCTACGACCGGTATGTGCTGGGAAAATGGGTCCAGGCCCAGGGAAGGGTCTATGACTTCTTCACGGAGGACATGGCGCAGGAGGTGCCGGAAGGGGACTTTGACCGGTGGTACGTTTCCTGCGACTACGGCACGGTGAATCCCACCTCCATGGGGCTATGGGGCAGGCAGAAGGGCATCTGGTACCGGGTCCGGGAGTTCTACTTCGACTCCAGACGGGAAATGCGGCAGATGACGGACCCGGAATATGCCGACGCTCTGGAGGCCCTGGCCGGGGGGCAAAGGCTCCGAGGGGTCATTGTGGATCCCTCGGCCGCCAGCTTTATGGAGACCCTGCGGCGGCGGGGGCTCCCGGTCCGAAAGGCCAAAAACGACGTGCTGTCCGGGATCCGGCTCACGGCGGATCTGCTGAAAACCGGGAAAATCCGGATCTGCAAACCCTGCCGGGACTGCCTCCGGGAAATCCGGGAATATGTCTGGGCGCCGGGCCAGGACCGGGACCGGGTCCGCAAGGAGCAGGACCACGCCATGGACGACATGCGGTATTTCGCCGCCACGGTGCTGGAGCAGAGGGAGCCGGGCTTCGCCGCTCTCTCCGTGGCCCGGCGGAACCAAATCTGAACATTGGGGGGAAATCATGAAACGAAAGCAAAAAAACGAGACGCCTGCCATACAGACCCAGCTGCGGCTGGGCAGCGCCCATCCCTTTGGGGCCCTGCGGCAGTATGTACCCATGGGCGGCGGGGAGGCCCAGGTATACCGGGATCTGCGGGAGGCCCTGCCCATTCTGGACGGGGCGGTGCAGAAGCTGGTGCGGCTGACGGGGGGCTTCCGGGTCCGGTGCCCGGACAAGGAGGCGGAGCGAAGGCTCAGCCTGTTTCTCCGGACCGTGCCCTGCGGCCGGGGACAGTTCGGCATTGACAGCTTTCTCGCGGCCTATCTGGACAGTCTCCTGACCTACGGCCGCAGCGTCGGGGAAATGGTGGTGAGCCGGGGCCGTCTCCGGGCCCTGTGCTGGGGAGACGTGACGAAGGTGGAGATCCGGGAGGGGGACAGTCCCCTGGACATTGCCATCTGCGCCCCCGACGAGACGGGGAAAATGCGGGTCCTGCCCTATCAGAACCTGCTGCTGTTCACGCCGCTGAATCCGGAGCTCGCCAGCCCCTATGGGGTGAGCCTGTTCCGAGGGATGCCCTTTCTGGCGGAGATCCTGCTGAAGATCTACCACACCGTAGGGGTCAACTGGGAACGGGCGGGCAACGTTCGGTACAGCGTGGTCTATAAGCCCCAGGAGGAGGCCCTGGACGGGGCCACGGCCCAGGAACGGGGGGCCCAGATCGCCGGGCAGTGGACCCGGGCCATGGAGGAGAGCCGGTCCGGCGGGGTCCGGGACTTTGTGGCCGTGGGCGATGTGGACATCAAGGTCATCGGCGCCGATGGGAAGATCCTGGATTCCCAGGTGCCGGTGCGGCAGATCCTGGAGCAGTTGGTGGCAAGAACCGGGCTGCCGCCCTTCCTGTTGGGGCTCAGCTGGTCCGCCACGGAGCGCATGAGCACCCAGCAGTCGGATCTGCTCACCACGGAGCTGTGGGCCCTGCGGCGGGCGGTGACCCCGGCCCTGGAGCGGATCTGCCGGACCTATCTCCGGCTGGAGGGCTTCGGCTGCGAGACGGAGATCCTCTGGGACGACATCAGCCTCCAGGATCTGGTGGAGGAGGCCCAGGCCGGGCTCTACAAGGCTCAGGCCAAAAAAATTCAACGGGAAACGGAAGGAGCGGAAGCGTAAATGGAAATCACCAAAGAAGCGGCGGTAAAGACCGCCGGGACTCCCAGCCCCCAGCAGCTGGAGGCCATCAACCGTCTGACCAAGTCCCCCCTGTCCCCGGAGCAGGTGTACGTCTTCTCCCTGCGGCTCTGCGACGACCAGCCGGACCGGGACCATGAGCGGTTCGACCGGGAGGCCCTGCCCCATCTGGCGGAGCTGTTCGTGGGAAAGACCGGGATCATGGACCACAAGTGGGCCGCCGGAGGCCAGGTGGCCCGGATCTTTGCGGCCCAGGCGGTGACGGAGGATGAAGTCTCATATATCAAGGCCTGGGCCTATATCCGGCGGAGCCCGGAGACCCAGAGCCTCATCGGGGACATCGAAGCGGGGATCAAGAAGGAGGTCTCCGTGGGCTGCGCCATGGGCGGGGCGGTATGCTCCATCTGCGGGGAGGAATACGGCGCATGCAGCCACGTCAAGGGCCAGACCTATGGGGACAAGACCTGCTACGCCGTGCTGACGGATCCCAAGGACGCCTACGAATTCTCCTTTGTGGCGGTGCCGGCCCAGCGGCAGGCCGGGGTGCTGAAGGCCAAAAACGGCGGGGCGGGCCTCAGCCTGAAGGCCCTGGTGGAAAAGGAGGCAGGGCCCGCCGCGGCGGCGGAGTTCTATCGCCTGAGCAAGCAGGCGGAGCTGGGGGACCGGTTCCGGCGGGAACTGCGGCGGAAAACCGTAAGGCTGTGCCTGGCCCTGGATCTGGGGATCCGACAGGAAACTCTGGAGGCCGTGGCGGAAAGGCTCACCGTGGAGGAGCTGGAGGGGCTGAGCAAGGCCCTGGCCCGGCGGGAGGCGGAGCTCTATCCCGTCACGACCCAGCTGCCCCGGGATCCGGAACGCCGGGAGACTCCCGACGGAGGGTTCCTGATCTGAGGATTTTCCCGGCAAAGGCCGGTAGGATCAATACTTTACAACAGGAGGAAACAGTATGAGCGTATCTTTTGAGGAGATCGGCCAGACCGTGGCTACCTTCCAGCTGGAAAGCGGCCTCGCCGTAGGCCAGGTCTGCAAGATCACGGCCAACGGCAAGGCGGGCCCCTGCAGCGAGGGGGACGACTTCTGTGGCGTCATTCTTTCCAAAAACGGCGACTATGGCGCCGTGGCGGTCCGGGGCTTTGTGCCCCTGCCCTATTCCGGGGACGCCGCCCCTACGGTGGGCTACTGCGCCCTGGCCGCCGACGGCAAGGGTGCCGTGGCCAAGGCATCCACCGGTGGGCGGAGCCTGCTGGCCGTCAGCGTGGAAAACGGGACCGTCACGGTCCTGCTGTAAAAAGGAGGAAGAAATATGGCATACGACAACATTCGGCTGGAAAAGGGCATGTACCGGGAGGAGGGTAAGTCCTTCACCCAGGTCCTGGAAACCGTGGATCCCAGCGAAAACTACCGGGGCACCAGCCTGGAGGGCACCGACGCCTTCCAGCGGCAGCTGAAGCGCTTCGGCATCCGGGTCAAGGGCGCCGGATCCTCCACGGTGGAGAAGTTCTTCCGGACCATGGACTCCGCCGTGCTGTTCCCGGAGTACATCGCCCGGGCCGTGCGCCAGGGCATGGAGGAAAACAACATCCTGCCCGGCATCACCGCCACCACCACGGCCATCGACGCCATGGACTACCGGTCCATCTACTCCGAGCCCCTGGAGCAGGACAAAAAACTCCAGAACGTGGCCGAGGGGGCGGCCATTCCCGCCACCCAGGTCAAGACCAAGGAGCACCTGCTGTCGCTGAGCAAGCGGGGCCGGATGCTGGTGGCCAGCTATGAGGCCATTCGGTTCCAGAAGCTGGACCTGTTCTCCGTCATGCTGCGGCAGATCGGCGCCTACATCCAGACCATGCACCTGCAGGACGCGGTGAAGGTGCTGGTGGAGGGCGACGGCAACAACAACGCTGCCCAGGTGCTGTCCGTAGGCACCAGCCCCATCTCCGGCACCGCCGGGACCCTGAAATACGACCAGCTGGTGGAGTTCTGGGGGCAGTTCGATCCTTATGAACTGAACACCTTCCTCTGCGACAACGCCATGATGACCAAGATGCTGAAGGTCCAGGAGCTGCAGAATCCCCTGACGGGGCTGAACTTCCAGGGCACCGGCAAGCTGTCCACGCCTCTTGGTGCCCAGCTCTACCGCACCGGCGCCGTGGACAGCGGCAAGCTCATCGGTCTGGACCGGCGGTACGCCCTGGAGCTGGTCCGGGCCGGGGACGTATGCGTGGAGTACGACAAGCTCATCGACCGGCAGCTGGAACGGGCGGCCATTACCTCCATTTCCGGCTTCGGCAAGATCTGCAAGGACGCCGTGAAGGTGCTGGAGGTCTGACCATGACGCCGGAGGAACTGGCCTGTCAGCAGGCCCTGCTGCTGGCGGGGCCCCTGGAGGAGGGGCAGGAGCTGCTGCTTAAGGGATTCTGCGCCGTGGGCGTCCGCTGGGCCAGGGCCCAGCTCCGGCCGGAGGCGGACCCGGAGACCTGCACCGAGGCCCTGGCCGCGGCGGCGGGGCTCTACGCCATGGGGCTGTTCTATGAGGTCCGGGACGCGGACCAGGCCGATGGCTTCTCCCTGGGGGATCTTTCCGTTCAGAGCCGGAAGGGGGCCTCGGCGGAGAGCCTGACGGCCCAGGCCCGGAAGATCCTGGCCCCTTACGGCAGGGACAGCTTCGCCTTTCTGGGGGTGTAGCATGGGAGCACACATAAGCTCTCTCGCCCGGTTCGGGCAGAGCCTCCGGTGGGAGGGAGCCGAGGGCGCCCGGAGCTTCAAGGGGTTGCTCCAGCCCCTGCGGGCCAAAAGCAAGGAAAGCTGGGAGCGGCGCATCGGGGAGCTGGGGGCCTATGCCCTGGGGAAATTCGCCTTTTACGGGCCGGGGGATCTGCCGGCGGAGCAGGGCGACACCATCGTGCTCCGGGACCGGCGGTATGTATTGCAGCGGGTGGAGCGGTTTTACTTAGGGGACCGGGCCCTCTACTGCTGGGGACTGTGTGTGGAGGAGGGAGAGACACCATGGATGCAATCATCACAGCCCTGATCCAGGGGCTCCAGGCCAAAGGCTTTCCGGTCCGGCGGGCCAAGCCCTGGGTCCGGTCCCCCAGGGTCACGGCCTGCTGCGGGGTCGTGGGCATTCAGAAGCTGACGGTCCGTCCGGGCGGCCGGGGCGAGGCGGTGCTGTATCTCCAGGTCTACGGCCCCGGAAAGTCCGGGGCCCAGGCCTGCGAGGCGGCGGCGGAGGCCATGGCCTCCGCTCTGGCCGCCGGTTTGGGGGAGGCGGTGCCGCCCCTGACCTCCGTGGCCGGGGAATGCGGCTATGACGGCGCCGGAGACTTCTTCTCCAAGCGGCTGACCGTGACCATGGCGGTGGACATGGGCAGCCAGGGGGCAGCCCTCCGGAGCCCGGCGGTCCTGAAGACCGGGGAAGTCACCGCCGCCCTGGTGACGGAGTGGACTGCGGAGGCCCGGCAGACGGCGGAGCCCCTGTACGGTTTCGGCGACGGTCAGGCCGTGGGCACCGTCACCGGCCGCCGGTCCTACGTGCTGGAACTGAAAGGGATCCTGCCCCAAAACGGGCAGGATCCCGAAAGCCTCACGGAGTTCACCCTGGAGATTCCCGGCGAGGTCCAATATACCGGCTGCACCTGGCAGCGCTTTACCCGGGCGGAAACGGCGGAGGGCGTCAGCCGAAGCGGCGATGTCCTGGCCCGGGCCCGGCAGGAGGTCTAACATGGAAAAGCTGAAATTCAAGGACTTTACCTTTCCCGAAAACCCGGAGACCATGTCCATCCAGTTCGTGCGGCCGGTGCTTTTTGAGCGGAAAACCGACGGCACGGTGGAATTCTACGGTCTGGGCCCCGGATGCCGGACCCTGACGGGCAGCGGCGCCTTCTTTGGGCCCCTGGCCTACACCCGGTTCATCACTCTGAGCAACATGGTCTACGACTCGGAGCCCGGCACTCTGGAGCTGCCCATCCTGCAGGACTGGTCCGCCTATCTCACCCAGGTGGAGGCCACCCAGACCCCCACGGAAAACTATGTGGCCTACCGGTTCACCTTCCGGGAGGCCGACGCCAAGGGCCGGGTCATGAACCCCAGCGAGCGAGTCCTCATTGAAAAGGCCTGACCAGGCAAAACATTCTCGCCCTATATGCGACGCCCCGCCGGATTTTTCCGGCGGGGCGATTTTTACGGAAGATCCTTCAGCTCCGAGAAGGACCCGATTTTATAACTCCAACGGTCGGGGGCGCCGAAGCCATAGGAGGCCCAGACAAAGGGGATCCCGGCATACTCCGCCGACTCCAAATCTCCCTGGGTATCGCCCACGTACATGGCCCTTTGGATCTTGTTCCGCTCCATCAGGATCCGGATGCTCTCGCCCTTGCAGGCCCGGGTCCGGCCGTACCACTCCGCATCCCGGATCATGGGGCCCAGGCCCGTTTTCTCCAGGAACATCTCCACATAGCCGTCCTGGCAGTTGCTGACGATGTACAGGTCCCGTTCCTTCGCCATGGCCCGGATGGTCTCCGGCACCCCGGGGTAGGTCACCCGGCAGGGGTCCTGCACCAGGGCCTCATGCTCCGGCTCCAGGCACTTATCCATAATATCCCGGCGGGTATCAGGGTCCACATCCCCAAAAAAGGCGTCGGCGATCTCCGCCATGGTCTTGCCCAGAAGGGGACGGATATTCTCCGGCGTGGCCACCATATGGCTGCGGCCGTCCTGCCGGATAGCGTCGTTCCAGCCCCGGCAGATGATCTCCCGGGTATCCCACAGGGTCCCGTCAATGTCCAGAATCAGGCTTGTCTTCTTCTCCATTTCAGTCTTCGCTCTCCTGTTTCTGAATGTGCTTGCGGATCCGCTCCATGATCATCTCCAAAGCCACCAGGTTCTTGCCGCCCTCGGGCACGATGATGTCCGCGTACTTCTTGCTGGGCTCCACGAACTGCTCGTGCATGGGCTTCACCGTCTCCAGATACTGGCTCAAAACCGAATCCAGAGACCGGCCCCGCTTGGCCACGTCCCGCCGAATCCGCCGGGCCAGCCGCACGTCGGCGTCGGTATCCACAAAGATCCGGATGTCCATTTCCTCCCGCAGGGCCCGATCCGCAAAAATGAGGATCCCCTCCACCACGATCACGGGCTTGGGCTCCACGGTCAAAACCTCCGCCGCCCGGTTATGGACGGTGTAGTCATAGGTGGGGCAGCGGACCGCCCGGCCCTGCTTCAACTCCCGAAGCTGCTCCACCATCATCTCCGTCTCAAAGGCGTCGGGGTGGTCGTAATTCAGCCTGCACCGCTCCTCAAAGGGCATGTCATCATGGGCCCTGTAATAATTATCATGGCTCAGAACGGCAATCTCGTCGCCGAAGCGCTCCATGAGCCGCTTTTGCAGCGTGGTCTTTCCGCTGCCGCTGCCGCCGGCGATGCCGATGACCAGAACGTCTCCCATGTTTTCTCTCCTCCCGGTACTTTCTTTTCGTATTCTACCCTATGGGGCCGGGGATTGCAATGCAAAATCCCCGGAATTTTCCCGCCGTTCTTGCGGAAATCCCAAAAGTGCGGTATGATAACAAAAAAGCCGGAGCAAGGGGGAGTTTTTATGCTGGCCGTCGTTCGCCAGAACGCCATTCGGGAACAGCTCCTGAATCAGAAGACCGCCACCGTGGCGGAGCTGGCCCAGGCCCTGAACGTAACCAAGGAAACCATTCGCCGGGACCTGCGGGCCATGGAGGCCAAGGGAGAGCTGCTGCGGACTCACGGCGGCGCCCATCTGCCGGACCTGCCCCCGGACACAGCCCTGGCCCCCCGGCGCCGGGACACCAACGTGGCCGCCAAGGAGGAGATTGCCCTGAAATGCGACAGCCTCATCCATCCGGGGGACACCATCTTCCTGGACTGCTCCATGACGGCCTGGTACATCGCCCAGCGGATCAGCCACCGGAGCCTTACGGTGCTGACCCCCTCCCTGCCCACCGCCAGTCTGCTGGCGGCCTCCCCCAGCATCTCCCTGATCCTGGTAGGCGGGACCTTCTCCCGCAGCACCTCCTCCTGTACCGGGGCCGGGGCCTGCCAGGCCCTGGAGCAGTACTTCGTGGACAAGGCCTTTGTATCCCCCCGGTTCGTCAGCCTGGATCACGGGCTCACGGATCCTACGGAGCCGGAGGCCCGGCTCCGCCGGACCGCCATGGACCACGCCAGGGAGGTCTATGTGGCCGTAGACAGCAGCAAGCTGGACCGGACCTCCTTCGCCTTTATCGCCCCTTTGTCCGCCGTTACGGGCATGGTCTCCGAGGGGGAATTGCCCCCCATGTGGCAGACGGGGCTGAAAGAGCTGGAAAAGCGGATCCTGTAAACACAAAAAATCTCCGGCAGAAACCGATCGAGCCGATTTCTGCCGGAGGTTTTCTCTCTTCAACATCCGAATACCCATCCCGGAATGGGACCTTCTCTCTTTCGCAGCGGTTTTTGTAAGGCCCTACATCTGGGCCGTGTCCATGTTCTTCAATTGCAATTGCAGCTTATCCGCGATCAGGGCGATGAACTCACTGTTGGTGGGCTTGCCCTTGGTATTCGACACGGTATAGCCGAAAAATCTCTGCAAGGTATCCAGGTCTCCCCGGTCCCAGGCCACCTCGATGGCGTGGCGGATGGCCCGCTCCACTCTCGAGGGTGTGGTCTGAAAGGTCTTTGCCACCTGGGGATACAGGACCTTGGTAATGGCATTGATCACATCCATATCATTTACGGCAATCATAATGGCCTCCCGCAGGTACTGATAGCCCTTAATATGGGCGGGAACGCCGATCTCATGAATAATGTTGGTCACCATGGTCTCAATATTGACCTCCGGCTGGGCCCGTCGGGCCGGGGCCGGCTTTTTGTTTTTCTCCGCCATGCGGATCTCGTCCAGCCGCTCTACCAGAGCGGTCATATCGCAGGGCTTCAGCATCAGATACCGGACGCCCAGGTTGGCGGCCGTGGTGCCTACGTACTCGGTCCAGAATCCCGACGTGGCCAGCACCAGGGGCTTCCGGTCCATGCCGTTCATGGCCTTCAGAACACTGATGCCGTCCCGCTTGGCCAGCATCAGGTCCAGGACCAGAATGTCCGGCTGCAGCCGCCGCACCTGTTCCAGGGCCTGTTCGCCGTCGCTGACGATCCCCGCGACTTCATATGCTTCGTTTCCTTTCAGGGTCTCTTTCAGACGGCAGCTGAATTCCTCGCTGCTGTCTGCGATCAAAACTTTGACTCGCGCCTCCATGAATCTCCTCTCCTACCATTGTAAAGTTTTGGGGCATTTTGCCCCTTGTCCTATCGCTGCGACAGTAATAAATTACCATAAACTCACAATTTTTGCAATAGCTTTAATGAATAATCGTTCGTGATTGTTAGACATTTTTCGACACTTATTTTTCTCGTCAGTGGTCTTTTTTGCATTATTGTGACACTTTGTTTGATTTCCCATTTCTTTTCCCACATTCCCCACACAAATGTCCTTCGGTCGAGAGCGTGCGGCGCCGGGACTTCGACGGATTTCGACATTTTCTATTGACAGGCCGGAGCTTTGCCGGTATAATAAAATTAAATTGAATCAAAAGCGATGACGAAGACGGATCTGATCGTACAGCTGATAGAGAGCCGGGGACGGTGGAAGCCCGGCGGACTGCCTTCAAGATCCCATCCCTTCCGAGCTGAGTTCCCCCAAAGCGAAAGCCAGTAGGGGCCTCCGCGCAGGCTGCGTCAGTGCCTAGGACTTGTCGGAGTCCGAAGGGGCGCGCCCCGGGCGCGCAATTTGAGTGGTACCGCGGGGATTGTATTGCAAGACTCGTCTCAAAGAAATTTGAGACGAGTCTTTTATTTTATGCAAATTGAGAGGTAATGCGGAATGAAACTGGGAAAACGGGATCTATTGGTGGTCAGCGTCATGCTCTTCGCCCTGTTCTTCGGGGCGGGGAATCTGATCTTCCCGCCCTTTTTGGGGCAGAACGCCGGGTCCAGCACGGTGCCGGCCATGGCGGGCTTTCTCATGACGGCGGTGGTGCTGCCGGTTTTGGGCGTGGTGGTCGTGGCCCGGTTCGACGGGCTCCAGAATCTGGGCCGCCAGGTGGGGCGGCGGTTCGCCCTCCTCTACACCGTTCTCATTTACCTGTCCATCGGCCCGGGGCTGGGGATCCCCCGGGCGGCCTCGGTGCCCTTTGAAATGGCGGTGGCCCCCTATCTGCCCCAGGGCGCCAACACGTCCCTGTGGATGGCGGCCTATTCCCTGGTCTTTTTCCTCATCGCCCTGTGGCTGTGCCTAAACCCGGGAAAGCTGGTGGACCGGATTGGCCGGGGGCTGACGCCCCTGCTGCTGACCCTCATCACCCTGCTGTTCGTCTGCTTCCTGTTCCGGGGCCAGGTCCGGATCGCCGGACCCCAGGAGAGCTATGCAGCCTCTCCCCTGCTCAAGGGCTTCACCGAGGGCTACAACACCATGGACACCATTGCCGCCCTGAATTTCGGCCTGGTGATCTCCTCCACCCTGGGTGCCTTCGGTCTTCAGAAGCGGCGGGACAAAATGCGCTATACGGTCTATGCCGGTCTCCTGGCCGGGACCATCCTGGCCCTGGTCTACGCCATGCTGTCCTATATGGGCATGTGCAGCTCCGGGGTGTACGCGGTCCAGGAAAACGGGGCCTGGCTGCTGCGGTCCATCGTGTATCAGGTCTTCGGCAGCACCGGCGCCCTGCTGCTGGCGGCCATCTTCACCCTGGCCTGCCTTACCACCTGCGTGGGGCTCATCAACTCCATTTCCCAGTACTTTTCCACCCTGTTTCAAAAGGTCTCCTATCGGGCCTGGGTGTACATCATCACCTTTTTCTCCCTACTCATCTGCAACCTGGGCCTGAACATGATCCTGAGCATTTCCATCCCGGTGCTCAACGCCATCTATCCCGTGTCCATCGTGCTGATCCTGCTGGGGCTAAGCCACGACCTGTGGAAGGAAAACCCATTCGTCTATCCCATGACGGTGCTGGGCACCGGCGCCGTCAGCATAGCTTCCGCCATCAGCGACGCCCAGGTGCCCCTGGGGGCCCTGGAATCCCTGCTCCACCGGCTGCCCCTGTACCGTCTGGGCTTTGGCTGGGTCAGCGTGGCCGCCGGGATGCTGGTCCTGAGCCTGGGGATGGGACTTCTGTTCCGGCCCCGGGCGGCCGCCGAGAAATAAGCCAAAAACTGCCGCCCCGGGGAAGGAGACAAGGTTCTTCCCCGGGGCGGATCTTTTCATGCCGCGGCGGACAGCATATTTTCAATGAAAATGCCGTATCCTGTGGTAGGATCGTTGACCAAAACATGGGTCACGGCGCCCACCAGGCGGCCGTCCTGCAAAATGGGCGAACCGGACATGCCCTGGACGATGCCCCCGGTCTGAGCGATCAGGTCCCCATCCGTGACCCGCAGGAGGATGTTCCGGCCCTGGGCCTTGTCCTCGGGATAAAGCCGCAGGATCTCCACCTCATACCGGCGGACCGCCGTGCCGGACACGTTGGACAGGATCTCCGCCTTGCCCGTGTGGATCTCATCCTGCTCCGCAGCGGGCATGGGCTCCCCCGGGAAGGGCTGTTCGCATTGCCCGAACAGGCCCCGGGCCGTGTTGGCCGTCAGCTCTCCCAGGGTCTGCCCGTCGGAAAAGGCCCCCCGGAGCTGGCCCGGGGTCCCGGCCTGGCCCCGCTTCACCTCCACCACCCGGGAGGACAGAGCCTGGCCGCCCCGCATTTCCACCAGCTCTCCGTCGCCGGAGCTGACGCCGTGGCCCAGGGCCCCGAAGCGGCCCGTTTCCGGATCATAATAGGTCACGGTGCCGATGCCGGTGACGCCCTCCCGGACATAGACCCCCAGGCGGCTGTTCCCCGGCTCCAGGGCCACCTGGACCTTATGCTCCCGGCCCTTGCGCCGCAGGGTCAGCTCCGCGGCGCCGCCGCAGTCCCCCAGCGCCTCCTGGAGCTCCCGGGCGGAGCCGATGTCCCGGTCCCCCACCCGCAGGATCACGTCCCCCACCTGGAGGCCCGCCTCTCTTCCGGGGCAGGTCCCTTCCTTTTGAAATTCCGCCACCGTGACCCCCCGGGTGCTGAGCCGCAGGCCGATGGTCCGGCCCACGGGCACCAGCAGCGTGGCCGCCCGGGCCGGTACCAGCAGCAGGGCCAGGATCAGGACCGTCAGTCCCATCCGGATCTGAAATTTTTTCACAGTGCCTCCGTCCTTTCGTCAAAAATTGAGGTCCCGATGGTTAATATGGCGCGGAGCCGCCCAAAAAGTCCAAGGAAGTTTTAACAAAAACCCGGTTCTTTTCCTATGGAAAAAGCACCGGCGCCGGGATCTCAAGGGATCCGAACGCCGGTGCTCTTGTTTTTTCCTGTGTTTCCGGAATTTAGCCTGTTATTTTCTGGAAATATTCGTGAAGGGGCAGCAGGGCCTGAAGCGCGGCGGCCACCCGGTCCTTCAGCTCCGGGGTGAAGAGATTCTCCCCCACATTCTCGGAAAGGCTCAGACCGATGTCGCTTTTCCAGTGATACCAGGGGCCCATATTGGGGTTATCACAGGGCTTGGGCCGCTTGTAGCTCTCCGCCGTCACGGAAGCACCCAGGACCCGCTCCGTTTTTTGAAGCAGGCGGCGGAACCCCTCCGGGTCCCGTTCCAGCTCCCGGCGGAAGGCCTCCATGGCGGCGGGCTTGGGCCGCCACAGGGTAAAGCCGTAGCTGACCCCCTCCGGGGAAATGTCAAAATACAGGCTGGGGTGCTCGCTCCAGAAGGGGGACTCCCGGCGGATGGAGCACCACAGGTCCTCTTTATAGGGGTCCGGGTGATGGAGCCGGGTGTCCCGGTAGATTCTGGCCACATGGAGATTCAGCCCCGGCACCTCCCGGAAGGGCTCGTACAGCTCCCCGCCCAGCTCCCGCAGGGGCTCATAGAGAAACTTCTGATACTCTTTCTTATGGGCCAGGAACCAGTCCCGGTTGTTGTTCATCCGGATCCCCCACAAAAAGTCGAAGGTCTCCGGCGCAAATCCTTGAAACATCCGCATTCCCTCTTATTTCTCGCAGCTTTCCAGCCGGATGAGGTCCCCCTCCCGGCGGAGGTTCAGACCGAAATAGACCGCCATGGCCTCCACCAGGTGGTCCGTATCCCGGGTACCGGCGGTCTCATAGGCCGAGTGCATGGCCAGCTGGGCCAGGCCGATGTCCACCGTGGGCACGGAGACCTGGGCGGTGGAAATGTTGCCCAGGGTGCTGCCGCCGGGCAGGTCCGCCCGGTTATAATAGGTCTGGACCGGCACCTCCGCCCGGGCGCAGACCTCCCGGAACAGGGCTGCCGTGACACCGTCGGTGGTATAGCGCCGGTTGGCGTTGAATTTCAGCACGATGCCGCCGTTGACGACGGGACCGTTGCCGGGGTCGGCATACTCCGGATGGTTGGGGTGGACGGCGTGGGCGTTGTCGGCGGAGACCATCAGGCTCCGGCCCAGCTCCCGGGACAGGTCCAGGTCCAAAGCGGCGCAGATCCTTTGCAGGGCGTCCTTCAAAAAGTCAGAGTCGGCGCCCTGCATGGTGTTGGAGCCTACCTCCTCGTTGTCAAAGACGCAGCACAGGGGGACGGATGCCCCGGTACCGGCGGCCAGGAAGCCCTGCATGGTGCCGAAGGCGCACTGCAGGTCGTCCAGAGCCTGGGAGGAAATATAGTCCTCCTCCGGGCCCCAGAGACTGGCGGGCTGGCGGACGTACAGGGTCAGGTCCGTGCCCAGAATGTCCTGGGGCGCCGCCCCGGCGGCCTCCGCCACGGTGTCCAGGAACCAGCCCTTTTTCGCGGCGGGGCCCACAAGGGGCAGCAGATCCACCGCCGGGTTCCAGGCATAGCCCTCGTTGACCTTCCGGTTCATGTGGATGGCCACGTTGGGGATCAGGCACAGGTCCCGGTCCAGGTCCACCAGGCGGCTCTCAATGCCGGAGCCGGTGCGGACCAGCACCCGGCCCGCAACGGACAGGGGACGGTCCAGCCAGGTGGACAGGATCATGCCGCCGTATTTCTCCACGGCCAGCCGCAGGTAGGCCCCGGAGGGCTGCTCCGCGTTCTCTTTGATCTGGAAGGTGGGCCGGTCGGAGTGGCTGGCACTCATGAGAAAGCCCCGGGGTTCTCCCTCCGGCACCCGGAAGGCCAGAATGGCGGAGCCGTTCCTCGTGGTATAGTATTTTCCCCCGGGCTGGAGCTTCCATTCCATTTCCTGGGTCAACCGGGCATAGCCCTGTTCCTCCAGGGCGGTCCGCAGGTTCTCCACGGCATGAAAATTGCTGTGGCTGGCGTTTAAGAAGGCCGCCAGAGCCTTTGCGTATTTTGCCATGTTTTACTCCTTCAAAAGAGCCTCCAGCTCGTCGATCCGGTCTGTGATCATCTTCAGGCCCGATGCCCAGAAGGCCCGGTCCGTCAGGTCGATGCCCGCCACCTTGGCCGCGTCCTCCGCCGTGGCCACGGGGGTAGCCCGCAGGAAGGCCTTGTACCTGGGCACAAAGGCCTGGCCCTCCTCCAGGTACTTGGCGTAGAGGCCCCGGGCCAGCAGACCGCCAAAGGCGTAGGGGAAGTTGTAGAAACTGACGCCGCCGTAATAGTGGCTCTTGCACACCCACATATAGGGGTGCAGCACGTTAGGATCCAGGCCGTCGCCGTAGGAGTCCTTCTGGGCCTGGAGCATGATCTTGCACAGGGTGTCGGCGGGCATGAACTCCTGCTCCCGGCTGGCAAAAACGGCGCTTTCAAAGCGGTAGCGGGAGTAAATGTCGCAGATGATCTGGGTGGCGTCCTGAAGCTGGCTCTCGATGAGGCCCAGCTTCTCCCGGGGATCCTGGGCGGCGGCAATAGCGGCGTTCATGACCACGCACTCGTTGAAGGTGGAGGCGGTCTCCGCCACGGGCATGGCGTAGTCCCGGTTCAGGGGCCGCTGGCTCACCAGATTCAGGTTGTGGAAGGCGTGGCCCAACTCATGGGCCAGGGTAACGATGTCGCCGAACATACCGTCAAAGTTGGTCAGCACCCGGCTCTGGCCCAGGCAGGTGACCTCCTGGCAGAAGGCGCCGCCCACCTTGCCGTCCCGGGGATAGAAGTCGATCCAGCTCTCGCCAAAGGCCCGCTGCACCATGTCGTGGAGCTCCCCGTCAAAGCCGCCGAAAATGTTCAGCAGGTAATCCCGGGCCTCCTCGGTGGTGTAGGTCTTGCCGGAAGCGCCCATGGGGGCGAACAGGTCGTACCAGGGCAGGCCGTTCTCATGGCCCAGGGCCTTGCCCTTCAGCTTCAGATACTTCCAGAATTTGGGCAGGCTCTCATCCATGGTGGAGAACAAGGCGTCCAGGGTTGCCCGGCTCATGCGGCTGTCCCGCAGGGTCTTGTCCAGGGGAGATTCATAGCCCCGGAGGCGGCACTGGCTGATGGTCTCCAGCTTGATGGAGTTCAGGGCGTAGGCCACCGGGTCCTTGATCTTGTCGTAGCACCGAAGCTCCGCTTCATAGGCCGCCTTCCGCACGCCCTTATCGGCGGAATAGGCCAGATTCCGGATGGTGGAGAGGTTGGTAACGCCGCCGTCATAGTCCACGGCCACGGAGCTGGTGAGATAGGCCTGCAGGTCGCTCCAGGCGTTGGAGCCGGAGAGCTTCATGCGGGAGGCGATCTCCTCGCCCTTCGTTCCCAAAAGATACCGGTCGTTGTCCCGGGCCTCCCTGGCCAGGAACCGGTACTCCCGCAGCACGGGGTCCTTCTCCATCCGGGCGTCCAGGTCCGGCAGCTCCGCCATAAAGTGGCTGAAGGCCGCCTGGGGACCGGCAGACTGGCTGTCCACCGCCAGGATCCTGCCCAAATTGGAGCCTGCGGCGGGATCCTTGGTGTCAGCACTCTGGCGCAGGGCGGCGTAGACCATGAGCTTCTCGCCTGTTTCACGCATGGATTCCATATAGGAAAATCCGGTTTTTAAGGCTTCCTGGGGGTCCAGTTCCCCAAGTTTTCCCGTAAAGGTCCCAAAATCTTTGACAATTTCCTGAAACTTCTGAAGGTCCGCCTCAAAGGCCGGATCCTCAAAGCCCCGGTACATGCCGGTCAGATCCCATCTTTCGTTCATTGGCTTTCGCCCTCCTTGTTTTCGTTGGTTCTATTGTACCCCCGCCGGGGATTTTCGTCAACAATTATCCGTTTTGGGAGAAGCTGCCGCCGGCTTTCGCACTGCTTCCCCGTATCGGCAGGGGCGCAAATCCCAGGTGTGCAACTGAAAATGAAAGCAGATTGCAATAGAACAATAGAATGATAGGCATTGCATAAGCGTCTTTTGCTATCTCCAAAATCTTCGGCGGAGGGGCGATTCTGTTTACGAAATCGCCCTAATGTGAAATTAGGACATCTGCCCTGTCTTCGGAGGGTGGGGGTACAGGGGGCGGGCGGCCCTAGGGACCCATTAGGACCCCTCTGGGGTCCTAATGGGAAAGGAGGCACAACGGAATGGACGAGGGCTGACTTTTCAAAGGAAAGTCGGCACGAGGGATATGAAGTTTGTGCCGACGCAGACGCCCCTCCCTTAACAATCCCTCCCTCCGAAACCCGGAGAGATTACCTGGCTCAGCTCTTGGGCGATTTCGTAAACAGAATCGCCCCTCCGCCCAAGATTTCAGTGGCAGCAAAAGAAGCAATTGGAAATCAGAAGGTCCTCAACTCTGTTGGAAAATATCCTCTTTTGGAGCTGCATACCGGGGGCTTTCGCAGTCGAAGGAGCAACGGCCCCGGGCAAATAGAACCCCCGCCGGGAGGGGGGACCTTCCGGCGGGGTATGGGGCTATTTTTCGGGGCGGTGCGCCGCCTGTTACAGAACGAGCTGCAAAACCCCCACCGCCAGGATGGCGATGCAGGCGCCGAGGGCAAAGGAAATATCCTTCCCCGCCTTTTTCCGCCGGACCACGGCCATAACGGCCCCGGCCTCCATGAGGCCGAACCCGGAAATCAGCAGACCCTGGACCTGGCCCTGGGAAAAGGCCGCCGTCTCCCGGGCTCCCATGGCGACGGCCATGGGCACCGCCACGGTCAGGACGCCGAATACCAGCAAAAACACCTCGATGATCCGGCTGAGTGGCCAAGTTTTCTTCTGCTTTTTCATGCTTTCACCTCATGGCAGGCCACCTGCCGGCCGCCTACGCTCCGCAGCTCCGGCTCCTCTTCCCGGCACTTTTCCGTGGCATAGGGGCACCGGGTGTGAAACCGGCAGCCCTTGGGCGGATCAATGGGACTGGGAATGTCCCCCTGCAGGATGTTCTTATCCTCCAGCCGCGCCTCCGGGTCCGCCTTGGGGATGGCCTCCAGCAGGAACTTGGTGTAGGGGTGCAGGGGATTTTCGTAAATGTCCTTCGTGTCTCCGATCTCGCAGACCTTCCCCAGGAACATGACGCAGACCCGGTCCGACATGAACCGGACCACGGACAGGTCGTGGCTGATGAAGAGATACGTAAGCTTCTTTTCCTCCTGAAGATCCTTCAGAAGGTTCAGCACCTGGCTCTGGACGGACACGTCCAGGGCGGACACCGGCTCGTCGCAGATGATGAGCTTAGGATCCAGGGCAATGGCCCGGGCAATGCCGATCCGCTGGCGCTGGCCGCCGGAGAACTGGTGGGGGTACCGGTACAGGAACTCTCCGGACACGCCTACCTCCGCCATGAGCTCCAACACCCGCCTCGTGGTCTCCTCCCGGGTCCTGGTGACCTTCCAGGTCTCCAAAGGCTCCGCGATAATGTCCCGGACCGTCATCCGGGGATCCAGGGAAGCATAGGGATCCTGGAACACCAGCTGCATCTGCCGCTGCAGGGGGCGGAAGTCCTTGGGCTTCATAGCCGTAATGTCCCGGCCCTCAAAGAACACCCGGCCGGAGGTCGGAGGGATCAGGCCCATGAGAACCCGGCCCAGGGTGCTTTTACCGCAGCCGGACTCCCCCACCAGGGCCAGGGTCTCCCCCGGACGGATGGTAAGGCTCACCCCGGACACGGCGTGGACCGCTTTTTTTCGGCCCGCAGGGAACTCCTTCACCAGGTCCCGGGCCTCCAGCAAAATTTCTTCAGCCATGGCTCTCCTCCTGCCGGAAGCACCGGCACATCCGGTTCTCACCGCATTCTGTCAGCTCCGGCCGCTCCTCCCGGCACTTTTCCGCAGCGTAAGGGCAGCGGGTGGAAAAAACGCAGCCCTTGGGCAGGTGCAGCAGATTCGGCACCACCCCGGGGATGGTGGCCAGCCGCTTCCGGGGCCGGTCCAGGGGGATCACCGAGGCCAGCAGGCCCTGGGTATAGGGGTGCTTGGGGTCCCGGAACAGAGACAGGGTATCCCCCTGCTCCACGATCTTTCCGGCATACATCACATACACATAGTCGCACAGCTCAGCAATGACCCCCAGGTTGTGGGAGATCAGCACCATGCTCATGTTCTCCTCCCGCCGCAGGTCCTGCATGAGTTTCAGGATCTGGGCCTCGATGGTCACGTCCAGGGCGGTGGTGGGCTCGTCGGCAATCAGGAGCTTGGGCTTGCAGATCATGGCCATGGCGATCATCACCCGCTGGCGTAGGCCGCCGGAGAGCTCATGGGGATAGCTGTTATACCGCTTTTCCGGCTCCGAAATGCCTACTTTTTGGAAAATTCTCAGAACCTCCGCCTTGGCCTCGGCCTTGGTGCAGTCCTTATGGAGGAGCAAAGCCTCCCGGACCTGCTTGCCCACCTTCGCCACCGGGTTCAGGCTGGTCATGGGCTCCTGGAAGATCATGGCGATCTCCCCACCCCGGACCTTCCGCATTTCCCGGTCAGAAAGGCTCGTCAGCTCCCGGCCCTCCAACTGAATGGAGCCGCCGGTGATCTTTCCCGGATATTTCAGAAGGCCGATGATGGACCGGGCGGTCATGCTCTTGCCGCAACCGGACTCGCCTACGATGCCCACGATCTTGCCCCTGGGCACCCGGATGGACACGTCGTCCACGGCGGGCACATAGCCGTTCAGGGTGAAAAAGCCGGATCTCAGATGGTCAATGGTCAGCGTCATTTCTTCCATGCTTTCCCCTCCCTCAGTTCTTCATATGGGGATCCAGCACATCCCGCAGGCCGTCCCCCAGGAAATTAAAGGCCAGCACCACCAGCATAATGGCAAGGCTGGGGGCCAGGCTCAGCCAGGGTCTGGTGTACAGAAACTCCCGGCCCCGATTCACCATGAGGCCCCAGGAGCAGTTGGGCATCTGGACGCCGATGCCCAGAAAGCTCAGGGAGCTTTCGGACAAAATGGCGGAGGGCACATTCAGGGTGAACAGCACAATGAGGCTGGGCAGGCAGTTGGGCAGAATATGCCGGAACATGATCTTGCTCTTTTTCACGCCCATGCTCCGGGCGGCCTCCACGTACTCCGACTCCCGGAGGGTCAGAGTCTCGGACCGGACGATCCGGGCCACGGAGGCCCAGTTCACCAGGGCCAGGGCCAGGAAAATGTTAATGAGTCCGTCGCTGAGGGTGTACATAATGACCATGGCCAGGAGTAAGGACGGGAAGGCCAGCATCACGTCCGCCAGGCGCATAATGCAGTAGTCCACCTTGCCCCCCACGAAGCCCGCCGTCATGCCCAGCACAATGCCGATGGCCATGGAGGCCAGGGTGGGAATAATGCCCACGGCCAGGGACACCCGGGCGCCGTAGAGAAGCCTTGTCAGCACGTCCCGGCCCACCTCGTCGGTGCCCAGCAGGTGCTTGGCCGAGGGCGGGGCCAGCCGGTTCAGGGCGTCGGCCTCATCAAAGCGATAGGGGGTGAGCCAGGGAGCAAACACCGCGCCCAGGATCAGGATCAAAATCACGAAGGCGGAGACCACCGCCAGCTTATTCTGCTTCGCCATACGCCGGAGCTGGGTCCCCAGGCTCTCGGCCTCGCCGATCTGGCCCAGGAGGACCTCGTCGGTCATTTTTTCCTGTCGTGCCACCGTCAAGCCTCCTTCCGAATTCTGGGGTCCAGCACCGAGTACAGACAGTCCGCCAGGAGATTGCCCAGCACCACCAAAACCGTCGTAAACAGCACGGAGCCCTGGAGCAGTGGAATATCCCGGCCGGAAATGGCGTCCACGCAGAGCCGCCCGATGCCCGGCAGGCCGAAAATGGTCTCCGTGATCACGGCGCCGGACAAAAGGGATGAGATCTGCAGGGCCATCATGGTGATCACGGGAATCATGGCGTTCCGCAGGGCGTGGAACAGGATCACACCGCCCCGGCCCCGGCCCTTGGCCACTGCCGTGTCGATATAATCCTCCCGCATGACCTCCACCAGGGTGGACCGGGTCAGCCGGGCGATGCTGCCGGCGCTGTTCCAGCCCAGGGCGATGGCGGGGAGAATGTAATTGGAGAATTTCCCCGTATAGCTCAGGTCCACCCACTTGAGCAGGTACCCGAACACGTATTGCAGCACCATGGCCGTCATGAACACGGGCACGGACACGCCCAAAAGGGAAAAGCCCATGAACAGCCGGTCCACCAGCTTATCCTTCCGCACGGCGGAGACAATGCCGCAGAGAATGCCGATGACCCAAGCCACCAGGGCCGCCAGCAGGGCCAGCCGCACCGTGGTGGGGAAGGCCTCGGCGATCAGATCCGACACCGGCCGGTGGAGCTTATAACTGGTGCCCATGTCCCCCGTGAACAGTCCCGTCACGTACCGCCAGAACTGCACATACCAGGGCTGGTCCAGGCCCAGCTCCGCCGTCATGCGCTCAATGGCCGCCGGATCCGCATGCTCGCCCATCATGGTGACGATGGCGTTGCCGGGGACGATCCGCAGCATGAGAAAGATCACCAGCACCACGCCGATCAGCACCGGCAGGCTGCCCAGGATCCGTTTCCCGATCCGATTGAGTGTTGCCATGGTTCCACATCCTTCAAAATAGCCTGTCTTTGTCCTCGGGACCGGGTCCGTCCGGGGCCCGCTCCCGGGGGCAAAGATGGGGAATGTGCCGGGAAGGCGCTCCTCCCCGGCACGGTGTTTCCTATTCTACCAGAAACTCCGGAAAAACGCAAGGTTTTTCCTTATTTCAGCGTAATGTCCCGAATAAAGAAGTCGGAATATCCGGCCCAATGGGGGACGAAGGTGTCGATCTTATCGCTGACGGCGAAGAGGTGGGTTTTGGCGTAGAGGGGCACCCAGGCGGCGTCCTCGCCGATGATCTTCGCCTCCAGAGCCCGGTACTCGGCCATACGGGCCTCGTCGTCCACGATGCCGGAGGCTGCCGCCACCCGGGCCATGATGTCCGTATCATAGTAGTTGATGGACCGGATGGCGCTCTTTTCCGCGCTGGCGAAGAAGGTGCCCATGATGTTGGCGGGATCGTTGTAGTCCATGGTCCAGGTGCTGATGTAGCAGTCCATTTCGCCGCTCTTCCGCAGGTCCAGCCAGGCGGACTTATCATAGGACTTGATCTCCGCCCGGATGCCAACCTTCTGCAGGTCCTGCTGGATCAGCTGATAGGCCATCTGGGTGCTGCTGGAAGAGGAGGAATCGTAGGCCAGTTCAAAGTGGATGTCCGTAAAGCCGGTCTCCTGGAGCAGGGCCTTGGCTCCCTCGGGGTCATAGGTAAAGGAGCTGAAATCCGGATTGTAGCCCCAGACTCCGCTGGGGATCACACCGTTTTCCAGAACGCCGTCGCCGCTGAGAATACCGGTGACCAGAGTCTGACGGTCAATGGCCATCTGAATGGCCTTCCGGACCCGGACGTCCTGCAGAAATTCGTTGTTCTCGTTCATGGCCACATAGGTGATGCCTACCCGGGCGGCGGACACCAGCTTGTCGGCGTAAGTGGTCTTATAGGTGCTGTCCACCACGGAGGGGTCCAGGCTCTCCAGGTCCAGAATGTCCAGTTCGCCGTTCTGGTACATGAGGTTCTGGGTGGAGGCGTCGGGAACGATCTTCTTTACCAGCTTCTTCACCTGGGGCTTCTCCCCCCAGTAGTTCTCGTTCCGCTCCAGGGTGTAGTGGTCGTTGGGCACCCACTCGGTGATGATGTAGGGGCCGGAGCCGATGGTGTCCTTGGGATCCATGCCGAAGTTCTCCGCGGCCTCGGTGGTCTCCTTATCCACAATGCCCATGGCAGGAGAGGTCAGCTCCGCAGTAAAGCCGGCGTTGGGGGCCGTCAGGGTGATGTCCAGATTGTAGTCGTCCTTCACCACGATGCCGGTCAGCTCCGAGGCGGTGTCGTCCTCCAGCGCCTGGGCGCCCTGGACCTCCAGGGGAATGTCGTCATTGACGCCGCCGGCGGTGAGCAGCCGCTCGAAGGTGTACTTCACATCCTCCGCCGTCAGGGCGCTGCCGTTGGAGAACTGGACCCCTTCCACCAATTTGATGGAGTAGGTCAGGCCGTCGGGGGACACGGTGTAGCTCTCGCACAGAGAGTTTACGATCTGGGAGGTGCCGTCGGCCTGGACCTTCACCTCGAACAGTCGGTCGAAAATGTTGTTGGGAACGAAATAATCGTTGGTGGTCTGGGCCACGTCCATGGTGGTCATATCCGCAGAGCTGGCCGCGTACAGGGTGTCGCCGTCGCCGCCCTGGGTGGAGGCGGGATCGGTGGTCGGGGTGCCGCCTCTGCTGCAGGCCGTGAGTGCCAGAAGCGAAGCCGCCGCCAAAATGAGGCTCATCCATTTTTTCATAGGGTATCCCTCCGCATTTCAAGATAACGAGGCAATTATAACAGCACTCTTTATCATTTTATAGTGCATAAATTGCCATTGATATTGCAAAAAATGCTTTTTAAGGGATCCGAGACGGACCGAGCGGCAAAATTTGCCCCCAGGGCCCTTGTTTTTTCCCTCTCCCCCGAGTATGATGGACCCGCGGGCCCTGCCCGACGCCACCTGAAAAGAGGGAGCCTTATGACAAAAATCAAGGAATTTCTTGCTGCGGCCACTCTGGAAAAGCTGCTGCCCGGCGTTATCACTCTGGTCATCGGCCTGCTGCTCGTCCGGCTGCTGCTGCGGCTTTTGGACCGTTCCCTGGAACGGTCCCGCATGGAGCGGTCCGCCCATCCCATGATCCGGTCCATTATCCGGATCCTGCTGTATCTGATCCTGGCCCTGGTGGTGGCGGGCCAGCTGGGCGTGGACACCTCCAGTCTGGTGGCCCTGGCCAGCGTCCTGACCCTGGCCGTTTCCCTGGCCATGCAGGATATTCTGTCCAATGTCATCGGCGGTCTTATCGTGCTGACCACCCACCCCTTCAAGGCCGGGGACTTTGTGGAGATTGGCGGCAAGACCGGCACGGTCTCCGGGGTCGGCATTGCCTACACCACCCTGACCACTCCGGAAAATTACACCATTTCCATTCCCAACCATGCCATTACCACGGCCCAGATCGTGAACTACTCCCGCCAGGGGACCCGGCGGGTGGACTTTCTCATTTCCGCCTCCTATGACTGCGGCCCGGAGGCCGTGAAGGAGGCCCTGCTCTCCGCCGCCCGGTATCCCACGGTGCTGGAGGCCCCCGCCCCCTTCGCCGGGATCCAGGAGTACGGCGACAGCGCCATTGTCTACGTTTTGCAGGTCTGGGTGGCCGCCGCCGACTACCTTCCCACCTACTACGCCGTCAACGAGGCCATCGGAAAAGCCTTCCGGGAGGCAGGACTGGAAATGACCTATCCCCACCTGAATGTCCATTTGGACAAATAGCCCAGGGGCGCAAAAATGCCCACCGGCAGTTCGCACTGTGCCGGTGGGCATTTTTTTACTTACATGACCTGGGATTTGGTGGGCATGATGATGGCCGCCGCGATATAGGCCAGCAGGCCGCTGCCGCCTGCCAGGCAGAACAGGGCGAAGCCCAGACGGATCAGGGTGGGATCCACATTAAAGTATTCCGCGATCCCTCCGCAGACCCCGCAGAGCATTTTGCCATCCTCCACACGGTACAGTCGTTTGTTCATCTGTCCTCGCTCCTTTCGGTGTTTTCTCTATTGTATGCCCTGGGGCGGGGCCTGTCAAGCCTTACCGCAGAACCAGGTCGCCGCCCTCCACGTCCACGGTGACGGTGCTGCCGGGCAGCAGGTCTCCCCGAAGGATCCGCTTGGCAAGCAGGGTCTCCACGGTGTGCTGCACGTACCTCCGCAGAGGACGGGCGCCGTACTGGGGATCGTAGGCCGCGTCCACGATATAATCCTTGGCGGCCGGGGTCAGCTTGCAGGTCAGCTCCTGGTCCGCCAGGCGGCGGTTCAGAGCGTCGATCTGCAGGTCGATGATGGACATGATGTTGTCCTTGGTCAGAGGCTTATAGAACACGATCTCGTCCAGCCGGTTCAAAAACTCCGGCCGGAAGGTCTGCCGCAGCAGTCCCGTGACCTGAGCCTTGGCGCTGTCGGAGATATTGCCCTTTTCGTCGATGCCCTCCAACAGGTACTGAGACCCCAGATTGGAGGTCAGGATCAGGATGGTGTTCTTGAAGTCCACGGTCCGGCCCTGGCCGTCGGTGATCCGGCCATCGTCCAGCACCTGCAGGAGAATGTTGAACACGTCGGGGTGGGCCTTTTCCACTTCGTCGAACAGAACCACGCAGTAGGGACGGCGGCGGACGGCCTCCGTCAGCTGGCCGCCCTCCTCATAGCCCACGTATCCGGGAGGCGCGCCAATAAGCCGGGACACGGCAAATTTCTCCATGTATTCGGACATATCGATCCGGACCATGGCGTTCTCGTCGTCAAAGAGGTTCTGGGCCAGGGCCTTGGCCAGCTCCGTCTTGCCCACGCCGGTGGGGCCCAGGAACAGGAAGGAACCGATAGGACGGTTGGGATCCTGGATCCCGGCCCGGCTCCGCTGGATGGCCTCCACCACGGCGGTGACGGCCTCGTCCTGGCCCACCACCCGCTTGTGCAGGGTGTCCGCCAGGTGCAGGAGCTTCTCCCGCTCCCCTTCCACCAGCTTGGCCACGGGGATGCCGGTCCACCGCTCCACGATCCGGGCGATCTCCTCATCGGTGACCTTGTCCCGGAGCAGACTATTTTCCTTGGCGCTCTGGGCCAGGCGCTCCTCCTCGGCCAGCTGCCGCTGGGCCTCGGGAAGCCTGCCGTATTTCAGCTCCGCGGCCTTTTCCAGGTCATAGCTCTGCTCCGCCTTTTCGATCTGGCGGTTCAGATCCTCGATCTTCTCCCGGAGCTGCTGGACCCGGGAAATGGCGTTCTTTTCGTTTTCCCACTGGGCCTTCTTGCTCTTGAAGCTTTCCCGGGTCTCCGCCAGCTCCTTCTGGAGCTCGGCAAGCCTTGCCTTGGACCGGGGGTCCTCCTCTTTTTTCAGGGCAGCCTCCTCGATCTCCATCTGGATGATCTTCCGCCGGACCACGTCCAGCTCCGTGGGCATGGAGTCCATCTCCGTGCGGATCATGGCGCAGGCCTCATCCACCAAGTCGATGGCCTTATCCGGCAGGAACCGGTCCGTAATGTACCGGTTGGACAGAGTGGCAGCAGCAATAATGGCAGAGTCCGTAATTTTCACGCCGTGATAGACCTCATAGCGCTCCTTCAGACCACGGAGAATGGCAATGGTGTCCTCCACCGTAGGCTCCTGGACCAGCACGGGCTGGAACCGGCGCTCCAGAGCAGGGTCCTTTTCAATATACTCCCGGTACTCGTCCAGGGTGGTAGCGCCGATGCAGTGGAGCTCGCCCCGGGCCAGCATGGGCTTTAAGAGGTTGCCGGCGTCCATGGAGCCCTCGGTCTTACCGGCGCCCACGATGGTGTGCAGCTCATCGATAAAGAGGATGATGCCGCCCTCAGACTTCTTAACCTCCGCCAGCACAGCCTTCAGCCGCTCCTCAAACTCGCCCCGGTACTTGGCACCCGCAATGAGGGCGCCCATATCCAGGGAGAAAATCGTCTTATTCTGCAGGCTCTTGGGCACGTCTCCGCGAACGATCCGCTGGGCCAGGCCCTCGGCAATGGCGGTTTTACCAACGCCGGGCTCGCCGATCAGCACCGGGTTATTCTTGGTCTTTCGGGACAGGATCCGAATCACGTTCCGGATCTCCTCGTCCCGGCCGATGACCGGGTCCATTTTCTGCTCCCGGGCCCGCTTTACCAGGTCCGTACCGTACTTCTCCAGGGCCTCATAGGTGCTCTCCGGGTTGTCCGTGGTGACCCGCTGGCTGCCCCGGACGGTCTGAAGGACCTGGAAGCTGCGCTCCTTGGTGATGTTATAGGTGGAAAGCAGGGTCTTGAGGGCCCCCTCCGCCGTCTCGATGAGGCCCAAGAACAGGTGCTCCACGGAAACATACTCGTCCTTCATGCTCTTGGCAATGGACTCGGCCTTCTGAAAGGCGTTATCCGTGGCACCGGACACATAGAACTTGTCCGCCTCCACGCTGCCGGTGACACCGGGGAGCTTGTTGAGCTCCTGGTCCACGGCGGCATTCAGGCTCTCGGTGGAAACGCCCATTTTTGTCAGCAGCTGGGGAATCAGGCCCCCATCCTGCCGCAGCAGGGCCGCGAACAGGTGCAGCTGCTCCATTTGCTGATTATGATGCTCCCTGGCAATCTGTTGGGCCGCCTGAACGGCCTCCAGAGATTTCTGGGTATAATTGTTGAAATTCATGGTGTTTCTCCTTCCCCCGGCTGACCCGGGCCTGGGCCCCGGGGAACCTTAGCGTCTTGGCTCCGGGGCTGTTTTAGCACTCTATTCATTCGAGTGCTAATCTCTTTTGGCTTTACTATACCCCGAATTTTGCAAAAGTCAAGGGCGGAATTTCAATTTTTTCAAGGAGCCTTTCCTTTGACACCAGAGGCCGCCGGTGGTATGATAAGAGAAAATCAGTGTTCCCTGAAGGAGGGTGCGCCATGCCCGAAGTGAAAGAAAAAAGGCGGTCTATGACCCCGCTGATCCCGCCCATCTGCTGCCTGGCCCTGGTGCTGTGCGTGTGGCTGCTGGCGAAATTCCCCGGGACCTCCAGGACTCAGCCGGAGCTCTCCACTGTCCCCACGGTCACGGAGGCGGCCACGGAGCCCGCCCCTACGGAGTCCAAGCCGGTCCTTTCGGAGCCCTGGGCCCTGGTGCTGGTCAGCAGCAGCCATCCCCTGCCCCAGGGCACGGCGGAGCCCAGCCTGACCGCCCTGTCCAACGGGCTGGAGGTAGACAGCCGGATCTACTCCGCTCTCATCGACATGCTGAACGGCGCCCAGGACGCCGGGCTGTCCCCGGTGGTCTGCTCCGCCTACCGCAGCCGGGCAAGCCAGGAGACCCTGTTTGCCAACAAGGTCCAGGAGTATCTGGACGAGGGCCTGTCCCAGGCCGAGGCCCAGGCCCAGGCCGGGACCTGGGTAGCCGTCCCCGGCACCAGTGAGCACGAAACGGGCCTGGCTCTGGACATCGTGGACATTGACTATCAGCTTTTAGACGAAGACCAGGCCGATACCCCCACCCAGCAGTGGCTCCTGGCGCACGCCTGGGAATATGGATTCATCCTCCGCTATCCCAAGGATAAGACCGACCTGACCGGCATCGACTACGAGCCCTGGCACTACCGCTATGTGGGAAAAGATGCTGCGAAGATCATCCGGGAAGAGGGCCTGTGCCTGGAGGAATTCGTGGCAAAATACGCCCAGGACCTGAACGCCGTTGGCTGAACGGCCCCTAAATATAACGCCGGGAGGGCCCGCTGAACATTCGGCGGGCCCTCCCGGCGCTTTGTATGGATCCTCCCGGTCCCTACTCCTCCCGGTGGACTCCCGTAATGGAATACTCCACCCACTCGGCAATGTTGGTGGCATGGTCGCCGATGCGCTCAAAATACTTGGCGATCATGAGAAAATCCATGCACAGCTCTGCCCGGGTGGGATTCCGGCAGATCATGCCCGTCAGCTCCCGCTTGACCATGAGGAACAGCTCGTCCACCACGTCGTCATAGCTGATGACCTCCTGGGCGGCCTTCAGATCCCGCTCCACAAAGGAATCCACACTGGCGTCCACCATCCGGCAGACGGCGCCCACCATGTCCGCAATGTGGGGGACGCATGGGGCCTCCTTTTGTCCCCGGACGTACTTCACCAGCTCTGCGATATCCGCCGCCTGGTCCCCGATCCGCTCCATGTCGGAGATCATTTTAAGGGCCGAGGAAATGGTCCGAAGATCCGATGCCACCGGCTGCTGCAGCAGCATCATCTTCATGCACAGGCTCTCGATGTCCCGCTCTTTGTGGTCGATCTGGACCTCGGCGGCGATGGCCTCCTGGATGCCGGACTCGTCCCCGCCGGTCAGGCACTTGGCCGCCCCCCGGATGGCTTCCTCGCACAGGTCTCCCATTTCCGTCATTTCCCGATTGAGTTGCTCCAGCTGCCGCATGTACCGCTCTCTCATCTTAGCCGAACCTCCCCGTAATGTAGTCCTCCGTCCGCTTGTCACTGGGGGTGGAGAACATTTTTTCCGTCGAATCATATTCAATGACCTCACCCAGCAGGAAGAAGGCGGTCTTATCTGCGATCCGGGCCGCCTGCTGCATGTTGTGGGTCACAATGACGATGGTGTAATTCTGCTTCAGCTCCAGGGCCAGGTCCTCGATCTTGGAGGTGGAGATGGGGTCCAGAGCGGAGGTGGGCTCGTCCATCAGCAGCACCTCCGGCTCCACCGCCAGAGCCCTGGCGATGCACAGCCGCTGCTGCTGGCCGCCGCTCATGCCGAGAGCGCTCTTTTTCAGCTTGTCCTTGCACTCGTCCCAGATGGCGGCCCGGCGCAGGGACCGCTCCACAATCTCATCCAGCTGGCTCTTCCTCCGGATGCCGTGGATTCGGGGACCGTAGGCGATGTTGTCGTAAATGCTCATGGGGAAGGGGTTGGGCTTCTGGAACACCATGCCCACCCGCTTGCGCAGCAGGTTCACGTCCATGCCGTCGTAAATGTCCTGGCCCTCCAGGGTCACGGTGCCCTGGATCCGGCAGTCCTCCACCAGGTCGTTCATCCGGTTCAGGGTCTTGAGGAAGGTGGATTTGCCGCAGCCCGAGGGGCCGATGAGGGCCGTGATCTCCCCCTTGGAAATGGCTAAATCAATGCCCTTCAGGGCCTCAAAGGTCCCGTACCACAGGTGCAGGTCCTTGGTCTCCATAATGGTTGACATAATTTTTCTCCCTTATTTCTTCAGTTTCTTGCCTGCGGCCTTGGCGGCGAAGTTAATGAGCAGGGTCAGGAGCAGGAGAATGGCCGCAATGGCGAAGGCCACGTCGAACTCGCCCCGCTCCTTGGCATATCGATACATGGCCACCGTCAGGGTGCCGCCGGAGTTGCCTTTGGACAGGGCCTGCTTGGGGGTCAATACGGCGTTGGCCATGCCGGCGGTGAACAGCAGGGCGGCAGACTCGCCCACGATCCGGCCCACAGCCAGGATGCAGCCCGTTACGATGCCGTCCACGGCGGAGGGCAGGACCACGGTCCGTATCATGTGCCATTTTCCGGCCCCCAAGCCCAGAGCCCCCTCTCGATAGCTCTGGGGCACGGTCTTGAGGCTCTCCTGGGTGGTCCGGATAATGGTGGGCAGGGTCACGATGACGAGAGTCAGGGCACCGGCCAGGAGACTGGTCTGAAGGCCGCAGAACTGAACGAAGAACAGCATGCCCACCAGACCGTAGATGATGGAAGGGATGCCGGACAGGGTCTCCGTGGCGAACTCGATCAGGCTCACCAGCTTCTGGTTGGAGGCGTACTCCGTCAGGTAGATGGCGGCCCCCACCCCCAGGGGCAGCACCACGACGAGGGTCATGAGTACGATATAAAGAGTATTGAGAATATTGGGGAAAATACCGATGGTATCCCGGAGGGCACTGGGGGTGCCGGAGAGGAACTCCCAGGAAATATGGCCCAGACCCCGGTAGAAGATATAGGCAATGAGCCCCACAAGCAAAGCGCAGGTGAGCCCCGCCGCCAGATACATGAGCACAGCCAGCCCCGCCCGGTAGCCCCGGCGGCGCAGCGACAGTTTTTCCTTCATGGTTTCCTCACTTTCTGGCCCTTTTCATCAGGGTGTTCAGGATCAGGTTGATGACCATGATGAATCCGAACAGCACCAGTGCGATGGAGAACAGCGCCTGGCGCTGGAGGCCGCCGGAATAGGACATTTCGCTGGCCACGGCGGTGGTCAGAAACCGGACGCTCTTGAAAATGCCGGGCATATTGGCCACGTTGCCCGCCACCATCATGACGGCCATGGCCTCGCCGATGGCCCGGCCGATGCCCAGGACGATGGCGGTGGCCACGCCGCTGGAGGCGGCGGGAAGGCTGACCTTGAACACGGTCTCTGTCTTGGTGGCCCCCAGGGCCAGGCTGGCCTCCTCATACTCCTTGGGCACCGCCAGCAGAGCCGTTTCCGACACGCTGATGATGGAAGGCAGGATCATAATGGCCAGAATGATAATGGCGGAGAACAGGTTGGCGCCGTCGGGCAGGTGGAAGGTCTCCCGGACAAAGGGCACCAGCACGATCATGCCCACCAGACCGTAGACCACGGAGGGGATCCCCGCCAACAGGTCCACGGCGGGCCGCACCACGGCAGCCAGGCCCTTGGGGGCCATTTTCGCCAGGAACACGGCGGTAAGCAGGCCCACGGGCACGCCGATCAAAATGGCGCCGAAGGTGCCGTACACGGAGGTCAGAATAAAAGGCAGGATGCCGAATCTGGGATCCGAAGCCGTGGAGGCCCAGACCTTGCCGAAGAGGAAGTTCACAAGGCCGATCTTCCGAATGGCGGGCAGACCCGCAATGATGAGGTACACCGTTACGAACAGCACAAAGGCAATGGCCAGAACGCCGCAAACCAGGAACACAGCCTTCATGACCTTTTCCATAGCCCGGCTCACCTTCCCGGACACGGCCTTCCATATCTCCGCAGCCTTCCGGGCGCCGGTCCCCCGGGCCCGGCGGCAGGCAGCCCCCAGCTCCCGGGGCTCCGCCCCTCCGGCAGTCAATTCATGTTTCATATCGTACTCCTTACAGCTATGGCAAAAAGGGCATCCGCACGGGCGGATCCCCTTTTTGCGATTTTGAAACGGTTCAGCGGATCACGGGCACCGCACCGGCCTTGAGGATGAACTCGTCGGCCTCGGCGGAGGTGGCGAAGTCGAAGAAGGCCTGGGCCGCGGCGCTGAGGGCGGTGTCCTTCTTGGTGACCAGCACGAAGTCACGCTGGATGGCGTAGCTGCCGTCCTGGACCGTCTCATTGGAGGGGGCCACGCCGCCCACCTTCAGGGCCTTCACCGTGTCGTTTACCGCAGACAGGGAGGCATAGCCGATGGCGTTGGGGTTGCCGGACACCGTGGCGATGACGTCGCCGGTGGAGGTCAGCTCCTGGCCGTACTGGCAGGCTTCCTTGGTGTCGGTGATGGACTCGAAGCCGTCCCGGGTGCCGGAGCCGGCCTCACGGCCGATGAGGACCACGGGGGCGTCGTCGCCGCCTACGTCCTTCCAGTTGGTGATCTCACCCTTGTACAGGCCGGCGATCTGCTCCACCGTCAGGTCGGACACGGGGTTGGCAGGGTTCACCACAATGGCGATGCCGTCCAGGGCCACCACGGTGCCAACCAGGCCGGAGGCGACCTCGTCATCCTTCAGGTCACGGCTGGACAGGCCGATGTCGCAGCGGCCCTCGCTGACGGCCTGGATGCCGGAGCCGGAGCCGGTGGGGTTGTAGGTCACGTCCACGCCGGTCTTTTCCTTGTAGACCTCCTGGAGGATCTCCACCAGCTTCTCCATGGAGGTGGAGCCGTCGGTGGAAACGGTGCCGGAAACGGCGGCGGGCTCGGTGGTCTTGGTCTCGGGGGCGTCGGATGCGGCAGTTCTGCCGTCAGTGGAGGCGGCAGGCTGGTCCGTGCCGGCGCAGCTCGCAAACAGGGCGGCGACCATCAGCACGCTAAGTGCAATCGCAAGAATCTTTTTCATGTTGTATGACCTCCTAGTCATTTTCTTTTTTGATTTCCCTTGGAACGCCCCTATTATACCGACGGCTCTGTGAAATCCGAAACCGCGGTAGTGTTAAGACCTTGTAAAAGATCGGAGCCAATGTTGGATCCCTGTAAAGGATCCGGCCCGATTTCGCGGCGGCGGGAGCCCCAGCCCGGCGGCGCAGCGGACCGGCAAACGGCAGGAGTTTCCCATAACTATATTCTTATGTAAACTGTTGGCTCCGTCTGCTTTTTATGGTTTACGATAATTTTTTTATGTTTCCTTCCACGTAACCAAAGCGGCTTATTTCAGCCGTTTGTTTCCCATAATTATATTTATGTCAACCTTCAAGCAATCAACCCATGCATGATTTCTCCCCCGCACCACCGTTGACTGAGCCCATGGGTGCGGCTGAATATCGTTCGGTTTTCCATAATATGTTTTATGTAAACTTTCGTTTTATCCTTCACGGAAGGCCCGCAAAAAACCGGGCGATTTCCCCTGTATCCAATGATGCGCCAGCCTTCCTGCGCGCAGTCTGCCCTCTTCGGCGGGAACTTTTCCTCCGGCTGGCGGTTCCTGAAAACATCGAAACCGTGCATACCGTTCCCAAAAAAGAGACGAATATAGCGATAGCCGCGAACCCGTCGCCGGGACCCGACAAAAACGCTATATCCGTCTCTGATACTATAATAGTTCCTGCCGCAGAAAATATCAACGCCAAAGCCTTCCCCGAAGGAGCCCGGAAACCCGCCGGGGCCTTCCGGCGTTGGCCGGGTGACCCCGATTTTTTACCGCTCCGTGTCCAGCACCGTATTCTCTGCCACCAGCTTCCAGTTGTCCCGATCCCAAATATCATCATGGACCGTGTACCAGTCCCCGGGCAGGAAGGTATTCCCGTTGTTCACGGTAATGTTCCAGTCATAGGATTGGAACAGATATTGGTCATGGGCGGTCTTATCCTCGGAATTGATAGGATTGCCCGTGAAGGGGTTGGTGGGATCCCGGATCAGGTCCTGGGTGGCCAGGGTGGGCACATCCGCCACTGTCATAAATTCGTCGGAGGTGGTGAACTCCGTGGCTCCGAAGTCCTTTACCATGAGCAGAGCATAGAAGGCCTCGGCGTCCATGCCGTCCTCCTGGATCAGCTCCGGCACCTGGCCCATGCCGTGGCCGTGGTCGGACACCAGAATGATCCTGGTGTTGTCGTAGACTCCCTGCTCCCGCAGACTGTCGAACCAGGCCCCCAGCTGGATCATGGCAGCCATGTTGCACTGATAGTGGGTGTACTGCACGGCATTTTCCATGGTCAGGGTCCTGCCGTCCACCGTAAAGCGCCCGGCGTTCTCCGCTTCAAAGCTCCCGTTGTCCACGGTCTGGGCCGGCACATAGTCCGGCTCCTGGAGCATATCCACATCGTGGGTGGAATCGTTGACCATCAGGAGCACCTGGCCCCTGCCGTCCTGGGTGACCTTCGTCATATTGGTCAGGTTGGTCAGCACGCTGTAAGCCTTGAGGAAGGCGACGCTCTGGCCGCTGGCCGTATAGGGCCCGGTCACGGACTGGGCACCGCCCTGGGCCCCGTCCCCCTGGTTATAGGTGCCCGAATTGTAGAAGGTCTGCTGCAGATACAAAGGCATGGTCTTCATAACGCCGAAGCAGAAGAAATTCCGCTTGTTGGCGGTAATGGACTTCTGCTGAAGGGCAGGGTCGGAAAAAGCGCCCTCGGAGATATAGGCCTTGACATTGGGCAGATCGTCATAGATGGACAGGTCCGACTTCCACTGATATCCGGCATAGGGCGGGTCCATGACCGTGACCTCATAGTCCTCCGACCCGAACACCGCCGGCAGGACCCGCAGTGCCTCGTCATGCTTCTGGGCCAGGGTCTCGCCGGACCGCCGGTTCAGCTTAGCCGGGGTGTACTCATACCCGCCGAACAGGGACGGAGCGCTGAAATTGGTCTTCATGCCCAGGGAGGTCACGTTGGTGAAATAGGTAAAGCCCGCAAATTGCTCTTTCAGCTCCGGCTTTTCGTTCATAATATAGGGAATGTAGGCGTTCATGCCCCGGTCCAGCATCAGGACCACCACGTTTTTCTCCGTTTTGCTCAGGGTGATCTCCGGCTGGCCCTCCTGGATCGTATCCTGAGCCAGGGCCGTCCTCACGGAGTCCGCAATGCCCACCATGTTGTAGCCGGACATTCCCGCCGCCGCCAGACTGGCCACCACCAGGGCCCAGGCCAGCTTCTGCCGGAAGCGCCGGGCCAGGAACCACAGGCACAGGGCCAACAGCACCACAACGGCGAAATTCAGAAGATACTCCCGCCGGGTAAAGACCAGGCCCGCGTCAAAGACCAGGTCCGCCGACAGATTCCCCAGCTTCCGGCCGAAGAACATATAGTCTGCCAGGCCCACGCCGCAGAGGATCCATACCAGCTCCTCCATTCCGGCCCGGACGACGGGCTTGGCCAGCCAGTAGAAGATCCCCAGCCAGATCACAAAGGTGCCCAGGGCCAGGCACAGGGCGCTGACCGCATACCACAGGGGATGGTAAAACAGGGTGCTGTCCAGGAACTCCTGGGGGGAGGCGTGGAGCACCGTGGTGGGGATCAGAAGTCCCGTCAGCGTTGCCAGAAACAGAGCCCCGGAGAAAAACAGCTTTCCGCTGGGCCGGGGCTCTTTCTCCGCCCGGCCGATGTGGCCCAGGGTCTTGAACCGGCCCCAAAGCAGAGGCAGCTGCAGCACCAGGGCCAGGCCCAGGATCAGGATACACCTCCGGGGGCTCCGGAACTCATAGAAGAACAGGCCGTACACCGCCGCGAAAATGCCGGTCAGGGAAGCCAGGATCTTCAACGTCTTCCGGGCTCCCTTGGACTTATAGCACAGGGTCTTGCACAGGGAGAACAGGTTGTTGAGGGTCCAGTAGAACACCAGGCCTGAAGGGGAGCCGTACAGGAAGAACAGGAAAAAGACGGCCATGGCGTAGAGCTGGATCTTGGTCTTGGGCAGGCTGCCCTTGGTATAGATCACGCAGGACACCAGGTTGATGGCGGTCATGAGTATGGGCAGCAGGTTCAGAGTCAGGCTCCCCAGCACCAGCATGCCGTCGGGCCGGCCCAGGTCCCCGATAGGACCGAAGGACACGCCGTTTAAGAGCTTCAGCCCCGACAGGAACCGGTAGGCCGCAATGAAGAAGGGGATCTCCAGCAGCAGAGAGGCGGCGCCTTTCAGAACATAGGAGGGCTTATAGTGGTTCTGCCGGTAATAGGTCTGGAGCATCATCATCCGCTCATCGCCCCGGAACACCTTTTTGATGTGGGCCACGCCCTTGCGGAGCTTCAGCTCCGTCTGCCGTTCCTCTTCCTGCATGGCGTCGGCCCGCTTGTAAAGGGGCAGCACCAGGAAGTTCATGGCCAGGCTCAAAGCCACAATGGACAGGCCCGGATTCCGGACCATCTGATTCGCCACGGTGAAGACGGTCTCAAACAGCAGCTGCAGAGGCCCGATGAACAGGGTCGTCAAAATCTCTCCGAAGGTCATGTTTTACGCTCCCTCCTTTGCCGTCAGCTCCCGAAGCTTGGCCTCCAGGTAATCCGCCGCCCGACGGGCTCCCTCACCGGGGTGCTCCCAGGTCTCCTGCCGGACCTGGCGCCGTCCCTCGGCATACCGGGGATCCTCCAGGCACCGGTCTATCATGTTTTTCAGGTCCCCCATGTTTTCCGGGGTCAGCCTGGCGCCGATCCGGGGCAGAGCCGTCAGGGTCCAGAAGGGGGTATCCAGCCACCAGGCATCATAGGGACCCTTGTCAAACTCCGTGTCGGCATAGATCACGGGCTTGTCGTAGACCAGGGAGAAGTCAAAGGTCACGCCGGAGAAGTCGGAGATCAGCAGATCCGCCCGGCGCAGGACCTCATAGTTGTCCGTGTCCCGATTCCACTCCAGCCGGTCGGAGTTGGGATACCGCCCCTGCAGCTCCTCCATCAGCTCTTTTTCGGAGGCAAAGGACTGGGGATGGGGCCGGATGATCACATGGTACCCCGTTTCCAGCAGCACGTCGATGATCTTTCCGCCGTATTTTTTGAAAATGGCGCTGGGTCCCCAGGAGGGTGCCAGCAGCACCGTCCGCTCGTGGTGCGGCAGGGGGCCGTCCTTTTCCAGCCGGGCGGCCATGTCGTCCATATAGGGAATGCCGATCACGGCGATGTCCTTGGGCGGCAGGTCCCGGAGCTTTTCCAGGGCCCGGTCGTCCTCCACCTGGTACCGGCCCGACAGCAGCAGGCCGTCATAATAGTCCACACCGAACATCCGGTAGCCCGTGATCTCCGCCGGGGCGTGGAGCATGTGCACGTAAAAATCCACGTCCTTGGACCGCTTCCACTGATACACGTCCAGGCCGGGAGTGGTGGACAGCAGCAGGTTGGCCTTCAGAAAATTCAGCTTGGCAAAGGCCCGGTTGCCCTCGCCGATAAACTCCCCCTTCACATGGGGCAGGCCGCTGTCCAGGGCCGGGTCGTCCCGGGAGGCCGTGAGGTACAGCACGTCAACGCCCCGCCGATCCAGCTCCCGGCACACGGGCCGGAACACGGGCCAATACCGCTTGTCATCAGAGAAGATCACAAGGGGCGTCTTTTCCGCCTGCCCCTCCACCTTTTTGCCGCCGCTGAGAAGAAACCGGAGCTTGATAAAGCCGGTCCTGAGGGCATACAGCGCCGCGCTGAACACGCCGATCAGAATGGCAAAGAGCATGCTGCCCGTGCCCGGGTCAATGTACAGTCTCATAGGATGGTTCTTCCTTTCCCCTTTCCCGGCCTGACCGGGGCTCTAGGCGGCTATTATATCTCAATTTCCTTCGATTTGCAACCATATTCACCCGTTCCCGTCAAAATCGTGTCTTTGCATAATTCTCGTTTTTGTGTTATGTAAACCAAAAAGAACAAAAAGGCCGCCTGGCGGCGGCCAGACGGCTTTACTCCCGGAACAGCAGCAGGGACACCCAGGTGACCACGTTTTCCCCATACTGAAATTCCAGGCCGTTTTCTTCCAGGGTCGGAATGATATTGATGCCCTGGCTTTCCACGCAGGGGTGCATTTTCTCCGGAAACCGGCAGGGCTCCCCGTCCAGAATGGCACAGCGGGGGCAGATGGCGCAGGCCTCGGTGGAGAGAATATAGGGCTCCGCTCCGGACCCCCGCAGGATCTCCCCTACCCGGTCCGTCAGGGCCTCGTGGTCCTTTCTGGTAGCCAGGGTAGCCTCCAGATCGGAGATGTCCTCCACCTCCGTCAGACTGGAGATCATGAGGCAGCCGCTGTAGCCCAGGCACTTTTCCCGGCATTCCGCCACGGTGCCCACCCCCGGGGGGCAGGCCCAGCTTTTGCCGTACATGGTGCACTCATGCCGGCACACCCATCGGACCCGCTCGGAAAATTCCAGGGTCCGGGGGTCTACCCAGGCATAAATGTACAAGGGCAGCGCCGCCAGCTCTTTTTCGATCTTCTCTTTATCCATGCTCTTTCTCCAAATGATTCAAAAATGCCAGGCAGCCCTCCCGAATGTCCCGGTAGGCTGTCTCAAAATCCCCGGTGTACCAGGGGTCCTCCACATCCCGGGGGCGATTCGTGAAATTCAGGAGCCGCCGTATCTTCTCCGCCGGGTCCTCCGGCAGGATCCTGCGAAGCCCGGAGCGGTTATATTCCTCCATATAGAGGATCCAATCATACACTTCATAGTCTGCCGCCGTAAGCTGCACCGCCTGCCGCCGGGGGCAGGCGATGCCATGAGACAAAAGGCACCGCCGGGCCGGGGGATACACATCGTTGCCGATCTCCTCCCGGCTCACCGCCGCCGAGGCGATGAAAAACTCGCCCTCCAGCCCCCGGCGGCGCACCAGGTCCTTCATGATATACTCCGCCATAGGCGACCGGCAGATATTGCCATGGCAGATAAACAAGATTTTCACCATACTAAATTATACCTACTTATACCAAAATATTCCCTATTTTCTAGGGATGTTCTTAAATGTGCGTTCTTTGCTCTGTGGTTTGGAAAAGCATATCTCGGCATAACTTTCCCGTCAAAAGTGGTAGCGCCAGTGGTAAAATACCACTGGCATATGCAATTTACCACTTGGCTTTCATGCTCTTTTTATAGCCTTTTCTTGGGTAGTTAGCCTGTCAAGCTCTTCTTTAGCAGCTTCCAAGCCAAGGTGCGTGTAAGTATTCAAAGTGATACTGATGTCCGAATGCCCCATCAGGTACTGAAGTACTTTCGGGTTCATACCGCTTTTCGCCATGTTGGAGCAGAAAGTGTGCCTGCACACATGAGGTGTGATGGTCGGAAGCTGCACCTTGTATATAGAATTGTACTTTGTGACAATGCGCTTGAAGATGTGTTCCCAGTCCATCGCAACCATAGGCCGCAAGCCTTTTCGTGCATTCCAATTCAGCCAGACAAAGCCTGTGTACCCATCCACCATCGGCTCCACCTGCGGTGTGACCCTGAACTTTACCACACGCATGAAGCATTCATATACTTCCTTTGTCATGGGAATGGTACGCACGCCGCTTTCGGTCTTTGTTGTTTCCGCATACAGAGTACCATCTTGCTTCCTTTGAAGCTGGTGGTCAATCAAAATCTCCTTCTTTTGGAAATCCACATCTGAAAGCGTCAGGCCGCAAAGCTCGGAGATACGAAGCCCTGTGTGAAGCAGAATGAAGATAGCATCATAGTACTCACAGAAATGCGGGTCTTCTTCAACAAAACTCAGGAATTTGCGTTCGTCGGCTCTACTGATTGCCTCCCGTGTATGGGAATCATCCACAAGGACGGAGGCAAGCTGCCAGTCAAACGGATTCTTCCTTATAAGGTCATCGTCCACCGCCATCTGGAATGCTGGACGAAGTACACCTCTGACAGTGTGGATTGTGCTAAAACTTTTGCCATCTTTCTTCTGCATATCGATTAAGAAAAGTTTGGCATCGGAGAGTTTAATTGAGTCGATGCGCCGTCCTCCAAATTCGGTTTGTCTCAGAACATTCAAAACCGTTTTATATCCAGCTTCCGTTGTTGGCTTTACGCCTGTTTTGGTAAGGATGTAGCGTTCGACTTGCTCTATGACTGTCAAACCGCCACCAGCAGTATAAATGCCATCCAGCAAGTCCTTTTGAACTTGCTTTTCAAGCTCTCTCAGCGGTGCTTTGCTCCGTTTTCCAGCTGGTGGTTTGTCAGTGGCGACCAAGCACCAACTATATACAGAGTGCTTTTTACCATCGCTTCCAAAATAGCGGAACTCATAGCTGCCGTCTGTGCGCTGCCGTTCGTTGTCTCTCAGGATGCGTCCTTTTGTGTCTCTCCGTTTTTGGCTCAAAATAAACCTTCCTTTCTGCCTTGCCGAAGAGCCAAACATAAACATCACTATTTTACCACACTCTTCAGCATATTTCCACTTTTTTACCATCAAATTTGTGAAGTTCTCAAGATAAAATTTTCAAACGCTGGCCTGATAATCAGCAGCTTCACACCATGCTTTGTAAAAATACCATCGTCTTGGTGTTCCTCAGCCAATTTACGGATTTTCTTTTCCCCAATTTCAAAATAGGCGGCTGCCTCCTCTACAGTGAGACAAAATTTTTGACTAGGCATCAGACTCAACTTCTCTGACTGCTTCACTTCGCTTAACTTCTCATTTTCTTTCATAGCACCGTATATCCTTTCTTTGGTTTTTGATATACGTGCCGACTTGGCTCAAAAAGCGACAAATTATTTGTCCGTTATTATGACGAAATTTAATCCGTACTTTTGTGCATATTTCATAAATTTAATTGATATAGCGAGCAAATTCAACAAATTGTTCGCTGCAAAATTCTACAGATGCACCCCCTCTTTCATCATAGAATTCCTTGAGATCTACTGGCTCTGGAGGTAGAATGTAACAATCACACTAGAGGAGGGAATCACATGGCTATTGATGCTCATAAAGAGGTAAAAGAGTGGGTGGACACTGTAACCCCTGAGATGCTGTACATGGATTTACGGCAAAAGGTATGGGGTCAGGACAAGGAAATACTGAAAGCAGCAACCCTTATTTTTGCGTTCTTCTATAATTTGATCTACGGGAACGGTGAGAAGTATCATTTTTTAATTGAGGGTACTTCTGGCTGTGGGAAATCGACTTTTGCCCATGCGCTAAAAAGTGTGGTTCCATTTCCAGTTATCATTGCTGATACTTCACAGGTCACTGCCAGTGGCTACAAGGGTGCAGAGGCTTCCGCTCTTGTGGATGATGAAACATTACTCCAAGAATGGTGTGGGTGTGGCATTATTATCCTTGATGAAATTGATAAATTAATGCTTGGCCCAGACCAAGGCTATCACCGTTCGGCTCAGGAGAACTTCTTGAAGATGCTGGATGGCGATACCGTTATCTTGAAAGACGAGACCCATGTCAGCTGCGATAAATTATTATTTATCGGTATGGGTGCTTTCACAGAACAGCGGGAAAAGCGGAAAAACCCGCCTAGGTGCATTGGCTTTGACTGTGGCTGTGAATCTAAAGTATACCAGCCCCCATACCTTACCAAAGAGGAGCTGGTTCAGGCTGGGTGCAGTGAGCAGCTGCTAGGCCGCTTTATGACTGTGCTGCATTTCAAGCCACTAAGCCGAAAGGTGCTTGAAAGAGCCGTAAAAGAAGCTGTATCGGAAGTCACAAAGATCTGTGGGTATGTGCAGCTGTCAAACACCGAAGTCCGAGCTATCATCCAGAAAGCTATGACTTCGGACTTTGGTTGCCGTAGTATTCGGTCAGCGGTTTGGGAACGCTGCCTGGATCGGCTGTCTGCTTAATAATATTGGCTAAGGTAATCTTATGCCTACCAATCTAACCATGGGGATAATGAAAAAGGAACGGACTCAGTTAAGAATCCGTTCCTTTTCCGTTAGATGAAAGGTTGTGGCAGTCTCTCAACTAACATAGAGCATACATTTCACAGTATACATTCATATTTTTCAGAAAAAAGACAACAACAGAAAAATATTTTTTCTGTGCAATTATTTTGTCTTTTTCGTTTGGAAATTGGTATTTGTATATAGTAAATTGCTAAATAGAGCATACATCTTTAAGTGGAAAGTGTGGCAGCTAGAAACTTAAACTATAGGTGTACTATACCGATTTCATAATTTGTAGGGGTATTATATTTGTCTCTCTATTTGGTAATTAATTTATCAATAGGGGGATTTTTTATGCCAAAGATGAAAAGCAAACGAATAGCAGTACCAACAGATTTGCTGCTTAAAACTGGAGAAACGATGTCTTTACGGAGTATCAAAGCGTTTTTATTCCCATTTACTCAAATTTATTGGGGAAAGCAATATTTGACAGACTATACAGACAGAAAAACATCAAAAATCTTTATTGATATTCAAGATTTTGCAGAAGTAATTGGCTATTCAATGTCTAACAGAATTTCTACAGAAATCAGAAAAATTTACAGGCAGATGAACATTGATTTGTTTGGTGAAGAAAATTCACCTGATAGATTATTTTCATATGAGGGAACAAGCAAAGATAAAACGCAATTCATATTAAAGGTGCATAGTCCATGTAAAATGTACAATATAACCGAAAATTGCTCTGCATACACAAGAATTGACGCTGAAGATATGCTTCGTTGTGAAACAATTTATGATTATAGGGTGCTTTTCTATATACTTCTCACAAAAACAAATAAGGGACACACTTTTTACCAATTGAATTGGCGCACAATGTATCTGAAATATTGGGTCTTTAGTATGGATATGCTTGAAAACTGCTATATCGATAAAAAGAACAGGAATTACAATAAGTATATGGTAGAGGCGGTGGAAGGATGGTATCATCAATTGGAAAGTGGAGGAATCGACCAAGATAAGTTTGATGAATTACTTACCTACTATGCTGAAACCTGGGGGTATGGAACTAAGGAAAGGATTTGGAAAGCATTCTGTGATGTAGTCACCTTCACAAAGCGCACTCGGCTTGAAAATTATCTACAGCATGGTCTCGAAATTGTTAATCAAGGAAAGATGTTTCATATAATGGCGAACGAAAAGACGGGAAAATTATTCAGTAAAATAAAGCTGAATGGAAACAGAGTTGACCACTATGAAATTAAATTTTGGAAGAATTATTAATATACACTGCCAGCCAAAAAGTAGGGGGAATCTAAAGTACTCCTACTTTTCTTTTGTTGCTGTAAAATCCCTTTTACCCATTTTCGTCTCATTTTCAGCTAGTCGATAGACTAAGAAACCATGAGCATTAATCACTTCAAGCCTACTTAATCAAAAATGACAATCAGAGAGCCGATGATTTTTCACTTACTATAGTAGGGAGTGGCACGGCCTCTTTGATTGTATCATGTTACCCATTTTCGTCTCAAAAATGGGGGTTCCTTTTACCCATTTTCATCTCATTTTTCCGAAAACCCTTTTACCCATTTTCATCTCAAATTTTGAAAGAAGCTACAAGAACGGATACCATTATAAAAGAAATTCATCTAAAAAGACTGGAGCCATATTTCAGGTTCCAGTCTTTTTTCGCTATTATGCTTTCGGTAAATTATTGTTCATCCGCTCATTGTAATTGTCCATAAACGCAGTTGCGCCTTTTTCAAAAACTGCTGTCTTGGAGATACCTGTTTTCTGGCAAAATGCGTCCAGACGCTTGAATAATTCAGCATCCATTCGTAGGCTGCAAGGTTTGGATTCTTTTTGCTTTTTAGCCATTGGATGCCGCCTCCTTTAAGGTTTCGTACACATTATCAGTGAAAATACCAAGGACTTCCCGCTTGATTTCATCATTTTGTAATAGCAGCGTGAAGAAGTCCTGATTTTGGGACAATCCTTCAATGAGCGCATCGTCAATTCCATCAAAATAGGCAAATTCAAAATCTTTGACGGAGTTGTTCTTTGCACTGGTCTTCAATTTATCGGATTTCAAAAGAATATCCCGAATTTGGAGCATGGCTTTTACGGCAACATCACTATCATAATTCTTGCCAGTTCTGCTGTTGATTTCGGCAATAATCTGGGATAGCTTTTCTTCCTTTGCTGGGGTAAGCACAATTTGATCTGCGGTAGGTAATTTCACGATAGGATCAGACTTCTTGAATGGCTTTTTGTGTTCGTCTTCCTTTTTCTGGACAAAACCATATGCCTGAATTTTGCCTTTTAGGTCAAAACCAGTGCCAGTCGCATTTTCTTTCAAGTGTGCTGCCAGACCGTCCAGGAAGATATATTTTTTGTGGAGTTCCACATCCTCAAAACAGGATGCTTGCAGCAAGAATTCATAGCAGCGCAGGAAATGACGGATTTCCATTGCAATTTGCTTCTGTTCTTCTGGATCAAAGTTGTTTTCGATATTCCGCTTTGCCTTTGCCAGTAAGAATCTGGTTTTCTGAATGGCTCGGCCAGAGGTATCCCCAGAATACACAATTTTGCTGTAATCGTCTACATCCATGGGGTCAAGGAAGTAGTAACCGTCCAGCTTTGCTTCCATATCGTAAACGCTTTGAGGGGATACCGTATTTGCAAGCAGCGTTGTGGTATAGTAGGTGGAAAAGGCTTTCTCCATGTCCTTGTAGTCATTTACAAAGTCCAGGATAAAGGTTTTCTTGTCATAGGGGGGACAAATTCTATTCAATCTGGATAGCGTTTGCACCGCATTGACCCCACTTAGCTTTTTCAGAATGTACATGGCGCAGAGTTTTTTCTGGTCAAACCCAGTTTGGTATTTATCGGCTACCAAAAGTACCTGATAATTGTCAGTATCGAATTCATCAGGCAGATTTTTTTCGGGGATGCCGTTCATACCAGTTTCGGTGTATTCTGTGCCGTCAATGGTCACTTTTCCAGAGAATGCGACCAGCGCATGAATTCCCTTATAGCCCTTTCTATCTACATAATCTTCGAGTGCTTGACGGTACTTTACAGCAGCGTCACGGGAAGCGGTGATAACCATTGCTTTCGCTTGGCCACCCAATTCCTGCATAACGCTGGTGCGGAAATGCTCTACAATCACTTCAATTCGTTGGTTAATATTGGTTTCATGCAGGTCTACAAACCGTGCAATTTGCCGTTTGGCGGCGTTGGTTTGCAGGGTAGGGTCATCCTCGATGGATTTATTTAGGGTGTAATAGGTCTTATAGGTTATGTAATTTTGCAACACATCCAGGATGAAGCCTTCTTCAATGGCCTGTTTCATGGAGTAGATATGAAAGGCTTCTGTCTGCCCTCTGGCGTTTCTGCGCCCGAATAGCTGCAAGGTTGTGGGTTTCGGGGTAGCGGTGAATCCAAACATGGAAATATTGGCTTGTTTTCCGTGACGGCGGATCTCATCGGTAATCATATCCTCTGTGTCCGCATTTTCCATATCTCCAGAACCAAGTGCCTTTGTAACTGCTGCCATTGTCTTGCCAGCGGTAGAAGAATGACTTTCATCAATAATAACCGCAAATTTCTTTGTCCTTAAATTCTTTACGGAATCCAGCACAAACGGAAACTTCTGAATGGTTGTGCCAATAATTTTAGTATTGCCGTTCAAGGCATAGGCCAAGTCCGCAGAGGTGCATTTTTCATCCATAACACGGATTAAACCTGACTTGTGTTCAATGCCCATAACGGCTTGCTGAAGCTGACGGTCAACCACAACACGGTCCGTGCAAATGATGATATTATCAAAGATAATCTGGTCATTATCATCATGGAGAGAAGCAAGACGGTGGGACAGCCATGCTATTTCATTGGTCTTTCCAGAACCAGCAGAGTGCTGCAATAGATAGTTCTGACTGGTGTGGTTTACCTTAACATCTGCCAGAATTTTGCGGATCACATCAAGCTGATGGTATCTGGGGAAGATAACGGTTTCCTGAACCTTTTTGGTATCTTTCTTTTCCTTAACCTCAATAAACATGAACTTTGAGATAATTTCAAGAACACTATTCTTTTGCAAAATGCTTTCCCACATGTAGGATACGCTGAATTTATCCTCATATAGCGGATTCCCTGCTCCTGCATAAATGCCCTCCCCACAGCCCTGGTTGAATGGCAGGAAGTAAGTGGCTTCCTTGTCCAGCTTGGTGGTCATATGCACCTGCTCCAAGTCCATGGCAAAGCAAACCAGCGCACCAGCCTTAAAGCGGAATAGGCGGGTTTTAGGGTTCCTGTCTTTTCGATACTGGAGGATTGCGTCTTTGTAGGACTGTCCAGCGGGATTGCATTTCAGTTCAAATGTCATAATGGCTAGGCCATTCAGAAAGAGAACCACATCAATCCGTTCTTCGTCACTTGCCCAGACCTCCTCGGAAGCGGAGAAAATATTCTGCTGGTAGAGCTTTAATAATTGCGGATTGAAGTTTGTGGCGGGTCTGGTATACATCAAGTCCAGGTGGACATTGGAAATATCGATACCATGCTTTAATACAGACAGACGGCTTCCCCGTACCTTTGTTTCCTCCGCATTGATGGCACTGACGATGGTTTCTTCTGTCTGGTCTTTATAAATCTTATTCAGTGCAATCATGGTCTGCGGCTGGGTTGCGTTCAAGAAGCGAAACAGGGATTGACGATCAATGGCATACATCCGATCATAGTTGGTCTGAGGCCAGATTTCATAGCCATCTTCCTTTAATCGTTCCAGAAAGAACTTTTGGTATTCTTTTTCAGATAGAACATTATTCATTATTCAAGCCCCCTTTCTCTGGTTTTGGTAAGGTATGCAGCCCTGTTCCCTTGGGAATAAGACCGAACTGCTTCATCTGGTTCAAAGATTCCTGCCAAGTGCTATGCTTAAAATTCGCCTTGTTTTCCGTCCAATTTGTAACCACATCCTGAATAATTTGATCATCGGATGGGGTAACGCCATCCAGTAAAAAGTCATTCCAGGCAGCATACAGGGTGGCAATACGCTCTATTTGCTTTGTACTTAAATTTTTCAGCTGCTTAAACAGTTCGCTAATTTCCTTCTTCTTTTCACCAAAAGGATTGGGATAATTTTGTTCAAATTCCTGCCACTTTTTTCCAGAAACAAGTAAGCAATTTTTATCCTGTGATTTTTCGTTAAACCACTGATTTTTGACCAATTCACGAATATATTCATTCAAATGTACATCATATGGCCCATGTTCGTAACGGTAATACTGGATATTCTGGTTCATCCCCAAATGTGTATTACAAAGGTACAGTAGCTTTTGAAGCTGCGTTCTGCCGTGCTGACTATTACCAATTCGTTTGACAATTCCACCAAGTAGGATTGCCTGTGGGTCTACGGTGACAATAGTGTTGTTAGGCGCAATGGGAATGTCTTTTTTACCTGTAACGTATTCGTAAATGAGGGACTTTTTGTATGCAAACAGAAGATTTATTTGCTCTTGCTTATCGGAGATTGTCGTATCGATTTTGGAACATTTTTCTTCGAGATATTCTGCGATTGCTTTTTGCTCCTCTATTGGCGGCTCGTAAAGCGGAACCTTGGAAAAATTAGAGAAACGTAAATCCTGCCCATCTCTGATAAAATTTGCAGTACCTTGCAGCGCCTTGATATACACAGGAGATTTGAAAAGCCATTTATAGAATTGCGGCACAATTGGCCTACTGGCTTTTAACACAACATAGTGCCATGTTATACAGCCTGTAACCTCACTCATTTCCAGTCCACCTTGGAAACTGCGTAAGCTAATTATAAAATCGTTTGGTTCAACGTGTTTCCAGTTATCAACTCCTTGATTTGCAAGAACAATTTTTACATTTTCACGTTCCATATATTCTGATTGGCTTATAATACCGTATTTTTGACTTGAGGTTAGCTGCAAATCCCCGCTCATTCTCCTCAAATCCGAATTATGAAACAGAAATTTAGATGGAATAATATGCCACGTTGAAGGTATCTTCGTTACCCATGAAAGTCCGCTATCCTTCATTTCAGCATTAGGGTCAAGACCTTTGGTAACAGCTTCCGTAATAACAGATTTCTTATACTGCTCCAATACGTCAATTTCAGATTGAATATCGGCGATTAGTGCATCAATTTCGGCACATTTGGAATCTAGGAAATTAGCAATACGTGTCTGAATTTGTAATGATGTCAGTGGGAGCTTTATATTTAATAAATCCGATACACTTAAATTGCTACGAACCCCATTATCACCAAGAGCATTAAATATTTGCCTATGCCATAACATCAAGTAATAGTATTCTGCAAATTGTGGGTTAATATCAGCCTTGGGGTGTAATACAATATACGCTGGTGACACAAGCCCTGTATTGTGTGCTAGACCAACTCGGCTTGTTGAAGTGTTTTGCAAATCAATGAGTTTGAACACTAATTCGTTAATGCTTAGAAGTTGATACGTATCAAAATCCTTTGGCTGTAGTCCGTCTGAGTCTTCCTTTGAACGGAGTACTACGCCCTTGAGCGTTAATGCCAATCGATCAAAATTAACAGAGTGTATCCCAGGAATTGTTTTTTTGTTAGAGAAATGGTGTTTCCCGTATACAACATCCCAATCAGCAGGAATTTCACCTATCCATTCAATCCCGCTATCTTTCATTTCACGCACAGCAATTCACCACCTTGCTGAAATAATTTCGCCATCCGCTGGGAAACGGACTGTTCCAGCGCCAAAAGTTGTTTCTCCAGATCTTCACTGGGGGTAGGCTGCTGGTACTTATAGAAGTAGCGGGTGAAAGGAATTTCGGCTCCTGTACGGATAACGGGAACTTTTTTGGTTAAATCCTCTTCCCAGAACCATTTTGCATCTGGCACATGAGGCAGAACCTCCCGCTGCATATAGTCTTCAATGGATTCCTCGTATTTGACAATTTCGGAATCCTTGGTATCCTTGTCGTATAGGATATTTCCTTTCTTATCCCGCTGAATTTCTGCCTCCTTATCCATAACGGAAAGGCCATTCATAATGCGGTCAAAGAGTTTTTTATCAACATCCAAGCCATCTAATGCAGAATGCAGGATGGGAGTAAAGGCAGCAGGAGACAGCCACTTTTTATCAGAAATGGCAGCGTTCAAAGCGGAAAGAATTGCTTCATATTTCGGTTTGTTCTTGTAAAAAGAATCCAACTTTTTCTGATCTTTTGGGGTAATGGTTGTTCCTAAATCCTCCAAGGCTGCTATGGATGCTTCGTCGTACAGCGGCTTTAAAGCATCCGAAAGAAGCATATTCTGGATGCTTGCCTGGGTAATGGAATAGCTGCGCTGCAATGGCTGCATGACTGCATATTCCCGATACTTGAACTCATTATTGGAATAGATTTTGCACAGCTCGTTTTCCTGAAAATCGGAATACAGCTTTGTGATTTTGGCTCTGTCTTCGGGGGAAAACTCATTTTTCTTGTTGCCGAGAGGCTTTCTTAGCTTATGGTAAATAGACGAAGCATCAATCAGCTGAATTTTTCCCTTTCGCTCAGGCCGTTTATTCTTTGACAGAATCCAGATATAAGTAGAAATACCTGTGTTGTAGAACAAATCTGTTGGCATTTGAATAATTGCCTCAATGAAATCATTATCCAGGAGCCAACGGCGGATCTGAGATTCCCCAGAAGCCGTACCGCCTGTAAACAATGGAGAACCATTTTCAATAATGGCGGCTCTACCTAGGTGTTCGTCCATCTTATCAATGGCAGACTGCAAGAACAACAACTGAGAATCACCACCAGATGGAAGTCCTGCACCCCATCGACCAGCTTTCCCATTGGCATATTCCTTACGGACTTCATCCTCCTGGCCTTGCTTGGCATCTTTTCCCGCCCATGGAGTTCCAAAAGGCGGGTTTTCCAGAACAAACCGCATGGAAATATCCTTAAAACAGTCTTCTTTCAGGCTGTCTGCATGGAGAAAATGGTCTGCATTTTGACCTTTAATCAGCATTTCAGCCAAACCGACAGCATAGGACGGCCCCATTAGCTCTTGACCGAATAGGCGCACATCTGCGGTAGGATTGTAATGCTTGATATAGGAATAAGCCGTGGAAAGCATACCACCAGTACCACAGGCTTGGTCTGCAATGGTAATGATCTTCCCATCATCGAAAATATCGTCACAGCCCTCCGCAATCAGCAGGGAGACGCAGACCTTAATAATATCACGGCCTGTATAATACTGACCAGCATCCACGTTTTGGAAGAAGCGTCCTATCAGATTTTCGAAAATGTACCCCATTTTAATGGAGTCGTAGGTTTGGGGGGATAAATCCAAATCGGAAAATGCCTCTACTACGGAATACAGGCAGCCGTCCTTATCCATTTTATTGATATGCTGCTCCATCTCCAATTCCTTTAGAATATCCTGCACATTGGAGGAAAAACCAGCAATATAGGACTTGAAATTAGCGGCAATGTGATCCTGGTCGTTGCAAAGCTCTTTTAAGGTGTACTTGCTGAAATTATAGAACTGAAAGCCAGAAATCTTGCACATTGCCTTATAGGGGTAGGACGGCATGGCTTCATGCTGTTTGACAACTGCTTCTTTTGTATCAGCCAAAGCACACTCAAAACGGCGAATAATGGTCATGGGAATAATTACATCACCATATTTATCAGGCATATAAGAGCCACGCAATTTGTTGGCGATGCTCCAAATAAAGTTTGCATCTTGGGTAATATCAACTGGGTTGTCGTCCCAGAAAACATCGACTTGATTTTTCATATACATTCTTTCCTTTCTTTCCTGCATTACAAAGCATTAAAAAGCATTACAAATCAGTTTCTTAAATATGGGGAGAAGAAATCTCCCCATAACAATTATTCAATGGCTTCTAACAGCTTTTTTAGCTCTAAAAGTTCATCTTTTGTTAGGGTAATACCCTTACCCATTTTATCATGATCGGGGTTCCATTCCCGAAGATCATACTTGGGGTCTCTACCATTCCAGGAAACCAGGTTTAATTCCTTTGTCCAACCTTTTTCACTTTCGGAAATTGTGCCGATGTGAGCGGTAATTTCATATTTAATATCAGCCATAGAAAAGCTCCTTCCATGTAGGTATAGTTGCTTCTATACATACAGGAGTATATCAAAAAGAGACAAAAATTTCTACAAAAAAATGAAAAAAGCTGGAATTTTTCATCCAGCTTCTTTCATTTGAAATCAAAAATACGAAAAGGAGAAATGAGAACTGTTTTCTCTATGTTTTCGTTATGAAAAAGGTACATCTGTATACATATCGGGTCATTCTCAAAAAAGACAAAGAAATAAAATATATTTTTCTGATGCGCATATCATGCGCCCTTGACAAAATTTAAGCCTTGGGCTATAATAACAACACAAGGAGATGCTTGCCGCAAACAAGCACCTCCCCGTTTGAGGAAACCCAGACGGTTGCCACAACATATACTTACTAGATTGAGAACTTAGTTCTCAAGCCGTGAGTCGTCTGCTGCAACAGACGGCTCACTTCTTTTTATCGTGCAAATACAGCACGAGAGACACAATGCTGGCAATGGAGCCCAAGGCTCCAAGAACAGCCAAAATGGTCGAAGTAATATGTATCGCCTCCTATGAGAAAATTTCCCATGAGAGCTATACACACGCCTCCATTCCGCTCTCACGGGATGGCAGGCAACCGTCTTTTGAACCGCACACCGTCTACAAAGGAGGAGAAAACTCGACATGGACGGTGGGATTCCACAAGACAATTATACATGGAAATGCGTAGAAGTCAAACAAAATCACAATTTGTCAAATTCAAATATTATTTGCTGGGTTTTCGCAAAAAATCAGAGCCACGGCGTTTGGTCGTGGCTCATAATTATAATTAACGGTCTTGCTCCCATTCGTATTTCTTCTGTTTCTTGGGTTTGGCTGGATTTTTTGGCTGTCTTGGTTGTTTGTCTTCCCATGCGGCAATTTCCTTTTTGGCTTCTCTTTCAGCTTCTTCAACCCGTTGCTGAAGACTTTTTCGCAATTCTTCTTTTTCGTCAATAATTGGTGTGGAAACCAGCTCCTCAATGTGCTGCTTATCAAGAACAAAGTCCTCACCAAACATATACTTGAATTTGGGTTCAAATGTCTTCTGGAGGTTGGATGCACGGAATTTACGGCCTGTTTCCATAGATTCAAAGGTGATATTTTTTCGCTCAGGTGTCCATGTGACTTTCCACATAGCCCTTTTCAGCCGTTCTATAAAGTCAAAAATACTTCTGGCGTGAATAAGTGCATCCAGAATGACAACCAGTAATTTAAGAATATCAATGTTCCGTGGGGTGTCCTGTGGCTCACTTTTGATGGCTCTGTATGTATTTTTGTGCCATGAAGTGAAATCGTCCTGGTCACGATCTTCACCATAGAAGTTCTTTCCCTTTTGAGTAATGCTCAAACCATGACTGCGGCAAATATCATCACAAATATGTCGTTGTTTTTGTAAATCCTTTTTTGAAGTTTGAATTTTCTTGCCGTTTTCGTAGCTGACGGAATCTAAAATAATATGTGCGTGAAGATGACCTTTATCTTGGTGAACAACTATTAGAGCCTGATGTCCTGGGTATGCCTTTTCACAAAATTCATGTGCAACATTGCTTACCTCATAGGCATCTATTTTTTCGTCCTGATGAAAGGACATAATAATGTGAGAATATAACCTGCCTGTGTCTTTGTGCCATATGGCTTTGTTCTTCATAAAGCTCTTATAAACTGTGTCAGGTGTAATTTCACCATGAAAGAATCCAGTAACGTTAATTTCCTTGTCAGGTGTTTTATCATCATTTAAGACATAGCGCAGAACGGATTTTAATGCTTGCTTTGATGTAGATTTCGCAGTAGAGATCTTTATAACTGCCATATATTACCCCTCCTTCTTATGCTGTGGTTTCGCTGGATGGGGATAACGGGATAATAGATCACTTAGATTTTGGTTGATTTCCTCCAGTACTTCCAGAAGCTCAGTTGTCACAGAATTCAGCTCAGATAAGCTTGTAAAATGACGCTGTTCATGCGCGTAACGTGTAAGTTGGTTCATATTATGAGCTATACCGTTGACCTGTTTTGTCATATTCTGGACTTCTTTCAGAAGTGCCTTAAATTGTTCTTCTCCATATTCTGTAAGAATGGGTGTTTTTAGAACTGCTGCAAGAAGATATGCTTGCTTACTGGGAACCGTTGATTCTTTGTACAGTTTTTCAAATTGTTCTCGTTCTTCAACAGACATACGGACTGACACGACCTGCCCACGCTGCCTTATGTGATCCATGTACCGAGTCCTTGGCATTGGATTTTGTTTTAATTCTTGCTGAAATTGTTTATAGAAATTCATAAAATTTCCTCCTTGTATTTTGATTTCGTCTTTATACATGGAGGTTTTTGTTCTAAAAGGACAAATAAATTTTATGAAGTTGCCGTTTTCCTTTATTATCGTATCGTTCAGGGGGAGGGGGGAGCTTTACCGTCAGAGCATAGCAGCAGAGTAGCGATGGAGTGAATAGCTGTGAGTGTCGCAACAGCTATGAAACGGAATGGCTACAGTACAGGGGAAAATAATATAAATTACGCTATTTTATATTATTTATTTTCCCTGTGTGCTGCAGCGTTTTCGGGGGTCAAGGGGGAACGCCTTGCAAGGCAACTCCCGTGGAGTTGGTATAAGGGGTAAACCCTTATACGAAGCTTGCCTTTAGCTCTGACGGTTGGAGTGGAGAAGGGGAAAATACAAGCCCACGGAATTGGTTGACAGCAAAGGCAACCTGTTCTGTTGGATAATGGTATAATACGCTATTATATTATTATACTATTACGCTATTTTTGTATTTTTCTCTTTGGAACGGAAATCGGCAGGGGTAAAGCTCCCCCCTCCCCAAATCCCCGTTTCCCAGTAACCCCGTACCCCTAAAAACGTTACTATTATAAAAAGAAATCTCAATTTCACGATACCAGCGTCAAAGAGTATCCATTATTCCATAATACCAGCAAATTGCCAGCATTAAGGAGCAACTGTTATTCCGTAGCACCAGCTAAATACCAGCATTAAGGAGTATTCGTTATTCCATAATACTAGCGGATTGCCAGAACGGATATTTTTCATATAAAAAGCCAGCGATATTTCACGCTGGCTAAAATTTTATAGAAACACTTAAGTTAATCTTTTTGCTGTCAACATCTTGTAAAAAACAGCGAATCAAAAGGTTAATTAACGCTGTTGTAGATAGACCACAATTTTTTGCAATTTCATTCATTTTATCACGATCTGCCTTGGAAATCATATAGCTAACCTTAATTGGGTCTCGCACAGTAAGATATTTCATCTCAATTCCATTTAAATTAGGTGCAGCTACTTCTTCATCCGTTTCTTTTGGCAACGGAAGCCACTGCTTCCCGCTGCGGACATTGCCACGCTCCTTAATTAGGTTGACCATAGTGGTATAGGAAAAGTCCAGTCCTGTGGCTTGCTGGAAGTCTGGGGAAGTGGTTTTATAGTCCTGCCTCGCTATGGATAGCATTTCTTCAGTGGTTAAGTTTTTGAATTCATCCTGGGTCATAAAAATCCTCCTTCGTATTTTTGATACAATATACCTACCCAGACCGTTTCGGAAAAGACAAATTTTTTACCAGAATAGCAAAATAGAATTGGCTATTTCCTCAAAAGAATAATTTACTAAAACGATGGAACTGGTATAATGATTATGTGATTACAAGGAAAGGTGGCTGTAGTGGGTAATATTCAAACGACAAACCATTGATTAGAAGGAGTGCTTTTATGCCGAGGCTAACAAAAGAAGTACGTCAAAAAATTCTTGACCAAAATGAAGGGTTTCAGAAGCGGACTTACCAAGAAGGTCGGAATTTTGAAGAGGAACGAATTTACACGGTTTCTGGTGGCAAACTGCATATTAGAGAAATTGGAAATACCTCCTGGTCTGACAGTCGGTATGATAACGACCGCATAGCTGATGAAGATGAAACACACCGCTTTTTGTATAAGTACAGTCACGAAATGAATCTGGACGGAATTGAATAACCAGAATTAGCATTCCCCCTGCCAGTTTTTGAAGGCAGGGGGATAGTCGTTATCGTTTATGTTTAGCTGTTCGGAAAGTGGTAAAACAGTGGTAAATAAAACTTCAAATGAGGAAATATCTTAGTATAGCTTGGTATAAGACGGCTTTTCTCGCTTTATACCAATATTGCCGTGGCAGATGAATAAGACACGTTTCATCGGTTTCCTTCCCCGTTTTTATAATCCTGCCATACTATACCACAGATTCCCGCCTTTTTCCACATAGACACCTGCAAATTTGGGGTGAGGGATGGATTCGGCTTCTCTTCGGATTCAGGTCTTCACGACGTGCGGCAAGGGCAGCAGGAGCCTTCCCGGCCCCTGCTGCCCTCGTTTCTATATCTGCGATTAGAACTCCACGCCCCGGAAACGCTTGAAGCTGTTCATGCTGATGTTAATGGACTCGATCTCGTCATACTTGGAGAAGTCCTGCTCCAGGACCATGTACTCCGCCGCCGTGTATTTCTCTGCGGCATCAATAATTCTCTGAATGTCGATGGTTCCGGTGCCGATTTCCGTAAAGGATTCAGGCTTCACCACCTGACTGAAGGTGGTATAGTCAATGACCTTATTTTCATCCACAAACTTAAAAATATTGATTGGCTCGCCAATCTCCTTGGAAAAGTCCTTTTGGTGCAGCAGACGTACCCGCTTGCCATATTTCCGGAACAGCTCCACCGGATCCAGGCCGCCCCGCAGGGCCCAGAATGTGTCGATCTGGAAGGAAATGTAATCCGGATCGGTGTTTTCGGCGATCATCTCGAAAACGGTCTTCCCGTCAAAATGCTGTCCGATCTCATAGTGGTTGTGATAATGCAGCACAAAGCCATTGTCATGGCAGCGCTTGCCCGCAGCGTTGAACTGCTCGCACTTGCGAAGCACATCGTCCCGGCTGCTGAACAGCACCATGGCCATACTGAGGTTCCGGTTGCCCAGAGTCTCCTGATACTTGAAGATCTTATCGAAGTTGACCTTGGTGTAGTCCTCTTCATAGTCATCATTGGTCTCGCTGCCGGTGACTACCCCCGTGGCAATGCCGGGATACACATGGCAGCCGGCAGTCTTGACGCCGATCTCGTCCAGGGTCGCCTTGATCTTCTCGGCGGGCTGGTCAAAGCCGATGCCGTCATCCACAATAGCATGATGGTTTGCAAACTCCACATAATGATAGCCGGCCTTTGCCACCTGGCGCAGGGTCTCCACAGGATCCTTTGCCATGTGATTTCTGACGGAATAAGTCTGGATGCCAATTTTCAGTGCCATTTTTCTCGTTCCTTTCCGTTTTATTAGAAGTCTGTGTCAAATTTTACAAGCTCAGACCCGATCTGCTGCTCCCGCAGGAACAAAGAGGGGGACATGGACTTGATCTCCTCCGCCGTCACGCTGCGCCCCAGCTGCTGGGACAGGAAGATGCCATCGGTGAACAGCAGCTGCTGGGCAGCGATCTCCGGGGTATTATACCGGGTGGTATCGTCCAGAATTCCCAGCTTATAGGCCAGCCACATGGCCTGATTGTCGTTGTACAGGAGGATCTCCGGATTGGTCAGCTCCTCCAGATTCCCGTTCTCGTCGCAGCGCAGATCCATGGACACATCCCGGCCGTTCCAATTTCCGAAGTACCGCAGGTTGGGTTCCTCCCCGAACATAGGCCGGGTCACGCCCTCAGGCCGCGCAAACTTTCCGCCGGCCATATCCGTATCCGTAACCTCCAGGCCGCCCTTGCTGCCCAGAATATAGGTCATGGAGTACTCCTTGGCATTGTTTGCGGAGGTAGACAGGAAATGGAAGCCCAGGCCGTTTTTGAACTTGGCAAAGCCGTCGCAAATGTCCTCCACACCAAAACCCTGAGGATTGGCCACCAGCTTGGGTTCCAGTTCCATAGCCTGCCGGGCAAATCCGGACACGCTCTCCAATTCCGGCAAGCCCAGCATAAACAGGATCTGGCCGATGACATAAATGCCCAGGTCGATGGACGGGCCGTGACCCGCCATGGCCTTGGTGTAGAAATCCGTGGTAAACTCCCGCAGACCCGGGTCATAGCCGGGACGGCGGCGCATACAGCACTGCTCCAAGTTAACATAATACGGCGTACCCAGCTGGCCCCTGGCGATCAGATCCCGGCCCGTTCTGGACTGGGGAGTCATAATGGAGCTCATTTGCACATGGAACTTCCGTCCCAGCTTTTTGGCGCAGTCCATCATCAGCTTGGCATCATGGTAGGAGGCAGCCTCCGGCTTTTCGCAATAGCAGTCAAATCCTGCCTTCATGACCTCAATGGCGATGGGGGTATGGAGATTGTTATGAACGCAGACATCGATGGTGTCCAAATCGTCCCGCTTCAGCATCTCCCGGTAATCTGTGTACAAGTCTTTTTCCGGAAGGCCATACATTTCACCCCACTGCTTCAGCCGCTGGGGATTGATCTCACAGCAGGCCACCACCTTGGCCGTGAAGCCCAACTCTGCCGCTCGGCGCTGAATGGTGGAATAAATCATCATGTGGCGGTGAGAGATCATACCTCCGCCGATAATGCCAACACGTACCTCTTTCATATGGTGTCTCCTTTTTCTTACTGTTCAAAGAACAGCACAGCATTTTTCTCATCGGACTCAAAGAGCTTTTCCATGAGCCGCAGGCAGCGCAGAGCCTCCTCCGGCTTCACCAATTGCTCCGCGGTACCTAAAATGGTATCCACCAGATTCACATACAGAGCGTTCAGGTCCACCACCACCTGGGGCAGGGCCAGCTCCTCCGTGGAGCCACCGTCCCGGGGGGCCATGGTCTTCGTCAGACCTTCGCCGGCCTGAATGGGCTTCACATTGCCCTCGTCCCAATTCGTCACCCGGACAATGCGGCCGTTGGCGTTAAAATCCTCCACAATAGCCGTCCCGGACTTGCCCGCAATGTACCAATGGGGGGTGTCAATAAAATTGCAGGTGCTTACCAGTACATGAGCCGTGATTCCGTTTTCAAAATTCAGCCAGGCCCGGAAGCCGTCGTCGCACTCCTCGCAGGTCACATGACTGCACTTGCAGTACACGGAGGTGATCTTTCCGGGAATCATCATGAGAAGCCGGTCCAGCAAATGAACGCCCCAGTCCAGCATCATGCCGCCGCCGCAGGCCTTTACCTTCCTCCAGTCGCCGGGAATCCCCCGGGAGCCTACCAGAGTGGTCTCCACGGAGAACACCTGGCCCAGCATGCCGTCGTCCATGACCTTCTTCGCCACGAGATAGTCATAGTCCCAGCGGCGGTTCTGCCGGGGATAGAACACCTTCCCCGCCGCCTTCGCCGCTGCCATGACCTCCTCCAGGTCCCGGGAGGACAGCATGACCGGCTTTTCACACAGCACGTGCTTTCCCGCCGCCAGGGCCCGCAGAGCCTGGTCCTTGTGCAGATGGTTGGGGGTAGCAATCAGAACGATGTCCACCTGGGGATCCGCCAGGATCTCCTCATAGCTGCCGTAGCAGCGCCAGCCCTTTTCGGCCACCCACTGCATCCTCTTTGGGTCAATGTCATAGACGCCTGCCAGCACCAGCTTTTCGCTGAGATCCGTGATCTTGACCTGGCCGGCAGAGTAAACATTATAGCTCAGGAATTCCGGCTTTTCCTTCTCATGGCCAGTAATGGCCAGGGCATGGCCGCTGCCCATGCCGCCGCAGCCCAGAAGGGCAATTTTTAACGGAGTTTTCACTCTGCTTCCTCCTTTTTTGAAATTTATTTTCATTTTTATTTCGCCTTATTTTCATAGAAATCATACCATTTTGCAGCCACAAAGTCAATATCTCATTCGTTTTTCACCGTTTTTAACGATTATTCTTCTTTCATTTTGTGTATTTTTACCAATTATACTTCCATCGTATTTTGAAATTGTTTCTTATTTTCATTTCGAATGCATGGATGTAAAAAGGCAAGGCCCTTCGGCCTTGCCTTCCACTTTTATTCAAAACAGAGCCTACAGCGCCGTACCTCGTTTGGGCACAAAGAGCTTCTCCACCGGCGCGCCCTCCAGCGTCAAAAGCGCAATCTTTTTTTCGATGCCTCCGGCATAGCCGGTCAGGCTGCCGTTGGCCCCCACCACCCGATGGCAGGGGATGATAATGGAGACCGGATTGTGTCCTACGGCGCCCCCTACCGCCTGAGCGGACATATGGTCAAGGCCCCGGGCTCGGGCCAGGCGCCCGGCGATATCTCCATAGGTCATCAGGCCGCCCCAGGGAATCTCGCAGAGGATCTGCCAGACCTCCTTTTGAAAGGGCGAGCCCTCCGGCGCCAGGGGCAGCTCCCAGGGTGACGGCTTGCCTCCTGCAAAATACCGATCCAGCCATTGGGATGTCTGCCGTAACACAGGAATCTCTTCGCCCTCCGTCATGGGCTGTCGGAGCCGGCCCAGGAAGTATTTCTGTCCCTGGATCCAAAGGCCCACCAGGGCCTTTTCCGTGGACGCCAGGGTTATCTCTCCCACAGGAGAATTATATTTTTGGAAATAATACATAAATCTTCCCTCCAAGAAGCGGCCCGGATCGCTCCGAGCCGCTGGTTTTAGGCGCTCTCCCGTTCCAAAATGACATGGGCGGCAACGACCTTCCGCCCCGAGACAATGACGCCGGAATACAGCATATCCAGCAATCGCACCGCTTCGGCCCCCATTTCCTCATAGGGCTGACCCACGGTGGTGAGTCTTGGCTGGCAGTACTCCGAGGCTTCAATGTTATCAAAGCCGCTGACCGCGATCTCCTCCGGCACTCTTACGCCATTCTTTTGCAGCTCCGCAATACAGCCCAATGCCATATAATCCGAACTGCAAAACACGGCGTCCGGCAGCTTTTTCATCTTCAGAAGCCTCCGGGCTACATCGGTACCGCCGTCCAGCACATAGTCCGCCCGCATAATGCGCTCCGGATCAACCGGCAGTCCTGCGTCCGCCATGGCGTCCTCAAAGCCTGTCCGCCGGGGGCGGCTATAGCTGTACTGGGATTGCTCGTTGGAGCTCACATAGACAATATCCCGGTAGCCTTTCCGGAGAAGATACTGGGTCATGTCGTAGGCTGCCTCATGGTCATCGATGGTCACGCTGAGCTTTGGACTCACCGGCTGACTTTCGCCGACCTGCACCAAGGGATAGTTACAGAATTCCTCCCAAAGATTTTTCTCCCAGCACTGATTGTGGACAAAAATCAAACCGCAGAGCAGGTTGGCAGGCAGCATTTTTACGATCTCCAGGGCGTTTCGATAGCCGTCATCCAGCGTCTCCCCCACAAAAGCCACAACGGTCTGGTACCCCATCTCTCCCGCGGTTTTCCGAATGGAATCCAGCATTTCATTGTGGAGCATAGCGGTAATGACCAGAATGACCTTGTTCTGCTGGGCTCTGCGCGCGGTGCTGATCCGAATCGGCCTGTATCCCAGTTTTTTCACCGCCTCGGCTACCCGATCCTTTTTCTCCTGGGACACCACAACGCTGTTGTTCAGCGCCCGGGATGCCGTTGAAAGGGAAACTCCCGCTTCCTTGGCAACATCCGCAATCGTAACCATTTCTGCCCCTCTCTTTCCGATCCTTCGGGTCTGCCCGGCGGGTTGACGCCGGGTTCCCGGTTATCCCCATAGATTTTTTTTATTATATCATGTCAGATGAGAACAGGAAAGATGTGTTGGCAATTATTTCTTCTTTTCTTTCCTTCGGCGAAGGAAAAGTCCAGCCGTTGTGAAGGAAAAGCTTCCGATCACAGCGGTAGCCAATACCAGCGCATAACGGGGCCACTGGTCCAGCGGGAAGGAAAGGAAGGAGAAAAAGCCGTTGATCCCGAATATGGTAGCACCGCAGTCCAAGGCTCTGCTCAAAAAGCCGGACAGCCCGGCCGCCAAAACAGCCCCGAGAAATGCGCACCGGTCCTTGACGCAGACCCCGAACAACGCCGGTTCCACGGTGCCGAGTCCCAGGGTGATCACCGTTCCCTCCCTGGCCGACTCTTTCAGCTCTTTATCGCCGAATACCAGCTCCGCCAAAGCGGCGCCGCCGGCAGACAGCACCGAGGCCACGGTGATGGCCCAGAGGGGCGAACCGCCTGGGCTGGCCACCATTTGCAGATTCACCGAAACCAGCGCCAGATGGATGCCGAACATCATCATGGGCAGATGCGCCAGGCCCATCACCAGGCCGCCGATGTTCTTCAGCTCCGGCCGCACCAGGAAGAATTCCGCTGCCGCCACCATGCCCCGCTCCAGGATCCGGGCCGTCGGTCCGATCACAAGATAGGTAGCAAATACGGTCCCTACCACGCCGGCCAGGGGAACTACAAAGATCTGAATCGCCTCCGGGACCGCCTTCTTCAGCCGCCGTTCAATCCCCACCAGGGTCATGCCGCTGAGGATTCCCACCAGCATCTGGCCCTGAAATCCGGCCTTGGGGATCTGCCAACCGCCCAGTTCAAAATAGGAGGCGGTGCCGCTCAGTACAGCCTGAGGCCAGTCCAGTCCGCTCGTCAACCCCACCGGCACCAGACACAGTCCCACGAAAATTCCCAACAGCTCCGGACCCTTGAAATGCCGCACCGTTGCCCAGGTGATGTACACCGGCATCATCACCACGCCGCAGGAGCTCACAATGCTCAAAACGGACGCCAGCTGCCCCACCCATGGATAGGCTTCGGAAATGGGGCCTCCATGTACCAAGGGCATTCTTGTGAGAATGTTTAAAATGGCATCCACCAGGGAGCCTACGATAATACAGGGAATTGCCGAAATAATAATCGTCGAATAATGCTGAAAGGCGCTTTTTACAGCGCCTTTCAGTTTCGTCAGGACCCGACTCATCCGACCTTCTTCAGCTTCTTGCTGAAATACCGGGAAGAAGCCACGTCCAGCAGCACAGCAGTCAGGATCAGCAGGCCCTTGGCTACCAACTGCCAGTTGCTGTCCACACCGGCCAGGTTCAGCATATTGTTGATAACACCAACGATGAGGCAGCCCACCACAGTACCGCCGATTCTGCCGGCGCCGCCGGAGAGGCTGGTGCCGCCGATAACAACGGCTGCGATAGCGTCCATTTCCATGCCCTGGCCTGCGGCAGGCTGGGCGCTGAAGGCACGGCCTGTCATGACCATGGCGGCGATGGCGGTGCAGACGCCCATGATCATATAGATCCGGATGGTCACGGAATCGGTATTAATGCCGGAGGTTCTTGCCGCCTCCCGGTTGCCGCCGGTAGCAATGGCATGGCGGCCAAACCGGGTCTTATTGAGAACGATGTACAGGGTCGCACCCACCAAGACCATGATGTAGATGGGAATGGGCACACCCAGCAGGTAGCCCTGGCCCAAGACCTTAAATTCATTTTGCAGGCCGTTGACGGGAGACGTATTGCTCAGCAGCTGGCAAGCGCCGCGGTACACCTGGCCGGTAGCCAGGGTCACGATGAACAGGGGCAGCTTAAACTTCACACCGATGAAGCCGTTGATGAAGCCGCACAGAGCGCCGGTGGCCAGACCCGCTAAAAGCACCAGAACAAACGGAGCGTTTGCCCGGGACAACAGGCCCATAATAACACCGATCATGCCCAGCATATAGCCCACGGACAAGTCCAGGTTGGCAGAGGCGATGACCAGGGTAAAGCCCACACCCAAAATGGCGCTGGCGCACACCTGACGGATGACGTTCATAATGTTTCTGCCGCCTAAGAACTTGCTGTTCATGCAGGTGGCGACGAGGCAAAGGATGATGAGGATCAATACCGCTTTATTGTCCAGCAGCAGATCCAGCGCCGAGGAATGACCTTTCTTTTTTTGCGCCAAGGTTGTATCTTTCATAGTTATTATCCTTCCTGATCCGTTAGTTAAGCGCCAAATGCACGCTGAATCAAAGTTTCCTGATCCGCAGCGCCTCTCTGGAATTCACCCACCAGACGGCCGTCCCGCACAACCATGATCCGGTCGCTCATGCCCATGACCTCGGGCATTTCACTGCTGACCATAATAACTGCCATGCCTTCCGCGGCAAGCTGGCTGATCAAACGGTGAATTTCACTCTTGGAGCCCACGTCGATGCCTCGGGTCGGCTCATCCAGGATCAGCACTTTCGGCTTTGTCAGCAGCCACCGGGCAATGATCGCCTTCTGCTGGTTGCCGCCGGACAGGGAACCAATTACCTGCTTCAGGGAAGCGGCGTGAATGTCCAGCTGCTTGGATGCCTTCTGGGCATCCTCCTCTTCCCGCTTGTTGTCAATGAACGTGAACTTATTGCAAATCGTGCTCAAATACGCCAGAGAAATGTTGTACTTCACCGGCAGGCCTGCAATAATACCGCTTCCCCGCCGATCCTCGGTTACCATAGCCAGTCCGTTGGCAATGGCGTCCTTGGGAGAGTGGATCTTCGTTTCCTTCCCGTCGATAAAAACCTCACCGGAGTCCTTTTCGTCGATGCCGAAAATGGCCCGCATGATCTCTGTCCGCCCTGCGCCCACCAGGCCGCAGAAGCCCAGGATCTCACCCTTCCGCACGGAGAAATTCACATCCTGGAAGGTTTTGCCGGAGCAGAAGTTCTTGACCTCCAACACCACGTCCCCGGGAGTGGTCTCCTGCTTTGGGAACAGATCCTTGATCTCTCTGCCGGCAATCTTGGTCACCAGCTCCGGCTGGGTGATTGCGGCGGTGTCGTGGTCCGAAATGTACTGGCCGTCCCGCATAACCGTGACTCGGTCACAGACCTCGAATATCTCCTCCAGCTTGTGGGAAATGAAGATTACAGAGGTGCCGTTCCGGGACAGCTCCCGAACGATTTTATAGAGCAGCTCTATTTCGTTGTCCGAAAGGGAGCTGGTGGGCTCGTCCATAATAATGATGTCGGAATCGTAGGAAACCGAACGGGCCAGCTCCACCAGCTGCATGTTCGCTACGCTGAGATTCCGCACCGTTTCCTTCGCGTCGATTTCGATGCCCAGTCGATCCAATAGGTCCTGGGCCGCCTGGTTCCGTTTTTTCGTGCTGATAATGCCGGCCTTGGTAAATTTATTTTCCCGACCGATCCAGATGTTCTCTCCCACGGAGACCGTGGGGATCAGGTTGATTTCCTGGTGGATCATGGAAATGCCTGCCTGAAGCGCGTCATGAGGTGTCTTAAAATGCACCGGCTGACCCTTGTACAGGATCTCCCCTTCTCCGGCGTCGGGCTGATAAATTCCCAGTAGTATTTTCATCAGGGTGGATTTGCCAGCGCCGTTTTCGCCGATCAGCGCGTGGACCTCGCCCCGGTGCAGCGTCAGCCTGGCGTGATCCAATGCCCTTACGCCAGGAAACGTCTTGCAGATATTCCGCATTTCCAGAATAACTTCGCTTTGATATGGCATTCCCGTATGCCCCCTTACTGCGTCATAAAAATATCCTTTGAAAAAGGGCTGCCGCAAGCGTCTGCCTGCGGCAGCCAGGTTGTCTCAAGAATTAGCCCAGGGTGTTCAGGATCTCGTCCACGTTGTCCGCGGTCATCAGAGCGGAGATCTCGTTGCCGGGATCCACGGTCTGGCCCCGCAGGTCCTCGCCCTTGGCGACGCGCACGGCGTACGCAAAGTTCAGAGCGGCGTCAGCCCGCTTGGAGGAGTAAACGGTGGCGCTGAGGGTTCCGGCTCTCAGAGCTTCCTGAGCGGCGGGGGAACCGTCGATGCCCACCACGATGCACTTGTCGGTGCCGATGCCGGCAGCCTGCAGCACGTTGGATGCAGCCAGGGCCATCTCGTCACTCATGGCAACGATGCAGTTCATCTCGGGGTAAGCCTGGACCCAGTCCTCCACGGCAGCCATGGTCTCGGTGGCGCTCCAGTTGCAGACCTTCTCGGCCAGAATTTCCGCACGGCCGTTGGCGTTCTCCATCAGCTTGTCATGCCAGCCGTTGTAACGATCCTGGGTGGAGGAAACACCCTGCACGCCCCAGATGTAGCCGCACTTCAGGGTCTCGTCGGGATGCTGCTCCAGCCAATCCAGGCAGTAGTCCGCCTGCAGGCTGCACAGGAACACCTGGCTGGAAAGAATTTTCAGAGTATCTTCGTAGTCGCTGCCGAAGCCGGAGTCGATGGTGGGGATGCCGGCCTCCGCGCAGGCCTCAAAGCCGGAAACCACGCCGGCGGAGTCGGTGGCACGGATGATGATCACGTCGCAGTTGTTGGCGATGAGGGACTCGATGTCGGACAGCTGCTTGTCCACCTTGCCCTCGGCATTGGTCATAAGGATCTTGATGCCGGCCTCGTTGGCGGCCTCTTCCAGATAGCCGTACCACTCGGTCTGATACTCGTCCAGAGCGTTCATGGACATGCCGATCAGCAGATCGCCGTCGCCCTTCTCTTCGCCCTTGGTCTCGGTAGCGGGAGTCGTCTCATTGGACTTGGTATCCTTGGGAGTGCTAGTGCTGGGGGTCTGGTTGCCGTTGCAGGCCACCAATGCCAGGACCATAACCATGGCCAGCAGCAGTGCGAGGAACTTCTTCATTTTTATTCTCCTTTTTTTCTTTTATATGTTAAGGACATTACCACTCAACGCCCTTAAACTTACGGAAGCTATCCATGCTGATCGCGATGCTCTCCAGCTCGTCATGCTGGCTGTAATCCTGCTCCAGGACGATGTACTCGCTGCCGCAGTATTCATTGGCAGTATCGATGATCGCCTGAATGTCCATAACGCCGGTGCCGATCTCGGTAAAGGTCTCCGGCCGAACATCCCGGCCGAACCGCTCCATATCCACATAATCACCGGCGGCCTCCACGCTGGCCAGCAGATCCCGCTCTGCCTCATAGCCCTTGGTGAAGTCCTTCTGGTGGATCAGGCGGACCCGCTTGCCGTACTTCTTCAGCAGCGTCAGAGGATCCTGCTGGCCCCGGGTGGTCCAATAGGTATCCAGCTCGATCTGCACCAGCTCGGGGTCCGTGTTCTCCATGAGCAGTTCAAAGACGGTCTTGTCTCCGAAGTGCTGGAACTCATGGAAATGATTGTGGTACAGCAGCTGCATGCCGTAGCTCTTGCAGCGCTCGCCGACCTTGTTCAGCATCTCGGCCTTCCGCAGGGTCTCGTCCCGATCCTTAAAGAAGTCCATGGGGTGAACGAAGTACTTGGTTCCGATCTCCTGATGGTACTCCAGAATGGGGGTCATCTTCTCCGGCTCCAGTGGGAAAATGTGTGCGCTGAAGATCTGGGCGTTGCAATCAGCCAGGAGCTGCTTGACTTCCTTTGCGGAAACGCCAAAGCCTACGCCGGCGTCCTTGTCCGCATTGTGGTTTGCAACCTCAATGTAGCGGTACCCCGCCTCGGCGACCTTTTTGATGGTACCGAGGGGATCCTGCGCCATGTGGTTCCGAACGGAATAGAGCTGGATGCCTACTTTCATTGCCATAGCCTTTCATTCTCCTCACATTACATTCAATTTTTATGAAACATTTCTGAAATGTTTCATGGTTTCTAAGAGAACAATCCGAATTAATTTCATGTTTTTTCGTCTTGCTTTCCATGGCCCAACCATACACCATAACTTTCTCCTTGTCAACATGTCATATTTAAATTCGTTATTTCGCAATATTGTTGTGCAATATTTTTGTTCAACTTTCCAGTTTACATTTTTCTTTCCAAGTTGTATCATATTGGTGTTGAAAATAAGCTGTATTATTTTCAATTGCAAATGAGGAAAGATTTCATCTTTATTTCGCGCGTTGCACATCTTAAATGGATACGCGTCCGGTATTTCATAATCTTTCAAATCTTTCAGGCAGTAAGGAGCCGCGATATGGCAAAACAAACCGCCCGGCAAATCGCCACCCTGGCCCAGGTTTCCCCGGCCACCGTATCCCGTGTCATGAACGGCACCGCCCGGGTCTCTCCGCAATTAAAGAAGAAAGTGCTGGACGCCGCCGCCCAGCTGGGCTACGAGAACCCGGATGCGTCCACAGGCGGCAGCCGCCTGATCGGCCTTCTGTCCCCCAGCATGGCCAACCCTTTCTATTCCGAAGTCATCGACGGTATCCTGCAGACCGCCACCGATGCGGGCTATAACATCGTGCTGTGTCCTCCCACCTCTTCTAATATTGTAGATTACGATGGTATGCCTCCCCTGCAGGGACGTCAGCCTCTGGCGGGTCTCATTACTCTGAGCCGTCTGCGGCAAGACAGTGCCATAATCCGCACCTTGCCCGAAGGCACTCCCATCGTCCAGTGCTGCGAATATGACGAAGATCTGCCCTACCCCATCGTTGCCATTGACAACTACTCGGCAGCCTTCCATGCCACCACCTACCTTCTGGACCTGGGGTACCGGAATCTGGCCATCTTCAACTCCACCTGCCACACCCTCTACGGAAAGCTCCGGGAAAAGGGCTTTCGGGATGCGTTGGCCGCCCAGGGAGTTCCCCTGCGGGAGGACTGGATCCTTCATTTGGGCGAAATTGATTACAACCTGTCCCTGGCTGCGGCCAGAAACCTGTTTTCCAAGCCGGACCATCCCGACGCCGTGTTCACGGTTTCCGACGTGTACGCTGCCGGCATTACCCGCAGTCTGGCGCAAATAGGTCTCCGGGTTCCGGAGGATGTTTCCGTCGTAGGCTTCGATGACACGGACGTAGCCCTCATCAACACACCGACTCTCACAACCATCCGCCAGCCCCGCTACAAGCTGGGCGCCACGGCCTGTAATGTGCTGCTCCGGCTTATCCGAGCCGGGACCTGCAGCTCCCGGTACTTCATGGTAGAGTCGGACCTCATCGTGCGGAAGAGCACGCAGAGCAAGTCTTCCGCCCTGTAACAGATTTTTCGTCAATTCTGCGGGTCTCCCGCTGATTTAAGAACAACAAAAGGAGAATCACATTATGAAAAACGGCAAACTGCAAATCGGCATCATCGGCTGCGGCGGCATCGCCAATCAAAAGCACTTCCCCAGTCTGAAAGCCAATGCGGATAAGGCGGATATGGTCGCATTTTGCGACATCATCGAATCCCGGGCCCAGGAGGCCGCTGCCAAATACGGCACCCCCGACGCCAAGGTCTACGTGGACTACAAGGAGCTGCTGAAGGACCCCGAGATCGACCTGGTCCATGTGCTGACCCCCAACGTGGCCCACTGCCCCATCACCGTGGACGCCTTTGCCGCCGGCAAGCATGTCATGTGTGAAAAGCCCATGGCCGCCACCACCGAGGATGCCCAGAAGATGATGGACGCCTGGAAAAAGAGCGGTAAGCAGTTCACCATCGGCTATCAGAACCGCTTCCGTCCCGAGGTTCAGGCCCTGCACAAGTCCTGCGAGAAGGGTGAACTGGGTGAGATCTACTATGCCGAGGCCAACGCCATTCGGCGCCGTGCCGTTCCCACCTGGGGCGTGTTCCCCAACAAGGCCCTGCAGGGCGGCGGTCCCCTCATCGACATCGGCACCCACGCTCTGGACATGACCCTGTGGATGATGGACAACTACAAGCCTGTCTCTGTGACCGGCTCCGTGTTCTACAAGCTGGGCAATCTGCCCCAGGCCGTGGAGGGCAACGCCTTTGGCCCCTGGGACCCCGAGACCTATGAGGTGGAGGACTCCGCCTTCGGCTTTGTGAAGATGGAAAACGGCGCTACCATCAACGTCCGTGCCTCCTGGGCCCTGAACATGATGGAATCCCGGGAAGCCTCCACCACTCTCTGCGGAACCATGGCCGGCGCCGAGGTCCGCTCCGGCATGAGCTTCAAGGAGAACGAGTTGTACTATAACCGGGGCCACAATGGCCAGCTCACCGATGAGAAGGCCTGCGTAGGCGGCAGCGTTGCCTACTTCGACAGCAACGCCAGCGATCCCGGCGCCATGGAGGCCAAGCAGTGGCTGGAGGCCATCCTAAATGGCACCGAGCCTCTGGTGAAACCCGAGCAGGCCTTCACCGTCACAAAAATCCTGGACGCCATTTACAAGTCCGCCAAGCTGGGCAAAGAGGTGCTTCTGTAATCCGGAGCACACCTATTTCACAAAGTAAGGAGCATATTACCATGAAGCTAGGCTTTATTACCTCCATTCTGGACGGCTGGAGTTTTGAAGAAGTGGTGGACATTGCCAAGGAAATGGGCTTTTCCTGCATGGAAGTGGCCTGTTGGCCCAACGGCAAGGCCGAGCGGCGCTACGCCGGCGTCAGCCATATCGACGTGGACCGGGCCCTGCGGGATGACGACTACTGCGCCTATGTAAATAGCTACTGCAGAGACCGGGACGTTGCCATCTCCTCCCTGGCCTTTTACCCCAACACCATGGACGCCGACCTGCAAAAGCGGGAGGCCAACGTGAGCCACCTGAAAAATGTGATCCGTGCCAGCGCCAAGCTTGGCGTCAACATGGTCACCACCTTCATCGGCCGGGATCAGACCAAGTCCGTGGAGGAAAATCTGGACCTGGTCCGGGAGATCTGGCCGGGCATTCTGGAGCTGGCCGAGGAGCTGGACGTGAAGGTCGCCATCGAGAACTGCCCTATGCTCTTTGGGCGGGACCAGTGGCCCGGCGGCCAGAATCTGTTCACCTCTCCTGCCAACTGGCAGCGGATATTTGAGATTCTGCCCAGCAAGAATCTGGGCATCAACTACGATCCCAGTCATTTTGTCTGGCAGATGATTGACTATGTAAAGCCCCTTTACACCTTCAAGGACAGAATTTTCCACGTTCATTTCAAGGATATCAAGATGTACCCGGACAAGCTGAATCAGGTGGGCATCATGGGCTATCCCCTGGATTTCATGGCTCCGAAGCTCCCCGGCCTTGGGGACGTAGACTGGGGCCGCTATGTCTCGGCCCTGACGGACATTGGCTTTGACGGCTACGCCTGCATCGAGGTAGAGGACCGGGCCTTTGAATCCTCCCGGGAAAAGGTACTGGATTCCCTGCGGATTTCGAAGCGCTACATGGATTCCTTCGTGATCTAAACCACGGGGCCGCCACTCCCGTGGCGGCCCCTTTTGTCTCAACACAAGGAGGAAACGGTATATGAAACTCGGTATTATCGCCCCCGTAGCGGAGGAGAGCTTTCGCTATGCCCGGGACCTGGAGTTGGATTTTGTGGAATTCTGCATCAACGGCCCTGACCACGGAGAGCAACTCCGGCAGTACCGGAATGACATTCCGCGCTGGATGGACCAATACGGCGTAACCGTCGGATCCATCGGCCGGTGGAAGGCCGATATTCTGACCCCCGACGGCACCATTGACCCGAATGAACTCCGTATAGCCGCAGAGCTTTCCCAGCTAGCCGGAGAGTTCGGCTGTCCCAACTATATCTGCGGCTGCAATTACGCCCCCGCTGTCAGCAAATTCTCCAATTATTCCGCCGCCATTCGGTTCTTTGAGCAGGTGCTGAAAAATGCGCCGGACTCCGTTCGGGTCTCTGTCTATAACTGCCGGAAGAAGAACTTCGTCAACACGCAGGAGGCCTGGAGCATCGTTCTGGGGCACCTGCCGGAGCTGGGCCTGAAATTTGATCCCTCCCACAGCCGTTATGCCGGCAGCGACTACCTTCAGGAACTGGTGGAGTGGGGCAACCGGGTCTATCATGTGCATCTGAAGGGTTCCATGGTGGTAAACGGCCAGCGGATCGATGATCCTCCCGCCGGTCTGGACCAGACGGATTGGAAGTCCGTCCTCAACATTCTCCGGGCCAAAGGCTACGATGGCGGCCTCAGCATTGAACCCCACTCCCCCGTCTGGAAGGGCGAGCTGGGCGAACGGGGCATTGCCTACACCATTCGCTACTTCCGGGACCTGATGCTGGATCTCTAAGGAGGCCCATACTATGTGCGAAAAGCTGCGCTATGCCTGCATCGGAGCCGGCGGCATTGCACGAAAAAAACATCTGAACGGCTATTCCAAGCTGCCTCAGGTGGCCCTGACCGCCATCTGCGACACCAACCGTCCGGCGGCAGAGGCCTTGGCCCAGGAGTTTCACATTCCCCATGTCTATACCAACTACCGGGAAATGCTGGAAAAAGAAAACCTGGATCTCGTCAGTGTCTGCACCCCCAACGCCACCCACAAGGACATCACGGTCTATGCCCTGTCCCATGGTTGCCATGTCCATGTGGAAAAGCCCATGGCCCTCAACGCCGCCGAGGCAAAAGAGATCCTGGACGCTCAAAAAAAATATGGAAAACTGGTGCAGATAGGCCTGAACAAGCGCTTTCTCAGCAATACCGTGCTGCTGCGGCGGCTGCTGCATGAGAACTTTTTCGGCGATATTTACCGAGTCCGCTGCGGCTGGGAGCGCAACAGTGGTATTCCCGGTGTAGGCCGGTGGTTTACGGACCGGGCCCTGTCTGGCGGCGGCGCCCTCATTGACCTGGGAGTCCATTATCTGGACCTTGCCATGTGGGTGTTGAACTGGCCAACGCCCGAAAAGGTGCTGGGCACCCTCAGCAGCAGCTTCCTGGCCGACGGTACCCGGATCCGCCGAGGCTACAAAAGCGCCGACGGCCCGGTCAACGTGGAAGACGGTGCCTCCGGTTCCGTACAAATGACCTCAGGGCAGACCCTGGACTATTGCTTCAGCTGGGCCTCCAACATCCAGCGAGAAGTCCGCTATCTGGAAGCCTACGGCGCCAAGGCCGGTTTCCGCCTGGAAAATGACGACCTCCATCTTTTCACCCAGTTGGGCGGCACCATGTTTACCCTGACCCCGGACGAGGCCACCATGCCCATGGACGAAAATGAGTTCCAGTCCTTCGTGGATTGCATTCTGGCGGGCAAAACGCCGGAGGCCTCTGCGGAACAGGGCTGCCGAGTCCTGTCCCTCATCGACTTCATTTATGAAAACTCGTCCTATTACGGAGGGCACCCCCAATGAAGGAAGAAGAAAAAGCCCTGTCCGGCAAGCTCTTTTCCCCCGGAGATCCGGAGCTTGCAGCACTGAAGCGCACCTGTCATAACCTTTGCCAACGCCTGAATGCCTGCGTAGAGGAAGATCCCCAACGTGAGACGCTGTTCCGGAAAATTGTGGGAAGGGTTGGCCGGAACCCCCGCTTCAACAACCCCCTCTGGTTCAACTATGGCCTCCATACTACCATCGGAGACAACTTTTTCTCCAATGTGAACTTCATCGTCCAGGACGATGCCCCGGTGACCATCGGGGATCATTTCCAGGCAGGACCCAATGTCTCGCTCGTCACGCCTTTGCATCCCCTCATAGCGGAAGAACGAGCCGGCATGCGGGACGCTGTGGGAAAGACTTTCTCGCCCTGTTACGCCAAGCCTATTCATATTGGGAACCATGTCTGGCTGGCCGCCGGCGTCATTGTCTGCCCCGGCGTCACCATCGGCGACGGAACCGTGATCGCCGCAGGCAGTGTCGTTACCCATGACATTCCGCCCCATGTCCTGGCAGGCGGAGTTCCCTGTCGAGTGATCCGCGAGATCACGGAATCCGACAGTGCAGCATCCTTGCTGACCGACTAAATGTTTCTTTCCTCTCTCCATACACACAGGAAACGGCCGCTGCATTTTGCAGCGGCCGTTTCCTCTATTGCAGGTATTTCTCATTTCCTGCGCCGATTTCCGGTCTGCGGATGGCTATGCCGTTTCCACATAGGTATCCAGGCTGTCATAGGCCGCCTGTCCCTGCCGGTATTCCCTTACCTGTCGGAATATTTGAGTCCCGGCATAACAAGTGCCGCCGGAAAAGAGAGCCCGTAGAGGACTCTGCTTTTCACCTTACCGTTCCTCCCCCAGGTCCCGCCGCCGGAGGCATTTTCCCGCTTTTTTATTCTTAAGCCGGGAATGTCCACAAATTCAGCCCCGTCTCGGGGTCCTTTTCCCGGTCCACCCGGCCCGGCAGCACCCGCACCGCCATTTCGCAGGTTGCGCTGATCCAGGCCTTATTCAAGTGGCCGCCGAAAACACGGCCCCGGACATCCCCGGCGCTCATGTGCAGGTGGGCATAAAACCGCCCGTCCTTCTGGTCGATGGTCCCCGTCAGGGACACGATCTCAAAGGACCCGGCAAATTCGTTGGCCTTGTATTCCTGTTCTTCCGTGTCATAGGCTCCCACGGTAAATCGGTCCACGGCCCCCAGGGCCTGGACCGTGGCCAGGGCGATATTCTCCCGTCGGGCCAGGGCCTCCAGCTGTTCCAGAATCTCCTCACCCCGGTCCAGCCGTACCAGGTAGGTATCTCCAAACTTCCCGTATTCCATGGCGCTTACAGGGAGATCTCGTCGATGCGGCGGCACTCCTCCTCCGTAAAGGAGGTGTTCTCCACAGCCTTGATGTTGTCCAGGATCTGGCTGGGCCGGGAGGCGCCGATGAGGACGCTGGTGACGATCCCGTCCCGGAGGATCCAGCTCAGGGCCATTTCCGCCAGGGTCTGTCCCCGGTCCCGGGCAATGTCGTTGAGCTTTCGGATCTGCTCCAGCCGCTCCGGGGTCAGGGCGGATTCCTTTAAGAACCGGGTGTCGGTGCGGATCCGGCTGTCGGCGGGAATGCCGTTGAGATACCGGTCCGTCAGCAGGCCCTGGGCCAGAGGGCTGAAGGAGATAATGCCCTTGCCCAGGCGATGGCTCTCCTCCTTCAGACCGTTTTGCTCAATGGTCCGGTTGAAGATGTTGTAGCTGTTCTGGTTGATGATGAAGGGGCACTTCAGGTCCCGCAGAATGGCCTCCGCCTTTTGGAGGGTGGGGCCGTCATAGTTGGACAGGCCCACATACAGGGCCTTGCCGCTGCGGACCGCCTGAGCCAGGGCTCCCATGGTCTCCTCCAGGGGCGTCTCCGGATCCATGCGGTGGTGGTAGAAAATGTCCACATACTCCAGCCCTAAGCGCTTGAGGCTCTGGTCCAGGCTGGCCAGCAGGTACTTCCGGCTGCCCCAGTCGCCGTAGGGGCCGTCCCACATCTCATAGCCCGCCTTGGTGCTGACGATCATCTCATCCCGATAGGGCTTAAAGCTCTGGGCAAAGATCTTGCCGAAGTTCTCCTCGGCGCTGCCGGGCTCCGGGCCGTAGTTGTTGGCCAAATCAAAATGGGTAATGCCGTGGTCAAAGGCGGTGAAGCACATGTTCCGCATGTTTTCAAACACGCCGGTGTCACCGAAGTTATGCCAAAAGCCCAGAGAAACGGCGGGGAGCTTCAAGCCGCTGTGCCCGCAGCGGAAGTATTTCATGGAATCGTATCTTGTCTGATCTGCCTGATACATGACCTTTCCTCCCGAATGTGCGGATTTTCGGTCCCAAGGACCGGGTTTATTATAGCAAAAGCCCCCGGGAAAAGTACAGAAGAATTTTCTGCTCCCGGGGGCTTTTTTACAGTTCCTCGATATAGTGCACATACTCCAGGGACTGGAGGGCGGCAATGATCTCTTCGTGGTTCTTGTACTTCTTCAGCTCCGCGCTGTTCACGGTGAAGGACACGGAGAACACGCTGAGGCCGGAATTGAGATAGGCGGGGTTGCTCTCAATGTCCTCGATGCGGATGCCCAGGGCCCGGACCGTGGCCACGAAGTCCACCAGGTTGGACCGGTTGTTCAGCTCCAGGTTCACCTCAAAGTGATTGGATCGGTCCTTCAGGTACTTTTCCAGCACCGGGAACCAGGACAGGCACCACAGCAGCACCACGAACAGGACCAGGGACAGGGTATAGAATCCGGCCCCCGCCGCCAGACCGATGATACCGCAGGTCCACAATGCCACGGAGGTGGTCAGTCCCTTGATCTGGTTTCGGGAGCTGAACAAAATGGAGCTGCAGCTGATGGTGGCCATGCCGATGATGGAGGCACCGGACAAAACGGGCACCGTCACGGCGCCTGTGGCCATGAGAAACTGGTCGATGAGCATCAGGCCGCTGCCGCCCAGGCTCATGAGCATAAAGGTCCGCAGTCCCGCGGAGTGCCGCTTGCTGGCCCGCTCGCAGCCGATAATGGCCCCCAGCACCAGGGGCAGCACGATCCGCAGCAGTACGGACCCGGGGTTCAGCTCCGAGGCCCAGGGTCCCAGCAGCGCCGCCAAATAATCCTGTTTCAACGATCTTACCTCCTAAGAAATGAGTAACGCCGCATGGCCTGGGTGGGAGCGTACTGCTCCTCCGCCGCCTCGGTAAAGGCCGCCTCCTCCTCGGAGACCGCCGGTTCGTATTTGGGAAGCTCCCGCTGGAGCTTTTGGATCCGTTCCACCAGAAGCTCGGCCTGGGTCTTCTGCCGGCCGGTCTCGGTCTGCTCCTCCACCTGGACCACGTCCTCCAGCTGGGTGGAATAGGACTTGGACAGGTACAGCGACACCTTGGCGCAGGCCGGTCCAATGAGCTCATACAGCACGCTGGAGGCCAGGATAATGGTCTGCAGCGCCGCGCCGGCCTCACCGCCCAGGGTCCGGGCGCCCAGGGCCGCCAGACCGATGGCCACACCGGCCTGGGGGATCAGGGCCAGGCCCAGGTAATTCCGGACCGGCTTGGTTTTCTTCACCACAAGGCACCCCAGGAAGGCTCCCGCATACTTGCCCAGGATCCGCACGACAAAGTACAGAGCGCCCACCACAATGAGGGGCGCCGCCCCCAGGGAGGAGGAACTCATGAGGCTGTCCAGCTGGAAAGACATACCGGACCGGACGAAGAACAGCAGCAGAATGGGCGGGCTGAAATAGTTCAGCTGCTTGAAGAGCTTGTCGTCCTCGGCAATATTGGTGTACACCGTGCCCATGGACATGCAGCCCAAAAGGGGCGACACGTCCAGCATGGCGCAGACCCCGCAGAAGGCAAACAGCAGGGCGATGGAAATAATGAGCTTGTTGTCCTTGGACCGTTTTGGGGGCATGAGCAGCCGCATGGCCACGCCGAAGAGGCCCCCAAGGATCAGAACCCCGGCGTTGAGCAGCAGGGGCTTGATCAGTGTCCCGAAGGAGAATCCGGAGCCCCCCGTCTGGCTGGCCAGAGCCACGGCAATGGCCATGGAGTACAGGACCAGGCCCACCACGTCGTCCAAAGCCACCACCTGCAATAGGGTGTCCACAAAATCGCCCTTGGCCCGGGTCTGGCGGATGGTCATCATGGTGGAGGCCGGCGCCGTAGCCGAAGCCAGGGCAGAGAGCACGATAGAGAAGGACAGCTCCAGGTGCAGAACGCCGTAGGTCAGGATGAATACCGCCACGGAGGCCAGCACCGCCTCAAAAATGGTAATGACGACCACCTTCATGCCGTTTTTCTTCAAAACGTCCAGCTTGAAGAATTCGCCCGTGGAAAAGGAGATGAATGCCAGGGCAATGTCCGACAGAAAATCCATGCCGTCAATGATTCCCCGGGGCACCAGATTCAGGCAGTATGGCCCAATCAGGATCCCCGCCAGGATATAGGCCGTCACGTTGGGCAGCTTGGCCAGCCGGGTGATCCGGGTCATCAGAAATCCGGAAAAAAGCATCAGAGCCACGGAAATAATGACCGTGGCCACTGGCTGAGACGTATGCGCAACCTCTGCCGTCATGGGCAGATGCCCCCCTCTTCTTCCATCCTGGCCCGGACCTCCGCGAGGCTGGGCACGCTGGAGATACCGCCGGGGACCTGAGTGGACAGGCCCGCCGCCGTGCAGGCAAACCGTACCGTCCGGCGAAGCTCCTGCTCCGTCAGGGTCTCCGGGGCCCTGTTAAGCTGCAGCAGGCACCACATGGCGCTGCCGCCGAAAATATCCCCCGCTCCCGTGGTGTCCGCCACATGGACGCCGGCGAGGCTGGGCACCTGACCGGAGGCCAGGGAATTCTGGAACCAGCAGCCCTGGGCGCCCCGGGTCACAAAGACCAGCTTCACGCCGAATCCGTCCAGGATATGGGCCGCTCCGGCCTGCGGCGAAAGGCCGAAGAGGAACTCCACCTCTTCGTCGCTGATTTTCACCACATCCGCCTGCCGAAGGCCCCAGAGCATCTGCTTCTTGGCCTCCTCCGGGTCCCGCCACAGGGGCTTGCGGAGGTTGGGATCAAAGGAAATGAGCTTGCCCCGCTCCTTGGCGTAGGCCACAGCCTTCTGTGTCGCGGTCCGGGCCGGTTCGTCCGTCAGGGACAGGGTGCCGAAGTGGAAGGCCCGGGCCTCGTCAATGAGGCTCAGGTCCAGCTCCTCAAAGGAAAGCTGGGTGTCCGCCCCCGGCTTCCGGGCAAAGGAAAACTCCCGGTCTCCCTGACTGTCCAGGGTCACAAAGGCCAGGGTGGTGAAGTGATTTTCATCCTCTGCCAGGCCCCGGGTCTCGATACCGGCCTTTTCCAGGGTGCCTAGCAGGAGCCTGCCGAAGGCGTCCCGGCCTACTTTGCCCAGAAGGGCGGTCTTTCCGCCGAATTTCGTCACCGCCGCCAGGAAGTTGGCGGGGGCGCCGCCGGGATGAGCCGCCATGGTGGGGTAGCCCTCCCCGTCGGTATAGGCGGTGGTAAAGTCAATGAGCAGTTCGCCCAAAGCTACAACGTCCAGCATGGGTCCTCCTTATTTCGCCGCCGGGTACTCGTTGCAGAGCAGCCGGTAGGGGGCCTCGTCCTCCTCAATCTTGGGGAAGCGGCCCATGGGGGGATTGAAGCGGTTGTCGGTGTTGTCGTCGTTGCACTGGCTGACCTCACCCAGCAGCACCGGGCCGGTGCCGGGCTCCACCTCGAAGTCGTGGTAGAGATACTGGTACACATGGATGCTCTCGCCGGGGGTCAGACGGATCTGGGTCCCGGCGGGGACGGTGTACTCCCGGCCGTCGCAGTGGACCGTCACATCGGACACCTTGTCAATGGACTCGTCGGGCAGACTGTTGTACACCCGGATCAGCACGTTGCCGCCTCCCCGGTTGATAATGTCCTCGGTCTTGTACCAGTGAAAATGGTTGGGGGCGTATTGGCCCTCCTTTAAGTACAGAAGCTTCTCGGCGTAGACCTTGGGATACTTTTCCGGCATATTCCGGTTGCCGTTGCGGATGGTGATGAGGGAGAAGCCCAGCTTGTCAAAATCCCCCATGCCGTAGTCCGTAATGTCCCAGCCCAGCATGCAGTCCCGGACCTCGTCGTACTCATGGCCCTTCTCTTCCCATTCCTCGGGGGTAAAATGGCAGAAGGGAGGCAGGTAGCAGTGCTCCTTTTCGCACATGGCCTCCAGTTCCTTCAGTGCCTTGTTGATCTCGGAACGTTTCATAAGAAAACCCTCTTTCTCCTCTATTTTTAGGTTGCGGCCTTTCGGCCCGGCGGAATTGTAAAAAAGAGGACGGGTCCGCCCGCCCTCCGGGAGTCTTCCCCCCGTGTCAGGCGCCGCCTGTCCTGCTTCCACCGTCCCCAAATTTTAGGTATTTATTATAAAGCATCTCCCCTGCCCCGTCAAGGGGTACAGGGGAGATTTTTCCAAATTCTATGCGGAGAGCTCCTGGAATTTTGTATTATTTTTACAAATAAATTAATACTTATTGCAGCTCTCCACACTGAGGACAAAGGCCACGGTACCGCCGGTCTGGACCGACACCGGCACGGCGGGGATCCCGGCGGTGGTGGGGGTACTCAAATAGGTGGTTTCCATCCGGGTACCGGCATGGGTCTTGAGAATGGACAGGGCCTCTGCCACCCGGGTCTCCTCCAGGCCGATCATCAGGGTCACGTTTCTCTTCCGCAGAAAGCCGCCGCTGGAGCTGAGCACGGTCACATAATAGCCGTGACGGTTCAGGTCCTGGATCACGTCGGCGGAGTCGTCGCCGGACAGCACGGCAAGGATCATTTTTTCACAGGGAATTACCATATTCAAACCCTCCCGGTTCTTGATTCCCCCCTTACGGGGTGGATTTACGGGCATTATAGTATTGATGCGGAGAAATGTCAATTCCCAATTTCACGGTCAATCATCCCGGTGATATCGGCAGCTTCGGCAGATCTCCTTGTAGTGTGGAGCTCTGATTGCCTTTTTCTGCGCCGTGTACGCCGGAGCCGCCCCCTCGACCACCATATGAATATCAAAGCATTCATCCATGGAGATCGCGCTTTCCATGAGGGGGCAGTTTACCGGATATTCGATCTCCATAGCTTTTTCCTCTTACCTGTTCACGTTTTAGGTGCTGGGCCATCACCCGTCCTGCAATCTACATACCGCTTTTCTTTAATCATCCCGGTGGTACTGACATTTCTTGCAAATTTGCTTATAATTGGAGACGCTTGTTGCCTTTTTCGGTGCGAAACGTTCCGGAATTCCATCGTCAACAACGCAGTGAATATCAAAGCAAATCACCTCTGCTATTTCTTCGCCGTCCATCAACGGACACTTTACAGGATACTCGATCTCCATGTTTCAGCACCTCCCGCAAGTTTGTCGTTTTGTTTTTCGTTTTCAAACGCCGAAGCTTTTAAAATCAAGCCATTTCCGGCTTTATTATACCATACCGGGCACACTTTTCAAGCGCTTTGGTTGGCCCCAGCCTCGGCACAGCCTCTTTGTAGGGGGCGATGCCCACATCGGCCCTCCGCATTGGGAGAACGAGCCTCCGGCGGGTGGCTTTCTGCTTGTGCAGAAAGTCACCAAAGACACGCCAGGGGGCGGAGCTTTTTACAAAGACGCCCCGCCCCCTGTACCCCCACCCTC